>JBKKAZ010000059.1:0-8316 GCA_046714435.1 Casimicrobiaceae bacterium
CCGAGCCGCTTCGCCTCGAACTCCCGGATCGCGTCGGCGTGCTGCAGCGTGAGTCCGATGTCGTCGAACCCGTTTTGCAGGCAGTACTTGCGGAACGGCTCGATCTCGAATCCGAACGCCAGCGACCCGTCGGGCGTCGCGACGCTCTGGCGCTCGAGGTCGATGCAAAGGCGGAAGCCGGGAAAGGCCTTGGTGGCGTCGAACAGTTGGTCGACGGCGCCATCCGGCAGCACGATCGGCAGCAGGCCGTTCTTGAAGCAATTGTTGAAAAAGATGTCGCCGTACGACGGCGCGATCAGCGCGCGAAAGCCGTAGTCGGCGAGCGCCCACGGAGCGTGCTCGCGCGAACTGCCGCAGCCGAAATTGCGCCGCGCGATCAGGATCGAGGCGCCACGATAGCGCGCCTCGTTTAGCACGAAGTTCGGGTTGAGCGGCCGCCGCGTGTTATCCCTGCCCGGTTCGCCCTGGTCGAGGTAGCGCCAGGCGTCGAACAGGTTGGGGCCGAAGCCCGAACGCTGGATCGATTTCAGGAATTGCTTGGGGATGATCGCGTCAGTGTCGACGTTGGCGCGATCGATCGGCACGACCAGTCCGGTGTGGAGGACGAAGGGTTGCATGGCGTCGCGTGCAAACGGCTCGGTGAGGGACTGCGGGGCCTGGCGCGAGGTCGCGATCAGGAGAACAAGCGGCGGACGTCGACGAAATGCCCCGTGATCGCGGCGGCTGCCGCCATCGCGGGACTCACCAGGTGGCTGCGCCCGCCGGCGCCCTGCCGGCCTTCGAAGTTCCGGTTCGACGTCGACGCGCAGCGCTCGCCCGGCTCCAGGCGGTCATCGTTCATCCCGAGGCACATCGAGCAGCCCGGTTCGCGCCACTCGAAGCCTGCATCGCGGAACACCCGGTCGAGCCCCTCGGCCTCGGCTTGAGCTTTCACCAGCCCGGAACCGGGCACGACCATCGCGAGCTTGATGCTCGCCGCAACCCTGCGCCCGCGGAGCACCGCGGCCGCCTGCCGCAGATCCTCGATGCGCGAGTTGGTGCACGAGCCGATGAACACCTTGTCGATCGCGATCGCGACGATCGGCGTGTTCGGCTGCAGTCCCATGTACTCGAGCGCCCTGACCATGCCTTCGCGGCGTGTGGCATCGCGCTCCTTATCCGGATCGGGCACGCGTCCGTCGACCGCCACGACCATTTCCGGCGAGGTGCCCCAGGTCACCTGCGGTGTCACCTCGGATGCGTCGAACACCTGCGTCGCGTCGTAACGCGCGCCTTCGTCGCTGACCAGCAGCCGCCATTGCGCGACCGCGCGGTCCCACAGCGCGCCCGCAGGCGCCAGCGGCCGGTCGCGCAGGTAGTCGAGGGTGGTGTCGTCGACGCCGATCAATCCCGCACGCGCGCCTGCTTCGATCGCCATGTTGCACACAGTCATGCGCGCTTCCATCGACAACCCGCGGATCGCGTCGCCGCCGAACTCCACCGCGTAGCCGGAGCCGCCCGCGGTGCCGATGCGGCCGATGATCGCGAGCACCAGGTCTTTCGAGGTCACCCCCTGTTTGAGCTGCCCGTCCACGCGGATCAGCATCGACTTCGCCTTCCTGATCAGCAGGCACTGTGTCGCGAGGACGTGCTCGACCTCGGAGGTGCCGATGCCGAACGCCAGCGCCGCGAACGCGCCGTGGGTGCTGGTGTGCGAGTCGCCGCATACGACGGTCATGCCGGGCAGCGTGGCGCCGTTCTCCGGGCCGACCACGTGCACGATGCCCTGGCGGCGATCGCGGAATGGAAAGTAGGCCTTGGCGCCGGTCGCCTTCACGTTGGCATCGAGCGTCTCGACCTGGGTGCGCGAAATCGGGTCGCGGATGCCGGCGTGCCAGTCCTTGGTCGGCGTGTTGTGGTCGGCGGTGGCGACGATCGACCCGACGCGCCAGGGCTTGCGACCGGCGAGCCGCAGGCCCTCGTAGGCCTGCGGACTGGTCACCTCGTGCACCAGGTGGCGGTCGACGTACAGCAGCGCCGTGCCGTCCGACTCGGTGCGGACGACGTGGCTGTCGAACAGCTTGTCGTAGAGCGTGGCGCCGTGCATCGCGATTCCGGCGGGGCGTGCGGGAGGAGCCTTGAAGCCTACCATACGCGAGCCGCTCCCCGCGGCGCTATGCTGCGGGCTGCGGCCGGTGACGAGTGTCCCGAGTCAGGGATTCGTTGAATAATGCCGGCTGTCTGCGTGACGTCCGCGCAAATGGGCCGCGTTCGCTTCCAGGCGCGACGCCCCCGTGCGGCGAGGTAGGTCCACCTGCCGCACGGGGGCAACAATGCCTGGGAGCGAACTGGCCCTTTTGCACAACGAATTTCTGACTCGGGACACTAGGGACAACGCGATGGCCTTTCGCCACGGGATTTCGCGCGAAGTGGGGCTGGTGCTCGCACTCGTAGCGGGGGCCCTGCTTGTGCTCGGCCTGGTGGTCTGGGGCGGCAGCGAAGCGCGCGATGCGCAGGCCGCACTTGCCGATGAAGCGCGGGCGATCGCCGCGGATCGCGCGTTGCTCGAGCTCCGGCTTGCGTCGATCGTCGCCGACCCTTCGAGTCCGCAGCGAGGCGCGGTGGCTCTGGACGAAGCGCGCCGCCTGCTCGCGCACGACGCGAGTGCTCTCGCGCTTCTCGAGCGAGTTCAATCGCTGGCGGCGCAGCCTGCCAACGTCGGTGCGGACACGCTCGCTGCGTGGTCGGCGCTGCGCGAGTTGCTGGCAGCCTCGGCCTCCGAAGCCGTCGGCACGGCCCGTCGCGAATCCCGCCGCTCGTTCCGCCTCACCGTGGCGTCGGGCGTCGTGCTGACCGCGCTGACCATCGGCACGATGCTGCTGGTACGTGCCGAGATGCGGCGGCGCCGGCGGCTCGCCCAGTCGCTGGAGCGCGAGGCCAACCACGACCCGCTCACCATGCTTCCGAACCGGCGCTTCTTTCTCGAGTGGCTGGGCTACGCACTCGCGCAGGCGCACCGCGACGGCGTCGAGATGGCGCTGCTCTACATCGACCTCGACGGCTTCAAGGTGGTCAACGATCGCCATGGACACCGCCGTGGGGATGCGGTGCTCGCCGCCATCGCCGAGCGTTTCCGCGCGGTGAAACGCGAGGGCGACCTGCTCGCGCGCCTGGGCGGCGACGAGTTTGCGCTGGCCGCGCCCAGGGCGCGCGACGGCCGCGAACTCGCAGCGCTCGGCGAGCGCCTGCTCGCCGCTTTGTCCGATCCGCAACAACCGAAGCTGGCCGACGTCCATATCGGCGCGTCGATCGGGATCGCCTTCTTTCCCGACGATGCGAACGACGTGCCCGGGCTGATCGCGGCCGCCGATGCGGCGATGTACGCGGCCAAGCGTCTCGGCCGCAACCGCGTCGCCTTCTACGCGACCGCGAACGCGGGCTGAGCGCGAGCGTCAGGGCGACAGAAAGCGGGCGACCTCGCGCAACACTGCGTCCGCAGATTCACCGGCGAACGGATCGAAGCGCGTGGCCCGGATCGATCGCAGCCAGGTGAGCTGGCGCTTGGCGAGTTGCCGCGTCGCCGCGATGCCCGAGGCCCGAAGCCCGCCGGCATCGATCGCGCCGTCCAGGTAACGCCAGGCCTGCCGGTAGCCAACCGCGCGCATCGACGGCAGGTCGGGATCGAGCCGATGGCGCTTCCGCAGCGCCGCGAGTTCATCGACAAGCCCAGCCGCGAGCATGGCGTCGAAGCGCTGTGCGATGGCCTCGTGCAACCGGGACCGATCCTGCGGCAGCAGTGCCAGCGCAAGCGATGGTCCCAAACTTTCGACGCTACGCCGCCCCTGCATTGACGAGAGCGGCGTGCCGGTCATTCGCCAGACCTCGAGCGCGCGCTGGATACGCTGGCGATCACCGGGATCGAGCCGCGCCGCGCTCGCCGGATCGACCGCAGCAAGCTCGGCGTGCAGCGCGGGCCAGCCGCGCAGCCGGGCTTCCTCGTCGATGGCCGCCCTGGTGGTGGCGTTCGCGGCGGGCAGGTCCGACAGGCCTTCGATCAGCGCCTTGAAATAGAGCATCGTGCCGCCGGCCACGATCGGCACCCGGTCGCGGGCACGAATCGCCGCGATCGCTTCCCGCGCGTCGGCCGCGAAGCGCGCGGCTGAATACGCCTCGGTCGGCTCGACGACGTCGATGAGGTGGTGCGCTACGCGGGCGCGCGTCGTCGCGTCGGGTTTCGCGGTGCCAACGTCCATGCCGCGATAGACCTGCGCCGAGTCGACGCTGACGATCTCGCCGCGAAACGCCTCGGCCAGCGCCAACGCGAGCGCGCTCTTGCCGGCCGCGGTCGGGCCCATCAGCAGGATGGCTGGAACCATGATGCTAAGCAATGCAAGATGACGCTGCGCGATGAAGAATGAAAGATGAAAGGACCGGCGTGACGCCGCGCACCGCGCAGATGCCCTTCATTCTTCATGGCGGCGCCAGCCGCATCATCCTTCATGCTTCATGCTTCATCCTCATCGGCCGCGCATGAACAACCGGTCCAAGTCGCCGAGCGTGAGCTGGTACCAAGTCGGCCGCCCGTGATTGCACTGGCCCGCGCGCTCGGTGGTTTCCATTTCGCGCAGCAGCGCGTTCATTTCCGCGACCGTCAGGCTGCGATTGGCGCGCACCGCGGCATGGCAGGCCATCGTCGCGAGGATCGCGTCGGCGTGCGCGGCGAGCACTTCACTGCCGCCGAACTCGCGCAGCTCGTGCAGGACCGCGCGTGCGAGCGTGGCCGGATCCGCGTCGGCGAGCGGCGCCGGCACGCCGCGGACCGCCAACGTACCCGGCCCGATCGCCGCAATCTCGAAGCCCAGTTGCACGAGCGCGTCGGCCTGCTCCTCGGCGGTGGCCATGTCGAGCGCTTCCGCGGCGAAGGCCGCAGGAACCAGCAACGGCTGCACCGGAACCCGGGTGGGCAGGGTCGCCTTCATCCGTTCGTAGACGACGCGTTCGTGCGCAGCGTGCATGTCCACCAGCACCAGGCCGTCGCGATTCTGGGCGAGCAGATAGACGCCGTGCAACTGCGCGAGCGCGAATCCGAGCGGGTGGTCGTCGCCGGTCGGCGGCAGCGCGGGCGTCTGCGTCGCGGACTCACGACCGCCGAACAGCCGCGCATAAAACGCGGACGGCTCTTTCTCGCCGAGCGCGAGCCCGGTCTGGGTACGCGGAGGGCCGTACGCAATCGACGCCGTGCCCGCGCCGAATGCGCCAAGCGGCGGCGTCCGCGCCGCGGCGAGTCCCAGCTTCTCGGCGGCCGACACCGCCGGCTGATCGCGCGCCGTGCTCGACAGCGCGCGTTCGACGGCGTGGCGCACGAACTGGTGGATCGCGCCGGAATCGCGAAAGCGCACCTCGATCTTCTGCGGGTGCACGTTGACGTCGACGCGGCGGGGATCGAGATCCAGCCACAGCGCGTAGGAAGGCGCACGATCGTGGTGCAGCACGTCCCGGTAGGCCTCGCGCAGCGCGTGCGAGAGCACGCGATCGCGCACGAAGCGCCCGTTGACGAACAGGTACTGGGCGCCGCTCGCCTGCGTGGCGTACGCGGGCCGCACCGCGAATCCCTCGAGCCGGACGCCTCCCGCCTCCACGTCGACAATCGCCGCGTTGGCGACGAACGAAGCCCCCAGCAACGCCTCGACGCGCGCGCGACCGCTGCCCGGAAGCAAGCGCTGCTGCGCGCGGCCATTGTGCTGGATGGTGAAACCGACGCGGCAGTGCGCGAGCGCCAGGCGGCGGAACGCCTCGTCGCAATGCCCCCACTCGGTCGGCTCGCTCTTCAGGAACTTGCGCCGCGCCGGCGTGTTGAAGAACAGGTCCTCGACCGTTACCGTGGTTCCCGAAGCAAGCGCGGCCGGCATGATCGGCTGCAGCGTTCCCCCCTCCACTTCGATGCGCCACGCGTGCGGCTTGCCGGAAGCGCGCGAGGCCAGCGCGAGTCGCGACACCGCGGCGATCGACGCCAGCGCCTCGCCGCGGAATCCCAGCGTCGCGATCGCCTCGAGGTCGGAAGGTAGGGTGATCTTCGAGGTGGCGTGACGCGCGACGGCCAGCGCAAGGTCCTCGCGGTCGATGCCCGCGCCGTCGTCAGCGACACGCAGCCGCTTGATGCCGCCCCCGGCGACATCGATGTCGATCTGCGTCGCACCGGCGTCGAGCGCGTTCTCGATCAGCTCCTTCAACGCCGCGGCGGGCCGCTCCACGACCTCGCCGGCGGCGATCTGGTTGACCAGGAGGTCGGACAACGCCCGGATCGAGGCCATCGGGTCAGTGCGCGAGATTGCGCGCCCAGCGCGCGTAGACCGCGTCCGCGACAGCATTGAGCGCGCCGATCCGGCCTTCGAGATCGCGCAGGATCTCGAAGGCGGGCTGCGTCGAGGCCGTCATCTCGTCCGGCAATTCTTCCGGCGACTGCGACACCCAGCGCCTCGCGATCTCGGCGGTCATTTCGACATGGCATTGGAAGCCGACGTGGCGCTCGCCGATCACGAAGCCCTGGTTTTCGTTGAAGCGGTTGGTCAGCACGCGCACGCCGCCGGGGGGCAAAGTGAATGATTCGTAGTGCCACTCGAACGTCGTGAAGCGTTCGCGTCCGCCGAACCAGTCGCGCGCAACATCGCGATCGGGCACGTCGACGTCGATCCAGCCGATCTCGGTGGTGCGCGCAGGCTCGACGTGCCCGCCCAGCGCCTTCGCGAGCAGTTGGCCGCCCAGGCAGTGGCCAATCACCGGAACGTCGCGCGCGACGGCGTCACGCAGCAGCGACTCCATCGGCGCAACCCAGGGCAGCATGTCGTTGACGCTCATCGGACCGCCCATCATGCCGATGCCGGCAAACGCCGACGCATCGGCGGGCACCGGCTCGCCCGCGTGCAGAGCGATCAGCCGCCACGGCCGCCGCTGCGCATCGAGCCAATGCGCGAAGCGCCCGGGGTCATCGCCGGGGGAGAAACGAAAGATCGCAACAGGACGCATCAAGGGGCTCGTAGGCGCCATTCTAACGACCCGCCAAACATGCGCCCTCCGGCTGACCGGTCGCCGGCCATCGCGCGACGCACGCAGTGCCCGGACGGCAAGTGCGTTGCGCGACACGAACGATGCGGAGCACACTGCCCCGCATGAGTCCGTCGGACCCCGTTCTCACCAGCGGCCATGCGTTCTACGCGGGGCTCCCGGTGTTCGAACGCTTCGGCGAAGTCGCCCACGCCGAGCACTACCGGCCGCTCCCGGACGACTGGTGGATCGGTGTCACCGACGTCGTGCACTCGACGCAGGCGATCGCAGCGGGGCACTACAAGACGGTCAACCTGGCCGGCGCAACGGCGATCAGCGCGGTGATGAACACGCTCGGCCACGCGCCGTTTCCGTTCGTGTTCGGCGGCGACGGCGCGACCTTCGCGGTTTGGAATGACGCGCGTGCGGCGGTAACGGACGCCCTCGCGCGCACGGTGCGCATGGTCGCCGACGATCTCGGCCTCGAGCTGCGCGCGGCGCTGCTGCCCGTCGCCGAGGTCCGTGCCGCCGGCGAGGACGTGCGCGTGGCGCGATTCCAGGCAACGCCTGGCGCCGGCTACGCGATGTTCGCAGGCGGTGGCGTCGCCTGGGCGACGGCCGCGATGAAGGCAGGTCGCAACAAAGTGCCACCCGCCGCGAAGGACGCGCGGCCCGACCTGACCGGCCTGTCCTGCCGCTGGTCGCCGGTCGCCGCGCGTGCCGGCAATATCGTGTCGCTGATCGTGCAGCCACGCGCAAAGGTCGATCTCGCCGCAGTGGCACCGGTGATTGGTCGCGTACTCGAACAGGTCGGCGGACTCGCCCGCGAGGGCCATCCGATGCCCGTGGACGGGTCAGTTCTCGCATGGCCACCCGAGGGGCTCGAACTCGAAGCCCGCGTGAGCCGCCGCGAGGGGCAAAGCGTCGCCGCGAGGCGCGCCAAGCTTCTGGTCGCGACGCTTTACCAGTGGATCCTGAACCGCACCGGCTGGACCGTGCTCGGCTTCGATCCCGCCCATTACCGGCGGACCACGGTGCGCAACGCGGACTTCCGCAAGTTCGACGACGGTCTGCGCCTCACCATCGATTGCGACGACGCCACGCTTGCGCGCATCGAGGACGCGTTGCGCGGGCCGGCCGCGGACGGGCTCATCGACTACGGCATTCACCGGCAGGGCAGCGCGCTGATGACCTGCATCGTGCCTTCGGCCGTGCGCGACGACCACCTGCATTTCATCGACGGCGCGGACGGCGGCTACACGCGCGCGGCCGAGGCGATCAAGGCGAACCAGGCGG
>JBKKAZ010000060.1:0-20207 GCA_046714435.1 Casimicrobiaceae bacterium
TCATGCCCTCGACGCCCGCCGCCCGTGCCCACATCGCGAAGTCCGGGTTGTACGGCTTGCGCTCCGGGCCCTGGTAGAACGCCGTGCCGATCTCGCGCCCGTCGAAGTAGCCGTACTGCAGGTCGCGGATCGCCGCCCACGCGAAGTTGTTCCACACGACCCAGACGACGGGGATGTCGTACTCGACCGCCGTGCACAGCACGTGCGGCACCATCGTGAACCCGCCGTCGCCGCAGATCGCCACGCAGGGCCGGTCGGGTGCTGCAAGCTTGGCGCCGAGGATCGAGCTCGGGCCGAATCCCATGCCCGAGAAGCCCCACGTGTTCAGCATCGTCTGCGGACGGCGCGCCTTCCAGAACTGCATGAACCAGTTGTGGTGGATGCCCGAGTCGAGCGAGATGATCGCGTCGTCCGGCAGCACCGCTCGGCAGTCGGCGACGATGCGCTCGGGACGGATCGGCTTAGCGTGCTGCTCGAAGCCCGGGCGGACGTACTCGTCCCACTCCGCGCGCCACTTCGCAATCTGCGCGTGCCACTCGTCGCGCCCGGGGCCTTCCTTGAGCGCGCCGCGCTCGCACTGCTCCAACAGCTGAAGCAGGAACGTCTTGGCGTCGGCGAGGATGCCAAGGTCGGGCGGATAGTTGCGGCCGATCTCGGCGTGGTCGACGTCGACGTGGATCAGCCTGGTCTGCGGGAAATTCCACGAGTAGCCGGGCAGCCACGAGGACGCCGAGCGGTCGTCGAAGCGTGCGCCGATCGCGACGACGAGATCCGCGTGACGACCGGCCTGGTTGGCCGGATACGCACCGTTGCGGCCGATGAAGCCGAGCGACAGCGGATCCTCCATGTCGAGGCAGCCCATGCCGTTCGGCGAGCTGATCACCGGGATGCGCAGCCGGTGGACGAGGTCGGTGAGCTCGCGCGCCGCCTCCGAGAGCGTCACGCCGTGACCGATGAAGATCACCGGGCGCCGCGCCGCGGCAAGCATCGACATCGCGGTCTTCACGTCGGCAGGTGACGCGCCGCTGCGGCGCGGATTGAAGGCGTCGAAGGGCGCCTCCAGGTTAACGTCGGCCTCTTCCTGGAAGACGTTGTACGGCACGTCGAGATTCACCGGCCCCGGGCGCCCGGTCGTCATCGTCGTCATCGCCTGCCGCAGCGCCAGCGGCAGCATGTCCACGCGCGACGGCTGGAAGCTGTGCTTCACCACGGGCCTGAGGACATTGGGAAAATCGGCCTGGTTGTGCCGATTGATCTCCTGGAACGGGCTGCGGTTGAACTGCGACGTCGGCACGTTGGCCGTGATCGCGAGCAGCGCCGACGAGTCGGTCTGCGCGACCGCCAGCGCCATCGTCAGGTTCGCCGAGCCCGGTCCGGTCGACGTCAGCGTTGCCACCGGCCGGTGCTTCACGCGGAAATAGCCGTCGGCCATGTGGCCGGCGGTCTGCTCGTGCCGCGGCGAGACGAGCTGCACCTTGTCGCGCACGTCGTAGAGTGCGTCGAGCATCCCGACGTTGCCGTGCCCGCAGATGCCGAAGACGTAGGGGATCTTCTCCTCGACCAGGAAACGGGCGATGACCTCGCCGCCCTTCATGCGTGCCATGTCGCCTAACCTTTCGCGGGGTGGCGAAGGCGCGTCCGAAACCTCGTGCGCCGTCGCGACAAAATGTGTAATCGATGGATGGCTGTGTTTATAATCCCTCATATCGTGGAATGTCAACCGACATTGTCGTAAGGTGGGCGCTGCGATGGCCAAGAACGACCACGAAAAGGACGACGTCCGATGCCGATCCTGATCACCGGCGCGATGGGGCACGTCGGTTACGAGACGGTCCGCACAGCGCTCGCGCGCGGGCACGAGGTCGTCGCCCAGTACCGCAGCGTGTTCCGGCAGCACGATGCCGCCGCGCTGGGCGGCAAGGCGACGTGGGTCCGCTGCGACCTCGCCGACCCGATGCAATTGTCCGCGCTGCTCGAGCGGCACGCTGTCGACGGGTGCGTCCACACTGCTGCCGTGCCGAACGACCAGGTCGCGCGCCCGGACCCGCTTGGGGCGATCGAGGCGAACGTGACCGCCGTCGGGCGGCTGCTCGATGCCGCCCGCACGCGCCGCTGGCGCCGCTTCCTCTACACGAGCACCGGCTCCGTCTTCCAGCATGCGACCGACGTCACGCAACCGATCCTCGAGGACGCCAGACCCAGCGTCACGAACACCTACAGCACGACGAAGTACGCGGGCGAGCTGCTGTCGACGATGTATCGCTCGCAATTCGATGTGCCGGCGGCGATCGTGCGCATCTCGTGGGTGTATGGACCGCCGCTCGTACCGAAGCTGCGGGAGGATCCGCGCGGCCCGATCCCGTTGTTCCTGAAGCTCGCCCTGGCCGGGAAGCCGGTCCGCGAACGCAGCGGAGGCGAGTTCGGCGCCACGTATACCTACGTGACCGACGTCGCCGGCGGCCTCATCGCCGCCTACGAGGCGCCGAGGCTGTCGCATCCGACGTATCACTTGAGCTGCGGCCGCAACATCTCCACCGACGAGGTCGCGGCCGCAGTGCGCAAGGCAGTCCCCGGGTGCGACATCGAGGTGGGCCCTGGCACCGCCCCGTGGACCGACTACTCGCGCATGCGCGGCCCGCTCGCGGGCAGGCGCCTGCTGGAGGACACGGGCTACGCACCGCGCTACTCGCTCGACCAGGGCGTGGCGGCCTTCGCCGACTGGATGCGCGCGCATCCCGAGGTCTACCGCGAATAGAGAATCGAGGCATGCAATTCCACAACGTGCTGGTGACGGGTTCGGCGGGCCTGCTCGGCCGCCATGTCGTGCGCGAGCTCGTCGGTCGCTGCGAAGTGGCGGGCTTCGACGCCAAGCGTGCGCCAGAAGACATCCCGCAGACGGTCGGCGACGTGACCGATGCCGCTACCGTGCGCGCGGCCTGTACGGGACGCGACGCGGTCGTCCACATCGCTGCGATCCCCAACATCTGGAGCGGGCCGAGCGATCGCATCATGACGGTCAACGTGACCGGCACGTGGAACGTGCTGCAGGCCGCCGAGGACGCGGGTGTAGCGCGCGTCGTGCTGTGCAGCAGCGACTCGGTGGCGGGCTTTACCGTCCTCTCCGGCGCCATGCACCCGCCGGAATACGCGCCCGTCGATGCAGCGCATCCGCTGCGCGCAAGCGATCCGTACGCGCTCTCCAAGGTGCTGGGCGAGCGGCTGGGCCACGCCTTCGTCGAGCGTGGCAAGCTCGAGGTCGTCGCGCTGCGACCGGTGTTCGTGCTCTACCCCGAGATGCATGGCGAGGTGAAGGCGCGGGCCCGCGATCCGGCGGGCTACCGGGGGCCGATGGTGGGCGGGCCCAGCGCCGCAGGCGGCGGGCCGTTGTGGCACTACGTCGATCCGCGCGACGCGGCACGCGCGTTCCGGCTCGCGCTCGAAGTGCCGCGCCTGGCGGGCTTCGAAGGCATCTACATCAGCGCGACCTCGACGCTCGCGCCGGAGCCGACGCTCGAGCGCCTCGCGCGCTACCTGAAGCGGCCTGTCGAGGTGCGCCGTCCCGCGGTCTACGCGCGCAATCCGCACGCGCCGCTCTACGACCTCGCCCCCGCGCGCGACCTGCTCGGCTTTGAGGCCGAGCACGACTTGCGCCACTTCCTCGACTGACAGCGAGTTGACATGGTCTTCCACACCGCCCACCTGCGCGCCCGACTGGACGCCGTCGACGCGTTCAAGGCGCGTCTCGCGCGCCACGCGCACACGAGTGTGACGAGCGAGCCCGGCTGCAGCCGCTTCGACGTCCACCAGGAGCGCAGCGATCCGACGCTGTTCCTGCTGATCGAGTGCTACGACGACGAGGAGGCGTTCCGCTCGCACCGAGCTTCCCCCCACTTCCTCGCCTTCCGCGAGGACGTGAAGGACTGGCTGCTCGAGCGGACGTGGTGGTACTGGGACCTCGTCGTGTCGCCCTCTTGATGCAGCCTGTTGACAGTCCCTGCCGGCGGTGGTATTTCATATCGTCGCACAGGTTCCTACATTGAAAAATGCCGGGGCGCCCATGACGCCCGCCCGCAAGGCAGAGTCCATGCGATTCGAGAAGGTGGTGTGCACGGGGGGAAGCGGCCGGCTCGGCCGCTACGTGACCGACGAGCTGCGCGGGCGCTGCGCGCTCACCGTGCTCGACGTGAAGCCGCCGCACGCCGCCGGCGTGCGCCACGTCGACGCGAGCATCCTCGACTACGCAGCGTTGAAGCAGGCCTTCGCCGGGCAGGACGCGGTCGTGCACCTCGCGGCCATCCCCAACCCGCGCTCCGCGCCGGCGGAAGTCACGTTCAACACGAACGTGCAGGGGACGTGGAACGTGCTGCAGGCCGCCGAGGACGCCGGCGTGCGCCGCGTGGTCGTCGCGTCGAGCGACGCCGCGCTCGGGCTGCACTACAACCCGCCGGGCTACGCGCCGCAGTACCTGCCGATCGACGAGGATCACCCGCTGCGTCCGGTCGAGTTCTACTCGCTGAGCAAGGAAGTGGCCGAGGCGATGGGCCGCAGCTACGCGAACCGCGGCAAGCTCGAGGTGCTCGCGATCCGGCCGACGCACATCGTGTTCCCGTCGGAGTACCCGGAACTCGTGGCGCGCGGCGCCGACGTGCAGAACTACCACCTGTGGACGTACGTTGCGCCGGAGGACGTCGCGCAGGGGTTCCGTCTCGCCCTCGATGTCGCGAAGGCGCCCTGGCAGGCATTCTTCGTCTCCGCCGCGAACGGGCTCAACACCCGCCCCACGCTCGACATGCTGCGTGAGCGCTATGGCACGCTGGCGCCGATCCGCAATCCCGACTACTTTCGCGCCAACCCGCTCGCCTCGCTGCTCGACATCAGGCGCGCCCGCGACGTGCTCGGCTTCGAGCCGACGATCAACTGGCGGACGATGGCGGCCGCGACGGCGGCGGCGTAGCCATCGCTGTCGCGCACACAACGCCCGTGAATCCCGCGCGCTTTCCTTCCAAGAGCCAATAGCCATGAGCCGAAGCGCCTCCGCGTTCGCCGTCAACACCTACTCGTACACGCTGAGCCACCGGGTGCGCGACTGCCTCGCCGCGCTGATGAGCCGCGGCTATGCCGAGTTCGAGCTGATGATGTACCCGGGCCATCTCTGGCCGGCCGACACCAACGCGGCCGCCCGGCGGCAGCTGCGCCAGTTCGTCGAGTCCAACGGACTTGCCGTGTCGACGCTGAACATGCCGAACATCGACCTCAACGTGGCCGGCGCCGCAGCGGAGATGCGTGCCTACACGCTCGCGAACCTGCGCGGCGTAGTCGAGCTGGCCGGCGACCTCGGCGCGCCGGGGGTGGTGATCGGGCCGGGCAAGGCGAACCCGCTGATGCCCGCCCCCACCCAGCGGCTGATGGGCCACTTCTACGCGGCGCTCGACGAGCTCGTGCCGCTCGCGCAGCGCGCCGGCACGTCGATCTACGTCGAAAACATGCCATTCGCCTTCCTGCCCGGCATCGACGCGCTATTGGCGGCACTCGATGGCTATGGCCACGAGGGCATCGGCATCGTGTACGACGTCGCGAACGGTCACTTCATCGACGAGGACGTGTGCGCGGCGCTGCGCAAGTGCCGCCAGCGGCTGCGCATCGTGCACCTGTCGGACACCGGCCGGAAGGCGTATCGCCACGATCCGGTAGGCCTCGGAACGGTCGACTTCGCGGCCCTGCCCGCCGTGCTCGCCGAGATCGGCCACGACCGACGGCCGATCCTCGAGATCATCTCGGCGAATGCCGACAGCGACATCGACGACAGCGCCGCACAGCTCGCTAGCCTGTGGGCGGGCGTCCCGGCGCACTGACCGCCGGAGGCCACGTGAATGCGGGCATGAACGACGTCGCGCCTTTTGAGGTCGGCTTCGTCGTCAGCGGCATCGACGCGATGTTGCACTTCTACCAGGACGTGCTCGGCTTCGCGCTGCTCACCGACGTCACGATGTCGTCGACGACGAGCCGCGCCGCCGCACTATCCCCCGACGGGTATCGCGTCGTGCGACTGGAAAGCGGACGCGGCGACCGGCTCAAACTCGCGCGGCCGACCACGCCCGGCAAGCCTTCTCCACCGACCGACTACATGATGCAGCCGCGCGGCGGCGCCTACGTCACCTTCATCGTCGACGACCTCCCTGCGCTCCACGAGAGATTGCGCAAGGCGGGCACCCGGATCGCGAGCGACGGCATCATCGACCTGCGGCCCGGTGTCACGATGATGCTGGCCACCGATCCCGAGCACAATTGGCTCGAGTTCGTGCACTACGACGACCTCGCAGCGTACCGGTCGCTGAAGTCGACGACCTAGGATGGCCGAGGCCGCAGCCCACCCGCAGCTCATCGAGCGTTCAGCGACGCTCGAGCGGGCCCGCAACGCGCCCGGTGCGTTCTATCTGCTGGCGATCATGGTGATCGTGCTGACGATCTGGACGCCGGGCTTCTTCACGCCCGCCAACCTCACCAACGTGCTGCTGCAGGTGGCCGTGCTCACGATCGTGGCGCTCGGCATGACGCTGGTGATCCTCACCGAGGGCATCGATCTTTCCCTCGGCCCGGTGCTCGGACTGTGCGGGGTGGCGGCCGGCCTCCTCGTCGTCGGCGGCTACCCGCTGGCCGCCGCGATCGGCGCCGCGCTCGCCATCGGCATCGCCTTCGGCCTGCTGAACGGTGCGCTGATCGCGCTGGTGGGGATGCCGCCGTTCATCGTCACGCTCGGTACGTTCGGGATCGCGCAAAGCGTCGCGACCGTGCTGACGCGCGGCGACTCGGTGGTGAAGCTGCCGGAGTACTACCGCTGGTTCAATGACGGCGTCTTCCTCGGCATCCCCGTGCCGCTGTGCGCCACGGCCGCTGTGTTCGGGCTCACGTGGATCCTGCTCTACCGGACGAAGTTCGGCCGCTATGTCTTTGCGATCGGCGGCAACAGGCAGGCGCTCACGCTCTCGGGGACGCGCGTCCCGCTCTACCACATCGCCGTCTATGTCTACGCCGGCGCGCTCGCGGCAGTCGCATCGTTCATCATGACGGCGCGGATGAACGCCGCCCATCCGACGATCGGCGTCGGGCTCGAGTTCGACGCGATCGCCGCCGTGATCCTCGGTGGCACCCGCTTCGAGAAGGGCCACGGCGGCATCCCGGGGACGATCGTCGGGGCGGTGGCAGTCGGCGTGCTGCGCAACGGCCTCAATCTGATCGGCGTCAGCACGGAGTGGCAGGTCGCGATCGTGGGCCTCGTGATCATCACGGCCGTGGGCGTCGATTCGCTGCGGGGTCAGTCATGAAGACGGACGCCGCCGCGGTTGCCGGCCTGGTGCGCGGCCCCGTCGACCACACGGTGTTCGTCGCGGTGTCGCGGATCGTCGCGATCGCCGCGCTGGTGATCGTGCTCGCAGTCTTGAGCCCGCAGTTCCTGACCTGGGGCAACTTCATCAATGTGGCGCGACAGGCGTCGCTGCAGTTCCTGATCGCCTCCGGACTGACGATCGTCGTGCTGACCGGCGGCATCGACCTGGCCGTGGGCGCCATCCTGGGACTCGCCGCCTGTCTGTCCGCTTCCCTGATCAGCCAGGGCCACGTGGCCTGGGGCATTGCGTCGGCGCTGCTGTCGGGCCTGGCCTGCGGCACCTTGAATGGATTGCTCATCACCGTCGGCCGCATCCCCGCGTTCATCGCTACCTACGGCATGCTCTGGATCGCGCACGGACTCGGCTACGTGTTCATGAAGGGCGAGGTGATCTACGGGCTGCCCGAGGCGTTCCGGTTCATCGGCGCGGGCTTCATCGGGCCGATCCCCGTCCCGGTGGTCGTGGCCATCGCGCTGCTGCTCGTGCTGCACGTGATGCTGCACGGCACCGTGCTCGGCCGCGCGATCTACGCGATCGGTGGCAATCCGAATGCCGCGCGGCTGTCGGGCATGCCCGTCCCCAGGCGGCTGATCACCGTGTACGCGCTCTCGGGGCTGCTGGCGGGCTTCGCGGCGCTCGTAGTGATCGCTCGCGTCAACGCCGCGGACTCGAGCCTCGGCGAGGACATGCTGCTGCCGGCGATCGCCGCGGTGTGCCTCGGGGGCACGTCGCTTTTTGGTGGCGTAGGCGGTATCGTGGGCACGGCGATCGGATCGCTCATCCTGGCGCTCGTCGTGAACGGCATGAATCTGCTCGGCGTCGAGACGTTCTGGCAGAACGGCGTGATGGGCAGCATCATCCTGGTCTCCGTGCTCGCCGACCAGCTCGGCGGTGCGCGGCTGATCGGTAGGCGGTGACAACTGGGCCAACACCAAGGAGGAGGCGCAACATGGATCGCAGAAGCTTCATCAAGGTATCGCTCGCATCGACGGCGGCGGCGGGGCTCGCCTCCACGGCTCCACGGAGCTACGCGCAGGCGGGCAAGCCGCCGACCATCGCGTTCTTCGTGAAGAACGTGACCAACCCGTTCTGGAAGGCCTGCCGCATCGGGGCCGAGAAGGCGGCGAAGGAACTCGGCGTGACCCTCGAGGTCGTCGCGCCGACCAAGCCCGACAACATCGAGGAACAGACGCGGCTCGTCGAGGACTGGATCGTCCGCAAGCCGGACGCGTTCGTGTTCGTGCCGGTCGACTACGTCGCGCTGGTGCCGTCGATCCAGAAGGCGACGAAGGCCGGCATCCCGATCATCAACTACAACAACCGGATGTCGGACATCCAGGCCATCTCCTACATCGGCTCCGACGACGAGCAGATGGAGTTCGAGATCTGCTCGTACCTGTTCAAGTCAATGGGCGGCAAGGGCAAGGTCGTGCACATCGACGGCGTGCCCGCCGCGATCACCGCGCAGGCGCGCAAGCGCGGCTTCGAGCGCGCGGTGAAGGCGTTCCCCGGCATCGAGGTGCTCGCCTCGCAGCCCGGCCAGTACCGCCGCCTGCCGGCCGTGCAGGTGTTCGAGAACCTGATGCAGCGCTTCCCCGAGATCGACGCCGTCGTCAGCGCGAACGACGACATGGCGGTGGGCATCGCCGAGGCGCTCGCCGCGGCGGGTCGCGGCGGCAAGACGAAGGTGATCGGCATCGACGGCATTCCGGACGCGACCGCAGCCATCGCGGCCGGCAAGATGTTCGCGACCGCGGACTTCAGCGGGCACGACCAGTCGTACCTCGCCGTCACAGCGGCCGTGCGTCACCTGCGCAAGCAGTCCGTGCCGAAGGAGATCCAGCTGCCGATCGTCATCATCGAGAAGAGCAACGTGCAGCTGTTCATGAAGACGCCGGAAGAGCGCGCCGTGCCCAACTGGGACAAGACCGTCGCCTCGCAGAAGTAGGCCTGACGCGCGTCGTCCCCCGGGAGGCGGGTGCGGCCCGCCTCCCGTTCCCGCCCACGCTCTGGAACTCCGTTCACATCATGTCCGAATCGAATGCACCGATCGTCTCGATGCGCGGAATCCAGAAGGCGTTCGGGGGCGTCCGGGCGCTCAAGGGCGTGGACCTCGACATCTATCTCGGCGAGGTGCACGCGCTCGTCGGCGACAATGCCGCAGGCAAGTCGACCCTGATCAAGACGCTCGCTGGCGCCATTCGGCCGGACGCGGGGACGATCACGTTCGACGGGAAGGAAGTCTCGATCGAGGACCCGCGCCACGCCAAGGCGCTGGGCATCGAGACGGTCTATCAGGATCTCGCACTGGCCGACAACCTCGACGTGCCCGCAAACGTCTTCCTGGGCCGCGAAATGACGCGCTTCGGCTGGTTCCTCGACAACAGGTCGATGGAGCAGCGCGCCCGTGCCCTGCTCGCGCGACTCAAGATCAACATCCCGAACATCCGCCAGAAGGTGCGCGCGATGTCCGGCGGCCAGCGGCAGTCAATAGCCATCGCCCGCTGCGTGTGCTTCAACGCCCGCGTGATCATCCTCGACGAGCCCACGGCGGCGCTGGGCGTGCAGGAGACCGGCAAGGTCTACGCGCTGGTCCGCGAGATGCGCGACCACGGCTGCGGCGTTCTGCTGATCAGCCACAACCTGAACCACGTGTTCGAGAACTCCGACCGCATCACCGTGATGAAGACCGGCAACCTGGTCGGCTCGCGGCCCGTGTGCGAGACGAGCCAGGACGAGGTCTTGAAGATGATCGTCAGCGGGACGGCGGATTCCGTCCGATCGCAGGCGCCCGCCGAGCCACAGCTCCAGTCCGGCTGATCGTGACCGCGAGACCGACCGCGCTCGTTGTCGGCGCGACGGGTGCGGCCGCCCATCGACTCGTCGAGCGCCTGCTCGCCGACGGCTGGGCGGTCGTCGGACTGTGCCGCCACCCGCCCGCGACCTCGCCGAGCGCTCGCCTGTCGTTCGTGCAGTCCGACCTGTTCGACGCCGCCGACTGCGCGCGGGCGCTGCGCGACTGCACACACGTCACCCACCTGTTCTACACGGCGCGCGCGACGCACGTTGAGAGCGGGACCGAGAGTATCCCCGAGAACGCCGCGATGCTCGCTGCCGCCCTGGATGCCGTGCTGCCCGTCGCGCGCGAGCTGCGCCACGTGCACCTCGTCGAGGGCGGGAAGTGGTACGGCCTGCACCTCGGCCCGGTCGCGACCCCGATGCGCGAGGACGGCCCGCGTCCTGCCGTGCCGAACTTCTACCACGCGCAGGAAGATCTGCTGCGCGAGCGCCAGCGCGGGCAGCGCTGGAGCTGGTCGGCGTCGCGGCCCAACTTCTTCTGCGACTTCGCGCCCGGGCGTGCGCGCAACCTGCCGACGGTGCTCGGTGCCTACGCTGCGGTCCTGCACGAGCTGGGCATGCCGCTCCACTTCCCGGGCAACGCGAAGCGCTGGCAGGCGCTGATGGAGCTGACCGACGCAACGCTCTTCGCTAACGCGGTCCGCTACATCGCCACCGAGCAGAGCGCGGCCAACCAGGCGTTCAACGTCGTCAACGGCGATGCCTTCCGCTGGAAGCACGTCTGGCCGCGGATCGCGACGCATTACGGCATGCGGCTCGGCGACGTGCGCCTGTTGAATCTGGAGTCGTTCATGCGCGACAAGGACGACGCGTGGCAGCGTGTCGTGCGCCGCCATGGGCTTGCCCCGTCGCGCCTTGCGGATCTCGCGGCCTGGGCATTCGGCGACTTCGTATTCGGCCTCGACCACGACATCGTGTCCAGTACCGCGAAACTGCACGAGGCCGGCTTCCGCGAGACCCTCGACAGTCCGGCGATGCTGCTGCGCCAGCTCACACAGTACCGCGAGGCGCGCATCCTGCCATAGCACGGACGCGGGCGGGTCAGCCCATCATCTGCACGTCGCCGCAGACGCTCATCGCCTGTCCGGTGATGCTCGCACCGAATGGCGAGGCGAGGTAGAGCGCCATGTTGGCAATGTCCTCGGCGGAGATGTTGCGCCCCAGCGAGACAGGGGCCAGGAACTGCGCGCGCACCTCGTCGAAGCTGCGACAGGTCGCCTCCGCCTTCGCGCGGACGACACGCCGGAAGCGGTCGGAGTCGACATGACCGGGGAGGATCGCGTTCACCCGGATGCCGGCCCCGCCCAATTCGATCGCGAGGCTCTTCGTGAACCCGATCACCGCCCACTTCGACGCGGCGTACGGGCTGCGCAGCGGAAAGCCGAGGCGCCCGGCGATCGAGCTCAGGTTGATGATCGACCCGCCGCCGGCCGCGCGGAGCAGTGGCACGGCGTGGCGCGCGCAGTGGAACTGGCCTTCGACGTTGACCGCAAGCGTGCGCTCCAGCGCCCCGGGCGTCACGTCCTCCACCTTCGCGGTCGGCCCCGCGATGCCGGCGTTGTTGACCAGCACGTCGAGCCCGCCCAGCTCGCGCTCCGCGGCGGCGAACAGCGCGGCGACCTGGTCCGGATCCGCGACGTCCGCTGCCATGGCCACGAGCCCCGGCATGCTGCGCTTCACCTCGTCGAGCGCCTCGGTCGCCACGTCGCACACGAGCACCCGTGCCCCGCGGGCGCGAAATGCCTGCGCGATCGTGCGGCCGATGCCAGCGCCGCCCGCGGTGACGACGACGCGTGTCCCCGCACAATCGACGGGCAGGAAGCCCTCGGTCATGCGGCCTGCCGGAAGCGTGCGGTCAAGCGTCCTCGATCGGCGTGGTCACGACGATGAACGTGAGGTCGCCCAGGCCTGTGTTCGTGATCCCGTGCTCGACCCCCGGCGGGATGAAGATGACGTCGTGGCGACGCACCACCTGCTTGCGGCCGTCCATCTCCATCAGCCCCTCGCCGTCGAGCACGTGATACACCTGCTCCTGCACCTTGTGCGTGTGAAGCTGAACGTAAGCCATCGGCTGGTAGGTCGAGATGCGGTAATCCATGAGGCGCGATCCGGCGGTCTCTGGCCGCACCAGCGGCTTCGACAGCGCACCACCGAAGTGGCCGGGGAACTCGATCCACGGCACGTCGACGATGTTGCGCACGATGGCGGACGGCTTGACCTTCTTGTCCATGGGTTGGGTCCCGGGTCGATGTCGGTATCTCGGCGGGACTATCGCGCCGCGCGGCGTGCCTCGATATAGGCAGCCAGGCCGCGACGAATGTCGTAGCGAGGGACGTAGCCAAACTCCGCGCCGGCGCGGCCCGTGTCCAGCGCGCCCTTGCGCACAACGCGCACGCGATTGCCGAACGCGTAGTGCCCCGGGCCAATGGAGATGCGCGCGCCGGGCACGAGCTCGTTGACGATGTCCACGATCTCCTTCAGCGATGGCGCCTGGCCCGACGAGATGTGGTAGGCGTCGAAGCGGTGCTCGCGCTTGTCCAGCGCGGCGAGGACGCCGGCCACGAGGTCGTCGATGTAGACGTGGTCGACGCGGAAGTCGCCGCCGGCGGGAACGTGCAGCGGCGTCCCCTCCATCGCCGCGTCGACGAGGATCTTTGGCACGCGCGGCCGCGGCAGCCCCGGTCCATAGACCCAGCACGTGCGCAGGTGCACGACCTCGAGGCCGTGGTTGCGCGCGTAGTCGCGGCCGAGCTGCTCGACGGCGAACTTCGAGATGCCGTAGGGCATCACGGGGAAGCAGGGGTGCTCCTCGGTGATCCGGTCGGACTGGAAGTCGCCGTAGATCTCCTCGGTGCTGATGTTGAGGACGCGCCGAACGCCGAACAGGCGCATCGATTCGAAGACGTTGAGCGAGCCGCCGATGTTGACGCGCATCGTCGCGAACGGAGCCTCTGCCGAGGCGACGACGCCGACGATGGCCGCGCAGTGGACGATCGCATCAGGATGATGGTCGCGCACCAGGTTCGCGACGTGGTGCCACTCGGTGATCTCGCCGGGCGAGAGCGCGACGTTGCGGTGCCGCTCGGCCAGCGCCTTCAATTGCGGCCCCACCGCGATGTCGAAGGCCGCGACCTCGTCGCCGCGCCCGGCAAGCGCCCTGACGATCTCGACGCCGAGGAACCCGTTGGCGCCGGTGACGATGATACGTGCCATGGAGACCCTTGTTTCGCTCTAGCCCCTTATAGTGCAGCACATTGCGAAATGTCAACCGACAATGTCAAATGCCACCTCGCAGCGCGCTGCGATGCGGCGGCCCGAACCGGACCCGGGCGGCCGTGGCCCCAAAGCAGAGGGGCCGGCGCGAGCCGGCGCCTCCGTTCAGCGTCGACGCGCCGCTGCTACTTCTTGTGGCACTGCGTGCAGATGTAGCCGCCCGGTGACGTCCGTCGTGCATGATGCCGATCTCGTCGGCGAGTGCGAACGCCTCGTGCTGATCGTGCGTCACCAGGATCGCGGTAGCTGGCGCTTGCCGCAACGGCTGCTTATGGGAGGCACCAACGGCGGGAGTCGCCAACTCCTGCCGTTCCCGGTCACCGCGGAAATTTCCCGTGAGCAGACATTGACGAGGCGCCTGGCGGCCCCAACCCGCCGCCGAGTATTCAGCCAACCACCTCAGCCGCGCGACCTGATCCCCGTGGCCAATGGCGGCCGGCACGGCGTGCCGCGCAACCTAGCCCCTACACCGCAACGCGGCACAGAACCCGCCGCCGAACCGGCCCATCGGCGCGCTGCCCGCGACGCCTGGGCGCTGCTGCTCGCCCGCCTCTACGAAATGTTCCCGCTCGTGTGCTCCCACTGCGGCGGCGCGATGCGCATCATCGCCTTCATCACCGATGCCCCCACCGTGCGGCACATCCTCGACCACCTCGGTGAGCCGACGGCACCACCCCGCATCGCGCCCGCCCGCGGCCCACCCCTGTGGGAGGCCGCCGGCGCCGAGCACGATCCGTCCGCCGCTCCGCTGCTCCAGTCCGCCCCGGCCTTCGAGTTCGACCCGCGCATCGTCGGGTAGCCACCACCGGCGAACGCCCGTTGTCTTTGCGCAGCGACAGGCGGGCTCGCGCCGGCGACCGTCATGCGCGCGGCACAGGCACGCCGGCGCGCGCGCGTCACCCGCGCACCGCGGAAACACGCCACCACAGCGGCGCGCAACCACCCCATCTCCCCGTCGGCTCGGTCGCGTCAACTGGTGATAACCTGATCCGCTAACGCTTGGTGCGGTTGAATTGCGTATCCTTAAATCTGCCGTTCGAGGAGCCCACCACTTGCGCGGGCCGGGGCGCCATTGTTGCGGCGTGCGGGGTGAAGCGTCAAACCGGCACTGGTCGCGGTCAGGGCGTGGCCGCCGGGAACGCAACCACGTGGTCGATCGCGAGCCGGATGCCGATCCGCTCGCCGATCGCATGGTCGTGGTGCGAAGGCACCAGCGACAGCACGCGCGTCCCCGAGGAGAGCGTGAGGGTGTAGACGAAGTCGGCGCCCCGGAACGCCTTCGCGGCGACCTCGGCCTTCCACGGGCTCTCGTCGTCGTGAACGATGTCGTCGGGGCGCACCAGGAGATCCACGGCGCCGTCGCGCGTAAAGCCGAGTGAACCCTGGGGCGCGAGTTCGCCAAGCTCGGTGACCACGCGCCCGCCGTCGGTCGCGACACCGCGGAGGAACACGCCCTGCCCGACGAAATCGGCGACGAACCGCGTGCGGGGCCGGTGGTAGAGATCGTAGGCGCTGGCCCACTGCTCGATCGTGCCGTCGTGCATGATGCCGATCTCGTCGGCGAGCGCGAACGCCTCATGCTGATCGTGCGTCACGAGGATCGCCGTGGTCTGCGCTGCCTTCAGGATGCCGCGCACCTCGAGCGACAGGCGATCGCGCAGGTCCACGTCAAGATTGGAGAACGGTTCGTCCAGCAGCAGCAAGTCCGGCCGCGGGGCGAGCGCGCGGGCGAGCGCGACACGCTGCTGCTGCCCGCCTGAAAGCTCGTGCGGCCAGGCGTGCGCCACCTCCTTCAGGCCCACCAGTTCGAGCATCTCGTCGACTCGCTGCCGTCTGTCCACCTCGGTGCGTTTTGACAAGCCGAACGCGACGTTGCGCTCGACCGAAAGATGCGGAAACAGCGCGTAGTCCTGGAACACCATGCCCACGCCGCGCTGTTCGGGCGGCACGCTGACACTGGCGCTGGACATGACGCGGCCGCCGAGCGCAATGGTCCCGCCTTGCACCGGCTCGAAACCGGCGAGACAGCGCAGCACAGTGGTCTTGCCGCAGCCGGAAGGCCCGAGCAGGCATCCGATCGCACCCGGCGCGAGCGCAAAGCTCATGCCGCGCACGACGGGCAGGCTGCCGTACGCGTGGCGAAGCTCGATGACGTCGACCGATGCCGCCATCTGCCTAGTTTAGCGTCAGCCCCCGCGCGGCAGCGTGACCGCCGCTCGGCCGCCCGTCGTACCGCGCAGGCGCGCAAGCCGGGGCGCGATCGCTTCGCCGACGTGGACCACCGGGTGAACACCGTGCTCGGCGAGCCGGCGTTGTGCCAACTGGAATGCCCGCGGCAGCGTCGCCGCGGACGTTAGGGCTTCACCGAACAACACATCGGGAAGACTGGTGGGCTCGCCCCCGCGTGCGCATCCCGCTGCGGTTTCACCAGGTCCTGCGGCTGCCAGGATGAGCGCGTTCTCGTCAGCGAGCGCCTCGACGAACGGCTGCGGGTTGCACACGGCGACAACGATCACCCGCCAGCGGATTCCGGCCTCCCGGAACAAGTGCGCGAGGCCCGGGCCGGACAGCTGCACCAGGCCGAGCGGCGGCAACGACACGCGCATCGAGCCATCGGGATTGCTGCGCCCGCCAACAAACAGCATCACGATGTCCTCGTCGGGGTCGATGGACGCGGCCACTTCCTCGAGCGCTTCGCGCAGGTGCGTGACCGTCGCCATCGGCGCCTCGGTCAGGTTGGTCGCGTCGTTGACGTACGCGAGCGAGCGAGCCTCGGTGCTCCAGTGCCGGTCCATCACCTCGCGCGCCTTCTCGATGCGCGGCCGCCAGCTGGCGCCGGCGCCATCGGGCGCGAACGCGATGAAATAGAGATCGATCTCGCCTTGCCGATGCTCCTCGAGCGCGCCCAGCGCCTGGTCCTGAAGCTCGCGCTGCAACGCGACCACCGGTTCGGCGACGGGGCTGGTCGCATCCATCGCGGGCGCATCGGCCGCCTGCGTCCACCACGACGCGGTTGGCAGCGTGTCCGGCGGCAGTCCCAAAGGCGCGGTCAGGAGCGCGCCAGCCGCCAGTGCGCGCCAGAACCGCAGGCGGTGAGGCTGCAGTACCACGTAGGCGCTTCGGAACAGAACCGCGGCGTACCACGCCAGGACCAGGTAATAGACGGTGTCCGCGAGCCAGGCAGGCGCGTCGTCGAATGCAGCGACGATCGACGGGCCAACGCCCGCGAGCTGCACCAGCGGCAGCGACGCGAGCACGGCCACCGGCATTCCGACCAGCACCGGCGGATCGGAAAACGCCCAGGCGAGCAATGCCGAGATCGCAACCAGCAGCGCAAACGCAGCGAGCTCCGCGCCGATCGCCGCCCAGTCCAGCGAAGTTTCCGCTGGCAATCGCGCCCAGTCGGTTGCGAAGTCGACCAGCGCGGACACCAGCACGAGCAGCAACAACTGCGCGGCGTCGATCCGGAACTGCTGTCGCTCGACCGGCGCGAACGCCGCGAGTCGCAGGCCGGCCTGGAGATTGGCAACGACGCCGCGAAGCGCGATAGGCATGGTGTTTCGCGAATGCCGCGTCAGCCGGCGATGGCGTGCGCGGCAAGGTAATCCTGCACGCGCCACACGTCGGCGGGCAGCACGGTCGAACGCTGCGGACGCGTTTCCAGCCCCTCGAAGGCTGGCGGGCGCGCGGGATCGCGACCCAGCGCCTCGCGGATCGTCGCGGCGAATTTTGCCGGTTGCGCGGTCTCGATGCAGATCAACGGGAGGCTTGGATCGCGCCGCTCGCGCCCCACCTTGACACCGTCGGCAGTATGCGGATCGATGATCACGTCGTAGCGGCGGTAGGTCTCGCGTATCGTCGCGATGCGATCGGCGTGGGTGCTGCGCCCGGAGACGAATCCCGACGCCTCCACGCGCGTCCAGCAGGGCGTCCCTCGCAGGTCGAACCCGCCTTCGGCCGACAGCCGGCTCCAGAGCGCCGCGAGCGCCGCGGCATCGCGGCCGACCATGTCGAAAATGTAGCGCTCGAAGTTCGACGCCTTCGAGATGTCCATCGAAGGCGACGAGGTCGCATGGGTTTCCACCGTGCCGCGCGGACGGTAGCGGCCGGTCCGGAAGAACTCGTCCAGCACGTCGTTCTCGTTGGTTGCCACGATCAGCCGCGCGATCGGCAGCCCCATCGCCTTCGCGACATGCCCGCCGAGGACATTGCCGAAGTTGCCGGAGGGCACGGCGAACTCGACTTGCTGATCGTCGCGCGTGGTGGCGGCGAAATAGCCCTTGAAATAGTAGACGACCTGCGCTGCGATGCGCGCCCAGTTGATCGAGTTGACCGCGCCGATCCGGTAGCGCTCTTTGAACGGGGCGTCCGAGGACAGCGTCTTGACGATGTCCTGGCAGTCGTCAAAGGTCCCGGCGATGGCGAGATTGTGGATCGCCGGATCGTCGATCGAGTACATCTGCGCCTGCTGGAACGGGCTCATGCGTCCCAGCGGCGACAGCATGAACACGGCAACGCCCCGCTTGCCCAGCATCGCGCACTCGGCCGACGGGCCGGTGTCGCCTGAAGTCGCGCCGAGAATGTTGAGCGTCCGGCCTTCGGCGGCCAGCGTGTACTCGAACAGTCTGCCCAGCAGTTGCAGCGCGATGTCCTTGAACGCCAGCGTCGGGCCGTTGGCGACGCGCAAGAGGTGCAGACCCGGCTCGAGCGTCGCAAGCGGGGTGATCTCGTCGTCCCCGAATATCGATGCCGTGTAGGTCGTGTCGATCAGGTGCGCAAGGGCGCCGTCGGGAATGTCGTCGAAGAAACGGGACAGCAATTCGAACGCGAGTCCGCGGTAGTCCAATCCCCGCAGCCGGGCGAGGTCGGCGCGCTGAAAACGCGGATAGCGCTCGGGCACCGCGAGGCCGCCGTCGAAGGCGAGACCCTCCAGCAGGATCGAGCGGAACGGCAGCGCCGCTCCCGCCGCCGTCAACCGGCCGCGGGTGGAGACGTAGTTCACCCTTCCAAGCCCTCGAGGCGGATGCGGACGATCTTGCCGTGGACCGTCGCCAGCGCCTCGATCGCGGCGATCGCGTCCACGACATTGCGCTCGATCGACAGGTGGGTGAGCAGGATGATGTCGGTCTGCTGCTCGCCTTCGGGCGGTTCCTTCTGGATCATCGCGTCGATCGAGATCTCGCGGTCGGCGAGAATGCGCGTGATGTCGGCGAGCACCCCCGGCCGGTCCTCGACCCGCATTCTCAGGTAATAGCTGGTTTCAACCTCGCCCATCGGCAGGAACGGCAGCGACGAGAGCTGGTCCGGCTGGAACGCGAGATGCGGCACCCGGTGCTCGGGGTCCGCGGTATGCATCCGCGTCACGTCGACCAGATCGGCGATCACGGCGCTCGCCGTCGGCTCGGCCCCCGCGCCGGCGCCGTAGTACATCGTGGGGCCGACCGCGTCGGCCTTGACCAGCACCGCGTTCATCACGCCCTCGACATTCGCGATGAGTCGCTTCGCCGGGATCAGCGTCGGATGCACGCGCAACTCGATTCCCGCAGGCGCGCGCCGAGTGATGCCGAGTAGCTTGATCCGGTAGCCCAGCTCCTCCGCGTAGTGGATGTCCTCGCGCGTCAGCCTCGAGATGCCCTCGGTGTAGACCTTGTCGAATTGCATCGGCACGCCGAAAGCGATCGCCGACATGATCGTAAGCTTGTGCGCGGCGTCGATGCCCTCGATGTCGAACGTCGGGTCGGCCTCGGCGTAGCCGCGCGCCTGCGCCTCCTTCAGTGCGGCTTCGAACGTCGCGCCCCTCGCGCGCATCTCGGACAGGATGAAGTTCGACGTGCCATTGATGATGCCCGCGATCCACTCGATGCGGTTCGCGGTGAGGCCCTCTCGCAGCGCCTTGATGATCGGAATGCCACCGGCGACCGCACCCTCGAACGCGACCATCACGCCCTTCGCGTGCGCGGCGGCGAAGATCTCGTTGCCGTGCCGCGCGAGCAGTGCCTTGTTCGCAGTGACGACGTGTTTTCCGTTGGCGATCGCCTGCAGGATGAACGTCCGCGCCGGCTCGATCCCGCCAATCAGCTCGACGACGATGTCGATGTCCGGATTCGACAGGACAGCATTGGCGTCGGCGGTCAAACTCACGCCGGGCGCACCGCCAATCAGCTCGCGCGCGCTGTCGAGCGCGCGCTCGGCGATCCAGGCGATGCGGATCGGCCGCCCCGCGCGGCGCGTGATCTCTTCCTCGTTCCGCCGCAGCACGGTCCAGGTGCCGCGTCCCACGGTGCCGAAGCCGAGCAGGCCGACGTTGATCGCCTTCATTTCCGATCCCGCGGCGAGCATCGCCGCGCATTCCATTGTCCCTCTCCCGTCGGGAGAGGGGAAAGGGGTGAGTGCCTAATCATCCGGTGCGCCTGCGGTAGCCGTCGAGGAAGCGCGCGATCCGCTGAATCGCCTCGGTCAGGTCGTCGCTGTTGGGAAGGAACACTAGCCGAAGGTGATCGGGCGCGCTCCAGTTGAATCCGCTGCCTTGCACGACCAGCACCTTCTCCTCCTCGAGAAGTTCCAGCACGAACTGCTGGTCGTCCTCGATCGGATACATCGCAGGATCGAGCCGCGGGAACAGGTACAGCGCCGCCTTCGGCTTGCTGCAGGTCACGCCCGGAATGGCCGTGATCAGCGAGTACGCGAGAT
>JBKKAZ010000061.1:0-25247 GCA_046714435.1 Casimicrobiaceae bacterium
GGGGCGGCGGCGGCGCCCCTCCGGGGTTGGGGGGGCGGCCCCCCCCGCCGCGCGCAGCTCGCTCGACTGATCGAGCGGCTGCGCAACGGGGCCGAGGGCCTGCCGTGGCGGCTGCTGCCGTCGCGCACGCCGATCCAGCCGCTGCTGGTCGGCGACAACGTCGCGGCGCTCGCGCTGTCTCAAGCACTGTGGACGCGTGGCATTTTCGTGCCGGCGATCCGGCCGCCGACGGTTCCTGTTCACACCGCGCGTTTGCGCGTGTCGTTGTCCGCGGCACATGGCGAGAATGACGTGGACCTGCTTCTCGCCGCGCTGCGCGCGGCGGCGTGATGGACACGCGCGTCGCCAGGCTCAATGTCGAATCGGCGGGCCGCGGTCCGCCGCTGGTGCTGCTGCACGGCTGGGGGCTGCACGCGGGTCTGTTCGCGCCGTTGGTTTCCGCGCTGACGACCCACCATCGCGTGCACGCGGTCGATCTGCCGGGCTTTGGGCGCAGCGATCCGCTCCGGCCATGGACGCTCGACGCGGTCGTCGACGCGCTGCAGCGTGCCTTTGCCGGGGAGTCCGCGCCGCTGGCGATTCTCGGATGGTCGCTCGGCGGCGCGCTCGCGATGCGATGGGCGCTCGAACATCCGTCGCGCATCGGCAAGCTCGTGCTGGTCGCCGCGACGCCTAAGTTCGTCGCGGACGACAGCTGGCCTCACGCGATGCAACGACAGACGCTCGAGCAGTTCGCCGACGAGCTTGCGGCCAGCTGGAAGCCGACGCTGCAGCGTTTTCTCTCGCTGCAGGTGCAGGGGAGCGACGAGGGCCACGCCACGCTGGCCACCCTTCGCCATCAATTGTTCGCGCGCGGCGTACCGGATGCCGCAGCGATCGATGAGGCGCTGGCGGCACTGCGCACGCTGGACCTTCGCGATCAGGTCGGTCGCCTGACCCAGCCGTCGCTGGTGATCAGCGGCGGGCGCGACACGCTGGTCCCTGCCTCGGCGGGACGCTGGCTCGCCGGCGCGCTCCCGGCCGGCGAACTGCTCGCCATTCCCGGCGCGGCCCACGCACCGTTTCTCTCCCATCGCGACGAGTTCGTCGCTGCGCTGCTCGAGTTCCTGCAACGTGGCTAACGTGTCGAACCCGCCCCCCGACCCGCGCGAGGTCGACCCGGCAGCGGTGAAGCGCGCGTTCGGGCGTGCGGCGCGTGGCTATGACGCCGCGGCGGTGCTGCAGCGGGAAGTCGCTTCGCGACTGCTGTCGCGGCTCGACGTCGTCAAGCTCGAACCGGCGCTGATTCTCGACGCCGGCTGCGGTACCGGGGCCGCCAGCGTGGAACTCGCGGCACGCTATCCGCGGGCCGCGGTGGTCGGTTTCGATCTTGCGCCGCCGATGGCCGTGGCGGCGCGCGAGCGCGTGCGCGGCGGCCGGTCCTTGTACCGGCGGCTGCTCGCGCCGCTGGCCGGAACCGGAAGCAACGAGCCCCGGTTCGTGTGCGCCGATCTTAACGCGTTGCCGTTTCGCGGCGTGTGCATCGACCTGGCGTTCTGCAACCTGGCGCTGCAGTGGGTGAACGACCTGCCGCGGGTGTTCGCCGAGCTTCGTCGCTGCCTGAAAGTGGGTGCGCTGTTCAGCTTCGCGACCTTCGGTCCCGACACGCTGAAGGAACTGCGCGCCGCATTCGCCCGCGCCGACGGCTACACCCACGTCAATCGCTTTGTCGACATGCACGACATCGGCGACATGCTGGTCGAGGCCGGCTACTCGGATCCGGTCATGGACATGGAGTACTTCACGCTCACCTATGACACGCCACATGCGCTGATGCGCGAGTTGAAGGCCATCGGTGCGACCAATGCCACGCGCGGCCGGCCGCGCGGCCTCACCGGACGCAATCGTTACGCGCGGGTCATTCGGGAGCTTGCTGCGTTTGCCCGCGACGGCCGGCTTCCCGCCACCTTCGAAATCGTCTACGGCCACGCCTGGAAGGGCGAGCGGAGGCGAACCGAGGATGGATTGCCGATCGTGTGGGTAAGCAGGAAGAGGGGCTAGGGACTAGGGGTTAGGGGCTAGGGAGCGGAGTGCAGACACGAACGCGTTCGACTTGACGTTGCATCGAAAGGCGCAAGTGCGTAGCTTGCCTGGACGTTCCCTAGCCCCTAGACCCCAGCCTCTATCCCCTCGTGGCACGTGGCATCTTCATCACCGGCACCGACACCGGCGTGGGCAAAACCGTCGCAGCGGTTGCCGTGCTCCGCGGCCTGGTCGCCGCGGGTGTGCGGGCGGTCGGCATGAAACCCGTGAGCGCTGGCTTCGCGCTCGGTGCGACCGCGAACGCCGACGTTATCGCCCTTGCGACCGCCGGCAATGTCGACGCGCCGCTTGCGGACCGCAATCCATTCGCGTTCGCCGAGGCGGTCGCGCCGCACTTCGCGGCGCTGCGATCGAATGTGGCCATCGAGCTTGGCGCGATCGTGGCAGCGTACGCCCGGCTCGCCACACGCGCGGATGCCGTCGTCGTCGAGGGTGCCGGCGGCGCGTTGGTGCCGCTTGACGATCGCCACGACGTGCTCGACGTCGCGCGGGCGTTGCGGATTCCAGTGCTCCTGGTGGTGGGCATTCGGCTCGGATGCCTCAATCACGCGCGGCTGTCGGCGCTCGCAATCAGGGCGCGCGGCCTGCGATTTGCTGGCTGGGCCGCGTCGCGCATCGACCCGGCCATGCCGCTCGCGGACGACAACGTCGCCTGGCTCGCGCGGGAACTGACCGCACCCTGCGTGGCGGATTTCGCGGCAGGATCGCCTGCCGCAATGGCGCACGCTTCGCTGGTCGCGCTCGGGCTCATCGAGGAGCGCTGACAGGGGCGCCGCGCCGACGATCCGTGCTACCATTTCGCGCCTTGCAGCAGGCACGCACGGTTCGCAGGCAAGACCACCGACAAGCACAAGGCAGCGGCAGCCGCAAAGAGTGCTCCGACCGATGTTCGACGCCGCGTCGCCCCCCCAGCAACGCGACCTGCACCAATCCTGACATGAACCGCAACTGCAATCGGCGCGTCGCGACCCGCCTGCTGGGCGTGCTCGCCGCGCTGCCGGCGGCGGTCGCCTCCGCAGCGCGCGAGATCACGTTCCAGGCGCCGGTGACCGAAGTCGCGCAGCGCCAGATCGATCTCCACAACTACATCCTGTGGATCTGCGTCGTCATCTTCGTGGTCGTGTTCGGCGTGATGTTCTACTCGATCTTTAAGCACCGGAAGTCGGTCGGGCACCAGGCGGCGCAGTTCCACGAGAACATGCTGGTCGAGATCGCCTGGACCCTGGTCCCGTTCCTGATCCTGCTGTTCATGGCCTATCCGGCGACCCGCACGATCCTGCTCTACAAGGACACCAGCGCGCCCGATCTGACGATCAAGGTGACCGGCTACCAGTGGAAGTGGGGCTACGACTACCTGCAGGACGGATTCGGCTTCTACTCGAGCCTCTCGACGCCGCTCGCGCAAATCGAGAACCGCGCGCCGAAGGGCGACAACTATCTGCTCGAAGTCGACAACCCGATGGTAGTGCCGGTCGACGCCAAGGTGCGGGTGCTGATCACCGCGGACGACGTGATTCACGCGTGGTGGGTGCCTGCGTTCGGGATCAAGCAGGACGCGATTCCGGGATTCGTGCGCGACGGCTGGTTCCGGGCCACCAAGGTGGGCACCTATCGCGGCCAGTGCGCGGAACTCTGCGGCAAGGAGCATGGCTTCATGCCGATCGTGGTCGAGGTGAAGTCCAAGGACGATTACGCGAAGTGGCTCGGCGAGCAGAAACGCAAGAGCGTGGCGGCCTCCGACGATCCGAACCGGACCTGGACCGTGAAGGAACTGGTCGCGCGCGGCGAGCGCCTCTACGTCGCAAACTGCGCGGCATGCCACCAGGCCAACGGCAAGGGCGTGCCGAACGCGTTCCCGCCGCTGGCCGGATCGAAAGTCGTGCTCGGCCCGAAGGAGGCGCAGATCCTGATCGTGCTGCAGGGCAAGAGGGGCACCGCGATGCCGGCGTTCAGCCAGCTATCCGACACCGATCTCGCGGCGGTCGTTACTTACACCCGCAACAGTTTCGGCAACGCCACCGGCGAGGCGCTGCAGCCGGCGGAGATCAAGACGGCTAGGCGCTGACATGGTCAGCGCGTTGCCGTCGCATCTCCGCCGTCCCGAAGTGCGCAGCCTCGAGGGACCTGCTTTCCCGGCCCGCGGACTCGGAGCACAGACCAGGAGCGTGCAATGAGCACCATCCCCCACGACCACGCCGCCGGCCACGCCGACGCGCACGGTCATCACCATCCATCCGGGATCACGCGCTGGCTCACCACGACCAACCACAAGGACATCGGCACGATGTACCTGTGGTTCTCGTTCGCGATGTTCATGGTCGGCGGCGTGATGGCGCTGACCATCCGCGCGGAGCTCTTCCAGCCCGGACTGCAGGTGGTGGAGCCGGAGTTCTTCAACACCATGACCACGCTGCATGGCCTGATCATGGTGTTCGGCGCGATCATGCCGGCCGCGGTCGGGTTCGCGAACTGGATGATCCCGCTCTTGATCGGCGCGCCGGACATGGCCTTCGCGCGCATGAACAACTGGAGCTTCTGGCTGCTCCCGCCGGCGGCGATCCTGCTGGTCACGTCGCTGTTCGTGCCCGGCGGCGGGCCCTCCGCGGGCTGGACCCTGTATCCGCCGCTGGCCATCCAGAACGGCATGGGGATGGACCTCACCATCTTCGCTGTGCACATCATGGGCGCGTCGTCGATCATGGGCTCGATCAACATCATCACCACGATCCTGAACCTGCGCGCGCCCGGCATGACGCTGATGAAGATGCCGATGTTCTGCTGGACCTGGCTGATCACCGCCTACCTGCTGATCGCGGTAATGCCGGTGCTGGCCGGGGCGGTGACCATGCTGCTGACCGACCGCCACTTCGGCACCTCGTTCTTCAACGCGGCCGGCGGCGGCGACCCGGTGCTGTTCCAGCACATCTTCTGGTTCTTCGGCCACCCCGAGGTCTACATCATCATCCTGCCGGCCTTCGGGATCATCTCGCAGATCCTGCCGGTGTTCGCCCGCAAGCCGTTGTTCGGCTACGCGTCGATGGTCTACGCGACGGCGGGCATCGCGATCCTGTCGTTCATCGTCTGGGCCCATCACATGTTTACCGTCGGGATGCCGGCGGCGGGCCTGTTGTTCTTCATGTACGCGACGATGCTGATCGCGGTGCCGACCGGCGTGAAGGTGTTCAACTGGCTCGCCACGATGTGGAAGGGCTCGATGACTTTCGAGGCGCCGATGCTGTTCGCCGTGGGCTTCCTGTTCTTGTTCACGATGGGCGGCTTCACCGGACTGATCCTGGCCATCGCGCCGGTCGACATGCAGGTCCACGACACCTACTACGTGGTCGCGCATTTTCACTACGTGATGGTCGCGGGCACGCTGTTCGCGTTCTTCGGCGGCACCTACTACTGGCTGCCGAAGTGGACCGGCACGATGTACGACGAGGGGATCGCGAAGCTCCATTTCTGGACCTCGCTGGTGTTTTTCAACGTCGCATTCTTCCCGCAGCATTTCCTCGGCCTCGCCGGGATGCCGCGCCGCATTCCCGACTACGCGCAGCAGTTCGCCGACTGGAACATGGTCAGCACGGTCGGCGCGTTCGGTTTCGGCTTGTCGCAGTTGCTGCTGCTGTGGGCAGTCGTCAAATGCGTGTGTGGCAGCGGCGCGAAGGCGCCGGCGAAGCCGTGGGAGGGCGCCGACACGCTCGAGTGGACCTTGCCGTCGCCCGCGCCCTACCACACCTTCGAGATCCCGCCGGTCATCAAATGAGCTCCGCTCCGACCTCTCGCCGCGACGCGGCGGTCCGCCGATCCAACCTGCGCACGGCGCTCGTGCTGCTGTCGATCGCGCTCACGTTCTTCGTCGGCGTGATCGCCGCAAAGTTCATCGGCGGCTACCAGGTCGGGATGAGCGTCGTCGGCTTCGCGGTGTTGGTGTTCCTGGTGTTCGCGATCGGACGCAACCTGACCGGAAAATGAACCGCGCTCAACGCATCGCAAACAGGGCGCTCGCGAGGCGCCTCGCGCTCGTCGTCATGGCGATGTTCGGCTTCGGGTTCCTGCTGGTCCCGTTCTACGACAAGATCTGCGAGGTCACCGGGATCAATCGCATCGGCCGCGCGGACGCGCTCACCAACGTCCAGGTCGACACCTCGCGCACCGTGCGGGTGGAACTCGATGGCAACCTTCGCAATCTGCCATGGCGATTCGCGGCGCGCGAGCCGCTGGTGAACGTCCATCCGGGCGAGTTGAAGCAGGTCATCTACGAAGTCGTGAACACGACCGATCGGCCGCTGACCGGCCAGGCCGTCCCGAGCTACGCGCCCTTGCACGCCGCGCAGTATTTTCGCAAGCTCGATTGCTTCTGCTTCACCGGCCAGACCTTGGCACCTGGCGAGCGCCGTGAAATGCCGGTGGTGTTCGTAATCGATCACAAGCTGCCGGACGACATTGCCACCATCACGCTTTCCTACACGTTCTTCGAAATCGAGGGGACCGCGCGAGTGGCCTCGCGCACCGCATCCGGGGAGCCGAAATGAGCGCCGCAGGGCCGCCCCAAGGCGCTCGCCCCCCTCAGGGGGAGCGGCGCGAAGCGACGCAGGGGGGACAATATCCCAGCGCCGCAGGGCCGCCCCAAGGCGCTCGCCCCCCTCAGGGGGAGCGGCGCGAAGCGACGCAGGGGGAACTCATATGAGCGTCACCACGCACGGCGGCCCGCCCGCCTACTACGTCCCGCAGCCGTCGTACTGGCCGATTATCGGTTCGGTCGCGCTGCTGCTGCTGGGCATGGGCGGAGCGCTCTGGCTCAACGGCGTGCCGCAGGGACCCTGGCTCACCGCGGCCGGGTTCGCGATGCTGGTGTTCATGATGTTCGGATGGTTCGGGACGGTGATCCGCGAATCGGAAGCGCACCTCTACAACAGCCGCGTCGACCTCTCGTTCCGCTGGAGCATGAGCTGGTTCATTTTCAGTGAGGTGATGTTCTTCGCCGCGTTCTTCGGGGCGCTGTTCTACATTCGGCTGGTTTCGGTGCCGGACCTCGGCACCATCGAGAGCAAGGTGGTGTGGCCGAACTTCGTCGCTGGCTGGCCGACGGTCGGCCCCTACATCGAGGACCGGTTCACGCCGATGGGCGCACTGGGAATCCCGCTGCTGAACACCATTATCCTGCTCACCTCGGGGGTTACGCTGACGATCGCGCACCACGCGCTGAAGGCGGGGCAGCGCGGCGCGCTGAAGTTCTGGCTGGGCGTGACCGTCCTGCTCGGCTTCCTGTTCCTGGGCTTCCAGGCCTACGAGTACCTGCACGCGTGGCGGGACCTCAACCTGAAGCTGTCGACCGGCGTCTATGGCTCGACGTTCTACATGCTCACCGGTTTCCACGGGTTCCACGTCACGATCGGCGCGATCATGCTGACGGTGATGTTGTACCGCGCGTTCCGCGGCCATTTCACCGCCGAGCACCATTTCGCGTTCGAGGCGGCCGCCTGGTACTGGCACTTCGTCGACGTGGTCTGGTTGCTGCTGTTCGTGCTGGTGTACTGGTTGTGACGCTCAGTGTTTCACCCGGTCGATCCAGCCCATCCAGTAGGACAGGAGCAGGAACGCGATCAGCGCGATCGACAGTCCGACGCGGACCGCCAGCGCCTTGACCATCCGCGAGCCGCGCCCGCGGTCGCGGTACAGGAACACCAGCGCCGAGAACAGCGTCACGACGATGGCGATCAATCCGGCAACGATGACAATTTTCATGGCTCTGTCGTAGCGGCAATTGGCGGCCCCCCGTTGCGCGCAATCGACGGACGACCGATCCGGCAGATGATAAGTGGTATCTGAACCTGACGATCCCGCGCGTCCCTCGCGGCGGCTGCATGCGGCCGGTTGGTGGCGCGCTGCCGTGCCGACCATCGCCGCGCTGGTGGCCGTGAGTGCGTTCGTGGTCGCGGGCAACTGGCAGCGCGACCGGATGCACGAGAAGCAGGCGGCGGCGAGTCAGTTCGACGCCGCGAGCACCGCGCCGCCGGTGGCGCTTGCAGCCGGGGTGACCGATTGGACGCCCTGGCGCTACCGCCGGGTCGAGATCGAGGGCCGCTACGACGCCGCGCGGCAGATTCTCCTGGACAACCGCGTCCATCTTGGCCGGTTCGGCTATCACGTCGTGACCCCATTTCGGCTCGCCGACGGCCGCACCGTGCTGGTGAACCGCGGCTTCATCCCCGCCGGTGCGACGCGCGACGCGCTGCCCTCCGCGCCGCCGCCTGCAGGCGAGGTACGCGTCCGGGGGCGCATTCACCTCCCGCCCGCGCGCTATGTCGAGCTCGCCCCGACCGCGCCCGATCGCGGCGTATGGCAGAACCTCGATCCCGCGCGTTTCGCCGCGGCGACCGGTCTGGCCGTGCTGCCCGTCGTCGTCGAGCAGCTCGAAGGACCGGCCGACGGACTCGCTCGCGACTGGCCGGCGCCGGAGCTGAGTTCGGCAAAGCACATCGGCTACATGCTGCAGTGGTACGCGTTCGCGGCGATCGTTGCCGCGCTGTGGGCGTACTTTACTTTCCGCCGCCGGCGTTCCGCATGACGGACGCGCTATCCGCCGCTCGCCGCGCGAGGCGCACGTTATGGTTGATCGCGGCCTCGGTGATCGCGCCGGTCGCATTGGCGTACGCGCTGTATTTCCTGTTTCCCCGCGGGTCGCTGACCAACTACGGGGAACTGCTACCGACCGGCCCGATCGCGCCTCTGGCCGGCGCGCGCGTCGATGGCGGCAGGTTTCGCCTCGATGACCTCAAGGGTCGATGGGTGATCGTCGTACCCACGGATCCGCGTTGCGAGGGTGACTGTGCCCGCCAGGCGCTCTACGCGGCGCGTCAGGTGAGGACCATGCAGGGGCGCGAAATGGACCGGGTGGAGCGCGTGCTGATGGTGACCAGCGAGTGGAATTACCCGTCGGCCGCGCTCGCCGACCATTCGGGGCTGATCGTCGCGCGGGCCGGGCGCGCCGCCATCGCCGCGCTGCCGCGGGGCGCCGAAGCGATCTACCTGGTCGACCCGCTCGGCAACCAGGTTCTCGCCTGGCCGCGAAATCCCGACATCAAGGCGATGTCGCGCGACCTGACCCGCGTGCTCAAGGCGTCTCGGATCGGCTAGGCTAGAATCGGGACCGTCCCCCGAGGCGGGGACAGTCCCGCTCCAGCCATGACCGCAGCCACCCTCGGCAAGCATAGCTTCCGCCAGTTTCTCGCGCTGACCAAGCCGCGTGTCGTGTCGCTCATCGTTTTCGTCGCGGTGATCGGCATGTTCCTGGCGACGCCCGGGCTCCCGCCGCCCGACATCGTGTTCGCGGCGACGCTCGGCATCGCGCTGGTCGCAGGGGCCGCCGCTGCGTTCAACTGTTTGGTCGAGCAGAAGATCGACGCGGTGATGGCGCGGACCCGCGCGCGCCCGCTGCCTCGTGGCGAGATCACGTCGATGCAGACGCTGGTCTTCGCCTGCGTCGTCGGCGGCGCCGGCCTGTGGCTGCTCTACGGGCTGGTCAACGCGCTGACGATGTGGCTCACGCTCGCGACGTTCGTCGGTTACGCGATCGTCTACACCGTGCTGTTGAAACCGGCCACGCCACAGAACATCGTGATCGGCGGCGCCTCGGGCGCGATGCCGCCGGTGCTCGGCTGGGCGGCGGTGCAGAACGAGGTGGCCCCCGAGGCACTGATCCTGTTCCTGATCATTTTCGCGTGGACGCCGCCGCATTTCTGGGCGCTGGCGCTGTACCGCGCCCGCGACTACGAGACGGCCGGCCTGCCGATGCTACCGGTGACGCACGGCTCGCGCTACACGCGGCTGATGATCGTTCTGTATACGGCGGTGCTGTTCGCCGTGTCGCTGATGCCCTTTGCGATCCGCATGAGCGGCATGCCGTACCTGCTCGCCGCGGTAGTGCTCGGCGGCCTGTTCCTTGCCCATTCGATCCAGCTGTGGCGCGATTACAGCGACGCGCTGGCGCGGAAGACCTTCAAATTCTCGATTTTCTACCTGGCAGCGCTGTTTACCGCGCTGCTGGTCGACCACTACCTGGGCTGATGCGGTCCCTGTTTGCAGCCGCGCTCGTCGCCACCGTGCTCGCCGCCTGCGCGCCGGGAGCGCCGAAGTTCGAGTCCACCGACATCAGCAGTGCGAGTTTCGGCCGTGACTTCGCGCTGATCGATCACACCGGCCAGCCGCGCAAGCTGGCCGATTTCCGCGGCACGGTCGTGGTGATGTTCTTCGGCTTCACGCAGTGCCCGGACGTGTGCCCCACCGCAATGGGGAAGCTCGCGGCGGCGATGAACAAGCTCGGCGCCGACGCCTCGCGCGTGCAGGGCCTGTTCGTGACGGTCGATCCGGAGCGCGACACGCCCGCGCTGCTCAAAGCTTACGTCCCTGCGTTCGATCCGCGCTTCCTCGGGCTGTACGGCGACGCGGACGCCACAGCGGCCGTCGCGAAGGAGTTCAAGGTGATCTACCAGAAATCGCCGGGCAAGACCGCCGAGACCTACTCGATGGATCACTCCTCCGGCATGTTCGTGTTCGATCCGCTGGGCAAGCTGCGGCTCTACGTCAGCCACGGCCAGGGCGTGGATGCGCTCGCCCACGACCTGCGCGAGCTGCTGCGCGAATCGCGCTGACAGTGCGCCGATGCAAAAGGCGTCCGCGAGTGCGGTGCATGGCGGGATTGCGTCGTTGCGCCTTTTGCATCGGGATGGGATTCAGGCGGTCGCCTAGGGGCGGCGCGCATTGGCCGCTTCGGGCGCCCGCCGCCAACAGCACCGAACAACGCGCATCATGCGCGGCGCTGTGCGTCGTGCGCCATTCTGCGTCACGCTGCTACGGTTTGCGCTCGATCAACTCGATCTTGTAGCCGTCCGGATCCTGCACGAATGCGATGACGGTCGTGCCGCCTTTCACCGGGCCGACGTCGCGCGTGACCGTTCCGCCCTTGGCTCGCACCGCGTCGCAGGCGGCCCTAGCGTCGGCAACTTCGATCGCCACGTGACCATAGGCGGTCCCGAGTTCGTAACGCTCGACGCCGTGGTTGTAGGTGAGTTCGAGCACCGCGGCCTCGGATTCGTCGCCGTAGCCGACGAACGCCAGCGAGTAGTTCTGCTCGGGCCGGTCGGTCCGGCGCAGCAGCCGCATGCCGAGCACGCCGGTGTAGAACGCGATCGAGCGCTCGAGGTCGCCGACGCGGAGCATGGTGTGGAGGATTCGCATGGAGGGGGACTAGGATCTCGGGACTGGGGGTTTAGGGACTGGGGCTATGGGCTAGGGAGCGGCGGAGCGACGTGTGCATTGACGAGAAACTCGGAGCATCGATTAGCGGCGTATTCGCATGCATTGGCTTGCAACCATCGTGCGTGTTGCAAGACGCTTGCGCTCCCTAGCCCCTAGATCCTAGCCCCTAGACCCTGTCTCTCAAAACTCCACCATCTCGAAATCCTCCTTGCGCGCGCCGCATTCCGGGCAGGTCCAGTTCGGCGGCACGTCCTCCCAGCGGGTGCCGGGCGCGATGCCTTCGTCAGGCGCGCCTGCGGCCTCTTCGTAGATCCAGCCGCAGATCAGGCACATGTACTTCTTCATCGGAGGATGCTCGGTCATTAGGGTACACTCGAATTTTAGCAATCGGCCGATGGTCGCGAGACGATGACCGACATAACGCCGTCCGAGGACCGCGAGCCGGGCTTTCCGCCGATCGTGCTCGCGTTCGCCGCGACCGATCCCTCCGGCGGGACCGGCGTGCAGGCCGACGTGCTGACGCTCGCGAGCATGGGCTGCCATCCGCTGTCCGTGGTCACGGCGCTGACCGTGCAGGACACGCTGGGCATCGAGGCCATGCAGGCCGTCGACGCGGAGTGGGTCGCCGACCAGGCGCGCTGCCTGCTCGAAGACATGCCGGTGGACGCGTTCAAGATCGGCGCGCTCGGCAGCGTGGAGAACATCGCTGCCGTTGCGGAGATCCTCTCGGACTATCCCGAGGTGCCGCTGATCCTCGATCCGGTGCTCACCTCCGGGCGCGGCGCCGAGTTCGCCAACGAGGACATGGTGCACGCCCTCACCGAGTTGCTGCTGCCACAGACCACGATCCTCGTCGCCAACAGCCTCGAAGTGCGCCGGCTCGCCGAGCGCGACGACGATGAAGAGCCATCGTTGGCCGGCTGCGCGGGCGCACTGGTGGAGGCGGGCTGCGAGTTCGTGCTGGTCACCGGAACGCACGAGGCGTCGCGCGAGATCGTGAACACGCTCTACGGCAAGAGCGGCGTCGTTCGCACCGACAGCTGGACGCGCCTGCCGGGCAGCTTCCACGGCGCGGGCGGGACGCTCGCTGCCGCGGTGGCAGCGATGCTCGCTAACGGACTCGACATGTCCGAGGCCGTGCGTGAAGCTCAGGACTACGTGTGGAACACGCTGAAAAAAGCCTACCGGCCCGGGATGGGCCGGTTCCTGCCCGATCGCCTGTTCTGGGCGCGCGAGGAGAGCGAGGCCCGCGGCGACGTGCCCGAGGCGCCCCGCGCCGATGTCCGCGGGAGTCACTAGCCGCCGCGCTGCGCGCGCGGTCCGGCTTCGCGGGCTGTACGCGATCACGCCCGAGATCGACGACACCGCAACGCTCGTCGCCCAGGTGGGCGCCGCGATTGCGGGCGGCGCGTGCGCGATCCAGTACCGGCACAAGCGCGCGTCCACAGGAGTTCGAGCCGAGCAGGCGCGCTCGCTCGCCGAGCTGTGTGCGGCCCGCGGCAGCCTGTTCATCGTCAACGACGATCCGCGGCTTGCCGCCGAGGTTGGCGCCGATGGCGTTCACCTCGGCGAGAACGATGCGCCGATTTCGGCCGCGCGCGCGATCGTCGGCGACGACGCTCTGATCGGTGCCTCCGCCTACGACGATCTCGCCCGCGCCCGCGAGCTGGTTGACGGCGGTGCGGATTACATCGCGTTTGGCAGCCTGTTCGCGTCGCCGGTGAAGCCGCATGCACGGCGCGCCGCGCTCGACCGGTTGAGCCTGGCGCGCGGGCTTGGTGTCCCGCTGGTCGGCATCGGCGGCATCGACGCGGGCAACGCCGGGCGCGTCATCGAGGCCGGCGCGGCGGCGGTAGCGGTCATCACCGCCGTGTTCGCCAGCGACGATGTCGAGGCGGCTGCACGCCGCATCGCACAGGCGTGCGCTGCCGTGGCGACGCAATGAGCGCATGATGATCGACGCACCTATGCCAAGGGTCAGTCTGATCATTCGCAGCGTCGGTCGCGACGAACTCGCGGAAGCGCTGGCATCAGCGGGGGCGCAGACGCACCCTGCGGTGGAAATCATCGTCGTCGACGCGACGGGCGGCGCGCACCCGCCGGTTCCGGCGAGTGCGGGGATTCATCCGATCGTGTTCGTGCCCGGTACCTCGCGCCGCAGCCGGCCGGTCGCGGCCAATGCCGGGCTCGACGCTGCGAGTGGCGATTACTTGGGCTTCCTCGACGACGACGACCTGCTGCTTTCCACCCATGTCGAGGGGCTGGTCGCGGTGCTTGAGGCCGATCCAGGCTGCGCGCTCGCGTTCTCGGCAGCACGGGAGACCTGGCCCGGCGGCGAGACGCGGCACGTCGGCAACGCGCGCGTATCGCGCCTGACGCTGCACGAAGCGTGCATGTTTCCGCCGTGCGCGGCGCTGTTTCGTCGCCAACTCGTCGCGCATTGCCGCTTCGACGAAACGCTCGACGCGTGCGAGGACTGGGATTTCTGGCTGCAGGTCGCGCGGCGCACGTCATTTCGCTACCTGCCCCAGGAGACCGCCATCTATCGCGCGGATCGCGGCCAGTCGGCGATGACCGCAGGATCAGGCGGCGAGGCGGGACGCTGGCACGCCGCGGTGCTCGCCAAATGGGCGCACGAGCGCGAAGCGCTGGTCAATGAGGTCGAAGCGCTGTTCGAACGTGCGCTCGAGCGCGCCGGGCGCCGCGACGCTGAGGGCGCTATTGCGCTTGCGGCAGCGACGCTTGCGGCATATCCGTATCATGTCGGCGCGCTGAACCTTCGCGGCACGCTGGCCGCGATGCACGGAGACTTCGCGTCGGCGGCGCTCGATTACCAGGCGGCGGTCGAGGCGGCACCCGACGACCCGGCGTCGCAGTTCAATCTCGCGCAAGCCGAGGAGCGCCTGGGACGCACCGCGCAAGCGTCGGCACGCTACCGGCGCGTGCTGTTGCTCGACCCTATTCACCCGCAGGCACGCTTGCGGCTTGTCGCCACCGAACCGATTCTCCCGACATCGCAATGAACCGAAACCAAGCTCTGTTCGACCGCGCTCAGCGCACGATTCCCGCCGGCGTCAACTCACCGGTGCGCGCGTTTCGCTCCGTCGGGGGCACGCCGCGGTTCCTGGTGCGCGGCAAAGGGCCCTACGTCTGGGACGCCGACGGCACGTGCTACATCGACTACGTCGGTTCCTGGGGGCCGGCGATCCTCGGCCACGCGCATCCGGACGTCGTGCGTGCGGTCCGGGAGACGGCGCTTCACGGGCTGAGTTTCGGCGCGCCGACCGAACTCGAAATCGAGATGGCGGAGACGCTGGTGCGACGGCTGCCTTCGCTGGACCTGGTCCGGCTGGTGTCGTCGGGCACCGAGGCGACGATGTCGGCGCTGCGCCTGGCGCGCGGACACACCGGTCGCGGCAAGATCCTCAAGTTCGAAGGCTGCTACCACGGTCACGGCGACAGCCTGCTCGTAAAGGCCGGTTCCGGGGCGCTCACCTTCGGGCAACCTTCGTCGGCCGGCGTGCCCGCCGCGATCGCAGGCGAGACCATCGTGGTGCCCTACAACGACCTGGACGCGGTCGGCGCGGCCTTCCGTGAGGCGCAAGGCGGGATCGCGGGTGTCATCGTCGAGCCGATCGCAGGCAACATGAATCTGGTCCGGCCCGCCGCCGGGTTCCTCGAGGGCTTGCGCACGCTTTGCGACAAACACGGCGCGGTGCTGATCTTCGACGAGGTGATGACCGGCTTCCGGGTGCATCCTCGCGGTGTGCAGGGCATGTCCGGCATCACGCCGGACCTCACCACGCTCGGCAAGGTGATCGGCGGCGGCATGCCGGTAGGCGCGTTCGGCGGCAAGCGCGCGATCATGGAGAAAATCGCGCCGCTCGGTCCCGTCTACCAGGCCGGCACGCTGTCGGGCAATCCGGTCGCCGTCGCCGCAGGGCTCGCGACGCTCGCTGCCACCGAAGCCGAAGGGTTCTACGAGGCGCTCGCTGCAAGCACTACCGCGCTGACCGACGGGCTGGCCGCCGCGGCAAAGCGTGCCGGTGTCGCGTTCTGCGCCGACGCGGTCGGCGGCATGTTCGGATTGTACTTCGCGGAACGGGTGCCTGCGAGTTACGCCGAGGTGATGGGCTGCGACAAGGAGCGCTTCAACCGCTTTTTCCACGCGATGCTCGACGCCGGCATTTACCTCGCCCCGTCCGCCTACGAAGCAGGCTTCGTGTCGGCCGCGCACGGCGAGGCCGAAATCGCGGCGACGATCGCCGCAGCGGAGCGCGCCTTCGCCGCGTTATAGCTTGGTCGTGCCGACGCGGCCTCCCCTGTTGCGGAGGTCCACCGGCGCCGCTACGCGCAGCTTGTTGAGATGGCTCCGCTCCGCCGGCACGCCGTCGGGATAGTTGCCCTTGAAGTAGAACCGTTGCCACGCTTCCTTGAGCGTCGCGGCGTCGCCAGCGTTGAACTTGGCCATGAATTCAGCGCGGTGCGCGGCCCAGGCGTTCATCTGATCGCGCAGCTCCGGGTCGTCGTCGATCGCGCGGATCTCGGCCTTCGCTTTGGCGAGACTGTGCGCCTTGACCGGGAACACGGTGCAGATGCTTTCCCCGCGCTCGAAGCGCACGCTGCCCTTGCGAGTCATGCGCCAGTTCATCGTGAACGGATAGGGCAGCCAGTCGGTTTCGATCACGCCGGTGAGCGCGATGATCCCGTCCTTCGGGCTGTTGAAGCTGCCGGTGGCGATCGTGTGCCAGCCGGGATCAGTGCGCACCAGGTAGCCGATGTGAAAGGTCACGACGCCGTTCGCGAAGTGCGAGTGCGCGAAACGCTCGAACCAGGGGAACTCCTCGCCGGCCCGGACGGTCAGGTCGGTAGCGAGGGCGCCGCCGTTCCAGCTCACCTTGAAGGCGCAGGGTGCTGCGATCTCCCAACCGTGCGCATTGGCGATGGCAAGCGGCAGGCAGCGATAGGCGTGCCGGTCCGGGGTTTCATCCATCCAGGGGCGTGTCGGGCTCGCCGGCCGCAGCGGGAGCGCGCCGTGGTCGAGCGCATAGAAGGTGGTCTTCAAAGGTGTCTGCCTGCAGTTCGTCGGGGATGGGCGACATTCTAGTGCGAGTAGCGTCGCCGCATCACGACAGAATGCAGCCCCGAATGTTGCAAAAATCGCTTCCGCGACAAAAAGTTACGTCGATAATCTCACCTCGCGTGCTATCATCTTCGGCCGATTTCCGGACAGTATTTCGATGCCTTTGGACAGCGCGCCCGCACGCCGGCGGATCGGCGAAATCCTGATCGAACGCGGCAAGCTCGACGCCGTGGCGCTCGAACGCGCGCTGCGGTTGCAACAGGAATCGGGCGGCGAGAAATTGGGAGCGTTGCTGGTCACGCTCGGGCTTTGCGCTCAACGCGACGTCGCCGAGGCGCTCGCCCACCAGCTCGGCCTGCCGCTGGTTGACGCGACCGGCTATCCGGAATTCCCGATCCTCGAGGAGCGGGTGTCGGCGCGATTCCTGCGGCAATCGCACGCGCTGCCGATACGCGAGGACGAAACCGAGCTGGTGCTTGCGATGGCGGACCCGACCGACGGCTACACGATCAACGCGTTCGAGATGGTGACCGGACGCACGGTCCGGCCGATGGTGGCCATTCCGACCGAGCTCGAAACCGCGCTGGAGCGTCTGTACGGCGCCGGCAAGTCCGCGCTGGGCCAGATCGTCGGCGACGTGGAGACGCGCGTCGACGAACTCGCGTTCGACGCGGACGTGCAGCAGCTGAAGGACCTCGCGTCCGAGGCGCCGGTGATCCGCATGGTATCGCTGATCATCACCAACGCGCTCGAGTCACGGGCCTCCGACATCCACATCGAGCCCTTCGAGAACCGGCTGATCGTGCGCTACCGCATCGACGGCGTGCTGCACGAGATCGAGTCGCCGCCACGGCGACTGTCCGCCGCGGTGATCTCGCGGGTCAAGATCATGGCCAACCTCGACATCGCCGAGCGCCGGCTGCCGCAGGACGGCCGCATACGCCTTCGCGTGCAGGGCAAGGAGATCGACCTGCGTGTGTCGACAGTGCCCACGATGCACGGCGAGTCGGTGGTCATGCGCATCCTCGACAAGGGCGGCGTCGCGCTCGACTTCGCCCGGCTCGGCTTCGAGGACGACACGCTCAAGGCGTTTCTGGACGTGCTGATGCAACCGAACGGCATCCTGCTGGTCACGGGTCCGACCGGATCGGGCAAGACCACGACGCTGTATACCGCGCTCGACCGGCTGAACCGGCCTGACGTGAAGATCCTCACCATCGAGGACCCGGTCGAGTACCAGATGCCGGGCATCAACCAGATTCAGGTCAAGCCGCAGATCGACCTCACCTTCGCCAATGCGCTGCGCTCGATCGTCCGCCAGGACCCCGACGTCATCATGATCGGCGAGATCCGCGACCTCGAGACCGCGCAGATCGCCGTGCAGTCGGCGCTCACCGGCCACCTGGTGCTGTCTACCGTGCACACCAACGATGCGCCGTCGACGGTCAATCGCCTGCTCGACATGGGCGTCGAGGACTACCTGCTCACCTCCACCGTCATCGGCATCCTCGCCCAGCGACTGGTGCGCACGCTGTGCCCGCATTGCAAGGAGGCCTACACCGCGCTTCCCGAGCTGGTGGACCAGATGCATCTACGCAGGTTCGTGCCGCAGGGCCCAATCATGCTGTGGCACGCGCGCGGTTGTTCGGAATGCGCGCAAACCGGCTACACCGGCCGCATCGGCATCACCGAGATGCTGGCGATAACCGATGCGCTGCGCAGCCTTGTGATGCGCCACGCGACCGCGGGTGAGCTTCGCGCGCAGGCGCTCTCCGAAGGCATGCTGACCATGTACGACGACGGACTGCGCAAGGCGATCAAGGGCGTGACGACGTTCGAGGAAGTGCTGCGCGTCACGCGCGAATCCTGATGGCGCTTTATCGTTACAAGGCGGTGGGCGCTGGCGGCGAGGTGGCCACCGGCGAACTCGACGCGGCGAACGAAGCCGAGATCGCCGACCGGCTGCGCGATCAGGGCCTGATGCCGATGCAGATCGCCCCGGCTGCGGGTGCGACGGTCGCGGCCGGCCAGCGTCGCGCAGGCAAACGCGTCACTCGTTCGCTGTTTGCATCGAAAGTCGTGACCCGCGATCAGCTGATCGCCATCACCCGCGAGCTTTCCACTTTGCTCAACGCCGGGCTGCCGCTTGATCGCGCGCTGGAGATGCTGATCGGGCTCGCGGCGACCCCGCTGGTGCAGGCGCTGCTGCAGGGCGTGCGTGACGACGTTCGCGGCGGCAAGGCGTTGTCGCAGGCGCTGGATGCGAGACGCGAGGTGTTCTCTCGCTTTTACGTCAACATCGTGCGCGCAGGCGAGGCGGGCGGTGCGCTCGGCCTGGTGCTGGCGAGGCTCGCCGAAACCATGGAGCGCAACAAGGAGCTGCGCGAGAGCGTGAAGAGCGCGCTGATCTACCCGACCATCCTGATCGGCGTGGCGGCGCTCTCGGTGATCGTGCTGCTGATCTACGTGGTGCCGCAGTTCGAGCAGACCTTCGCGCAGGCGGGAAAGGCGCTGCCGCTCGCCACCGCGATCGTGGTCGCGGCCGGCACCTTCTTCCGCGACTGGTGGTGGGCGGTCGCGCTTGCCATCGTCCTCCTGGTGCTGTGGTGGCGGCGGCGATCGCGGCTGCCCGCGGTCCGACGCCGCCGGGACGAGCGGCTGCTCGCGATGCCGCTGGTTGGCGATCTGGTGCGCAAGATCGAGGTCGCGCGCTTCGCGCGCACGCTGTCGACGCTGCTCGGCAACGGCGTGACGCTGCTGGCCGGGCTGTCGATCGTCAGGGAGACGATGGGCAACAGCGTGCTGGCCGAAGCGCTCGACGGCGTCATTGTGCGCCTGCGCGAGGGCCGCGGGTTCGGGCGGCCGCTCGCCGACACCGGGCTTTATCCGCGGCTCGCCACGCAGATGATCCTGGTCGGCGAGGAGTCCGGTCGCCTCGAGGAAATGCTGGTGCGGGTGTCGGAGGTATACGACCGCGAGGTGCAGGTGGCGATCAAGCGCTTTCTGGCCGTGCTCGAACCGGTGCTGATCCTGTCGCTCGCGGTCTTAATCGGCGGCATCGTGTTCTCGATCCTGCTCGGCGTGATGGGGATGAGCGAACTCGTCGGCTGACGAAGGGCATGAAAGATGAAGGATGAAGCATGAAGGATGAAAAGTGAAGAGTGAAAACTGCGGCGTCGCACTCATCGCGCAGCATCATGGCGCAGCATCATCGCGTCAGCATCATCGCGCAGCGTCATCGCGTCAGCATCATCGCGCAGCGTCATCACGTCAGCATCATCGCGCAGCGTCATCGCGGCGCGTACACGCCGCGCGCGGCATGACACTGATCGAAATCCTGGTGGTGCTGGTGCTGATCGGCGTCGTGTTGGGCGTGGTCGGCGGCAATTTCATCGGCAAGGGCGAGAAGGCCAAGGCCGACGCCGCGAAGATCGAGATGGGACAGATCGGCCAGACGCTCGACCTCTACAAGCTCGAGACCGGCCGCTACCCGACCACCCAGGAGGGCCTGCAGGCGCTGATCTCCGCACCCCCGGGAGTCGCGAACTGGAACGGCCCGTACTGGAAGAAAAGCGCGATCCCGAAGGATCCCTGGGGCAACGAGTATCGCTACGTCGCGCCGGGATCCAACAATGTTCCGTTCGAGATCATGTCTTACGGCGCCGACGGTCGCGAAGGCGGTGAAGCGGCGAACAAGGACATCAGCAGCGCGCAATAGCGCGCTGTATGAAAGATGAAGAATGAAGGATGAGGGCGACGCTGCCGGATCGATGCGCATTCATCGCGCAGCGTCATGGCGTCAGCATGATGGCGCAGCCTCATCGCGCAGCGCGCGGCGCGTGCGCGCCGCGCTTGGCATGACGCTGATCGAGATCCTCGTGGTGCTCGCGATCATCGGGCTGCTGACCGCCCTGGTGATGCCGATGCTCGGCCCCGGCGTGTCGAACAGCGAGCTCAAAAGTGCCGCGCGTCAGATCGCGTCCGGGCTGCGGCTCGCTCGGAGCGAGGCGATGGCGACGGGGGCCGAGCGTTTTCTGACCCTCGACCTCGAGGGCCGGCGCTTCATGGTGGGCAGCGACGCACGCGCGCATCCGCTGCCGAAGGACGTCGAAATGAAGCTGTTCACCGCGCAGAACGACCTGGTGGACGACAAAGTCGGCGCGATCCGCTTCTATCCCGACGGCGGAAGCAACGGCGGGCGGGTGACGGTCGCGTCGGGCGAGCGCAAGTTCGAAGTTGATGTCGACTGGCTCACCGGCCGGATCGCGATCCTCGATTGAGCCATGAAACCGCACTGCTTCCAGCGCAATTCCTGCAACGCCCGCAGTGGTCGCGAGCGCGGTTTTTCGCTCATCGAAGTGCTCGCGGCGTTCGTGATCCTCGCGCTGGTCGCGACGGCGCTGTTCCGACTGTTCTCCGGCGCACTGCAGAACGCCGCTGCCGCCGAGGACTGGAGTCGCGCGGTCCTGACCGCGGAGAGCCGGCTCGCGCTGGCCGCGAGCGCGCAGCCGCTGCTCGAGGTGGAGGAGCGCGGCGAGGAGCGGGACAGCGGCATCCGTTGGGAGTCTCGCGTCAAGTTCTGGGAGCCGCCGAATGTCGATCCGGAACTGCTGCGCGTGTCCGAGGGCATGACCACGCGGTTGTACCGGATCGAAGTCGACCTTCGCTTTCCCGGCGTCGCCGGCGGGGAGCGCACGCTCTCGCTGGCCACGGTGAAAATGGCCGCCAGGGACCCACCGCGATGACGCCCCACGCGCCTGCCCGACGCAACGGCGGCTTCACGCTGCTCGAGCTCGTGATCGCGCTCACGCTGCTGGCGCTGATGTCGAGCGTGTTGTTCGGCGCGCTCGGATTCGCCGGACGCAGCTGGGAGGGCGGCGAGGCCAAGGCGGAGGCCACCGCAAGTATGCGACTCACGCACGGGTTTCTGCGCGCGCAACTCGAAGGCCAGCACCCGCTGCGCATGCGCAAGATGCCCGATTTCCCGCTGGTGTTTGCGGGCAGCGAGGACGAGTTGAAGTTTGCGGCGGCGTTGCCGGCCCGGGTCAGCGGAGGCGGCATCTGGTACTACCGGCTCGTGGTGGCCAAGGAAGGCGACAAGAGCCGGCTGGTGCTCGAGCGCGTGCTGCCCGATCTCGACGCCGGCGTGCTGCCGGCGTTCGAAAAGCCCGACCGGTCGATCCTCGCCGAGGACATCGCCGAACTGAAAGTCGGCTATTTCGGCCGCGACCCGGGTGCGGCCGACTCGACCACGCCGACCTGGCGGGAGCGCTGGGACGATCGCAACCGGCTGCCGTTGCTGCTGCGCATCGACGTTGTGGCCCAGCGCGGCAACGCCTGGCCGACGCTGCTGGTCCAGCCACGAAAGGCGCCGGAGTCCGGTTGCCGGCATTGGACTGCCACCGGCGAGCGCTGCGTGGGGATGTCATGAGCGTGCGAGCCGAATCCGCAACCAGGCACTCGCAGCGCGGCGTCGCGCTCATCATGGTGCTGTGGCTCACCGTGCTGCTTACCGTGATCGGTGGCGCGTTCGCCTTTTCGATGCGCAGCGAGGTGCTCGCATCGCGCAATACGGTCGCGCTCGCGCAGGCGCGCGCCGCCGCGGACGGTGCGATCGAGCGCACCGTGTTCGAATTGCTGCGCCCGCGCACCCCCGAGTCGTGGAAGTCCGACGGTCGCACTCGAGGATGGCGGGATGGCGAACTTGCAATCGTCGCCAGCGCGCGCGACGAGACCGCGAGGATCGATCTCAATACCGGCGCCGAGCCGTTGCTGCGCAGCCTGTTCGTCAACCTCGGCGGCATGAGCGACGCGGATGCGGCCGCGCTGGTCGATGCGATCGCCGACTGGCGCGATGTCGACGAGTTGCGCCGCCCCAACGGGGCCGAGGCGCCCGACTACCGCGCGGCGAACTCGAACTACCTGCCCGCGAACTACCCGTTCGAGTCGATCGGCGAGCTGTCGCGCGTACGCGGAATGACGCCGGTGATCTACGCGCGGGTTGCCGGTGCGCTCACCGTCCATTCCGGGCAGGCCGGGATCAATGCGCTGACCGCGAGCCGGGATGTGCTCCGGGCCCTGCCGGGCGCCACGCCCGAGACGGTGGACGACTACCTGGCCCGCCGCGAGGAGGCGCTCGCGGCAAATCTTCCGCTGCCGACCTTTCCGCCCGCCCAACCCTTTGTCACGGGCGCAGCGCCGGTGTGGCGGATCCAGGCGGAGGCGAGCTTCGCCGATGGAGTAAGGTTCGTCCGCGAGGCGGTCGTCCGCGCGACCGCCGATCCGCGCAGGCCGTTTTACGCGCTGCTCTGGAGCGAGGGCGAACGCCCGCCTCCGCCCGCCGCCACCGAGCCGGCGGCCGCCGCAGCTTCGGTTCCACCGACGACACCTCCCGATGCCCGCCGATCGTAATCCTCCCGCCAGCGTGTCGCAGCGCCTGCGCGGCTTCGGCCGTCGCAGCGGACTGACCGGGTTCGCCCAATGGTGGTTCGCCGAACTCGCACCGCTGGTGCCGCGCGCGACGCGCGCCGCCGCGCGCCGCCGTCGCATGCGACCCGCGCTGATGTTCGAGACCGACGCGGCGACGCTGTGGCAACCGGTCGCCCAAGCGGGCGAGATCTCGATGCAGCCGACCGCGCGCATTCCGTTGGGTCCCGACGCGGGCAGCGCAGCGGCCGCCGGGCGCGCCGCGCTCGATTCCCTTGAACGGCGCGTGTACGGCGGCGCCGCCGGCGCAGCACGTATCGTAATCGCGCTACCGGCCCGCCAGACGCTGCGCCGCGTGCTCACGTTGCCCGCGGCGCTCGAGGAAAACCTGCGCCAGGCGCTTGGCTATGACCTCGACCGTCATACGCCGTTCAAGGCCGACGAACTCTACTTCGACGCCGTCGTGGTCGGCCGTGACGCGGCGCGTGGCGAGATCAGCGTGGATCTGGCCGCTGCTCGGCGCGGCGTCGTCGACCAGGCGCTCCAGCAGGCCGAAAGCTGGGGTGCCGACGTGGTCGCGATCGTTCCCGACGCGCCTGATGCGCTCGCCGTGTCGCGCCTCAACCTGCTGCCTGAATCCCGGCGTCCCGGGGCCGAGGGCTGGCGTCGGTGGCAATTGTGGTTGTCCGTCTTCGTGCTCGCCGCGGTCGGTTCGGTCGCGCTGGCACTCCCCCTCTGGCAGAAGCGGGGCTACGTGATAGCGCTCAATCGCGTTGCCAACGATGCGCGCACGCAGGCCGCGGTGTCCGAGGGCCTGCGCGCCGAGCTCGACCGGCTGACCGGCGACTACAACTTCGCGCTCGAGCGCAAGTTCGCCTATCCCTCCGCGCTGCAGGTGCTCGACGAGATCACCAAGCTCCTGCCCGACGACACCTGGCTGACGCAGATGGAAGTCAAGACGATGGCGCGCGGCAAGGAAATCCAGCGCGAGCTGCTGCTGCGGGGCGAATCGGGCAACGCGGGAAGGCTGATTGGGCTGTTCGAGGAGTCGAAGGTGTTCACGCAGGCCGCGCCGCGCTCGCCGACGACCAAGTTCCAGCCGGGCCCGGGCGAGATTTTCGATCTTGCAGCGCAGCTCCGCCCGCTGCCGCCACCCGCCCCAGTTGCGCTTGCGGCAAGCTCCGAGTCGGCTGCAACGGCGCTGCCGGCCGCTGCCTCGGTTCCCGCCGCCTCGCCTTCCGCACCGTCGGGCGCGCCAGCCACGCCGGCCGGCGCTCCCATTCCCGCCGCGCCGACAGCCTCGCCGACGGCGGCAACTCCGCCGGCATCCGGCGCGCCGCCAAGCGCTCCGGCCGTTCCCTCTGCGCCGCCGCCCGCGCCCGCCGCACCGGGCACCGGGCCTTTGAAGCCGGCGCCCCGATCATGATGCCCGCGTTCGCCGCATCGCTGGGCCCCGGCCGTTCGCGAGCGTTCGCGGTGGCGCTGCTGGTGCTGATCGTCGCAGCCGTGCTCGCGATCGTGCTGGTTCCCGTGCTGCTGCTGCATCGCCATTATGACGAGGCGATCCAGTCGACTAGCGAGCGGGTGGAGCGATATCGGCGCGTCGCCGCGCAGGCGCCCGACCTGACCAAGGCGGTCGATGCCGTGCGCGAGCGCAACGGACGCCGCTTCTTCCTCAAGAACACTGCCCCCAATCTCGCCAGCGCGGAGCTGTCGGAATGGGTAAAAGGGACGATCGAGGGCAACGGCGGTCGCATCACCACGTCGCAGAACGTGCAGCCCAAGGACGACGACCGATTCAAGCAGATCGGCGTGAACGTGCAATTCTTCGCGATCTCGCCGAACCTGCAGAAGATCCTCGCCGCGCTGGAAACCCAGCAGCCCTACGCCGTCGTCGCCAACATCACCGTGCGGCCGGTCAACGCTTTCCGGGGATTCAAGCCGACGCCCGGCCAGCAGCCCGAAGTGGTTGTGCAGCTTGACGCCATCGCCTGGGCCTATCCGGAAGCGGCGCGTGCGGCCGCACCGCGCGGCGAGCCGACCGTGCCCAAACGCTGAATGGAGGGATGCCGATGAACGCCATGGAGACCCGCTTCGGCTTCGCGCCTCTGTTTGTCGTGCTCCTGCTCGCGCTTGCCGCAGTCGTTGGCTGGGAGACCGGCTGGGGACGCCGGGTCACGCACACGCCCGAGTTTGCGCCGGTCGCCGCTCCGCAGCCGGTCGCGCTGTCGCTGCTGCCCGATTACGGCATCGAAGGAGGTGTCGAGGCTCGTCGCGAAACCATCGATCGTCCGGCGTTCGTCCCCACCCGCCGGCCTGCGCCCCCGCCGCCCCAGGAGGTCGTCAAGACGCGGATGCAAAAGGGACAGTTCCTGTTGACCGGTACGGCCGTCGT
>JBKKAZ010000062.1:0-18411 GCA_046714435.1 Casimicrobiaceae bacterium
GACGCGCGAGCGCCGCGATGAAAATGTCCGGTGAGGGTTTGCCCCGCACGACCTGGTCGCCGCCGACTACCGTATCGAAACGGCGCAGAAGCCCGGTTAGTTCGAGCTTCGCCCTCGCCCGTGCGTAGCGGGTCGAGGTCGCGACGGCTTTCGGGATTGCCCGGGTTTCCAGCCAGTCGCAAAGCTCGATCAATCCCGGCTTGAGCGTGACGCCTTCGCGCTCGACGATCGCGTCGTAGGCGCCCTGCCATGCCGCCATCAGCGTGTCCACCGGGTAGCCCTCGTCGTGGTGCTCGAGGATCAAGCCGCGGCAATCCACGAACGTGCGGCCGACGAGCCGCATGGCGACCCTCGCGTCGAACGCCAGGCTGCAGGTTGTCGCGGCGTCGCTCCACGCGCGTGCTGCCAGCGGCTCGGTGTCGAGCATCAGCCCGTCCATGTCGAAGATCACCGCGCGCGGTACGCGGCGATGGGCCCGCGACGCCGCCGATCGCGACAAAGGACGCGGGCTTTTCGTCGAAGAGCTCACGCGGAGAGCAACCGGCCGCCGCGAACCCGATAGCGTCCGCGAGAAAGTGCGCCGACGCCGGTGGCAGCGTGCGCGTGACAGATCGCTGCGGCCAATGCGTCGGCCGCATCCGCCTGCGGCGAGCCCGGCAGCTCGAGCAGCCGCATCACCATCGCCTGCACCTGAAGCTTTTCTGCGCGGCCTCGGCCGACCACGGCCTGCTTGACCTGTCCTGCGGTGTACTCGGTAACGGGAAGGCCTGCCAGGACGGCGGCGGCGATCGCGGCGCCGCGCGCCTGTCCCAGCAGCAGCGTCGAGTTGGGGTTCACGTTGACGAACACTTTCTCGACCGCGACTTCGGTCGGCTGCATATCGGCGATCAGGTGCGCGAGATCCCGGGCAATGACGCCGAGCCGCGTCGGCAAGCTGCCGATGCCGGCGCGCACGCATCCGCTTGCCAGATAGCAGAGGCGGTTGCCGTGAACTTCGATCAAGCCGTATCCGGTAATGCGCAACCCGGGGTCGATGCCCAGGATGCGGCGCATCGCAGGTGCGGCCGCAAGCAAACGCTACTCGATCACCGCGGTGGTGTAGACATCCTGCACGTCGTCGATGGATTCGATCGCGTCGAGCAGCTTCTGCATCCGCTGTGCGTCCTCGCCGCTGAACTCGACCTCGGCAGCCGGCTTCATCGTGACTTCCGCGAAGTCGGGCTTTAACCCCGCCTTCGCAAGCGCATCCTTCACGGCGACGAAATCGTACGGGCCGGTGACCACCTCTACGCTGCCGTCGTCGTGCGTGATCACGTCCTCGGCGCCCGCGTCGATCGCTGCATCGATGATCCGATCCTCGCCTACGCCCGGTGGGAACACGATCTGGCCGCAGTGCTTGAACAGGAACGCGACCGAGCCGTCGGTGCCAAGATTACCGCCGAATTTCGCGAACGCGTGACGCACGTCGGCGACGGTGCGCGTGCGATTGTCGGTCAGGCAATCGACGATCACCGCGGCGCCGTTGATGCCGTAGCCCTCGTAGCGGATCTCCTCGAAGCTGGCGCTTTCGAGATCGCCCGAGCCGCGCTTGATCGCGCGCTCGATCGTATCCTTCGGCATGTTGTTTTCGGTCGCCTTGTCCATCGCCAGGCGGAGGCGCGGGTTCATGCCCGGGTCGCCGCCGTGAAGGCGCGCCGCCACGGTGACTTCCTTGATCAGGCGCGTGAAGATCTTGCCGCGTTTGGCGTCGGTCGCGGCCTTCTTGTGCTTGATGTTCGCCCACTTGCTGTGGCCGGCCATGGTGATCCCGGTAGCGCTTGATTCAACATGGAAATTATACGCCGCGTCGCAGGCGCCGGCCCGTCCCAGCGGCAGCACGCCGGTGTCGGCCGACCGCGAGCATCATTCAAGATGGCTCGCGAGGCGCGGCACCCCGCATGACGCGCGTTGTTGGGTGCTCTTGCCGGCGGGTGTCGACGGGCCGCTCCCTAGGCGCCCGCCTGATTTTCAACCCGATACGAAAGGCGCGACGACGCAGTCTCGTCAGGCGCAAACTTGCCGGACGCCTTTTGCATCGGCTAGAGCAGCCCCTGATCCGACAGGAACTTCTGCAGCACCGACAGCCGCACCGCTGCGTCATTGATCTCGAGCATGCTCTGCTTGATCGGCAACGGCAGCGGAAGCACCTCGGCGAGCCGGTAACCGACCCAGGAGGCGTCGGCGTAGTCGAGCGCAGATGGAAAGTTGGAGGGACCGACTCGCGCCGCAATCACCTCGAGCAGCCTCGCCAGCGGCTGTTGCGCTTCCGTCAACGCAACTTTCGGTTCGGCAGCGATCACTTTCACTTCACCCACCAACAACCCCGAAGGCTCGACCGCGTGGCGCTCGATTGCGAATCGCGCTCCGCCTTCGGTCGAGACGCGCAGGATCCCGAGCTGCGGCATGTCCCAGGTGGTGATGCGCGCGAGCGTGCCGACGCCCGAAACCTCCGGCACGCCGTTGGCGCCCGGGCGCGCGACCTCTTCGCCCCGGGTGATCAGGCAGACGCCGAACGGAACATCGCGGGCCAGGCAATCCTTGGTCATGTCGATGTAGCGCTGCTCGAACACCTTGAGCGGCAGCACGCCGCCGGGGAACAGCACGGTTTGCAGCGGAAACAAAGGCAGTCGCACGCGCGGGCTCGCTCGAGATCAACGAGTCTCGCTAGGTTGCGTGCCGGCTGCGCCGGTGAGCGCGGGCGTGATCGTCTTCAACCCGGCGCGCCGATTTCCCGGTGGCGCGTCAGCACCTGGTAGCGCGGCGCGAAATTGCTTGCGAGCCGCTCGACCAGGTACACCGACCGGTGCCGTCCGCCGGTGCAGCCGATGGCGACGGTGAGATAGTTGCGATTGTCGCGCGCGTAATCGGGCAGCCAGCTCGCGACGAAGTGATAGATGTCGTCGTACATCCGCCCGACCTCGGGGATGCGCTCGAGGAAATCGACCACCGCAGGATCGCGCCCGGTGAGCGGCGCCAGCGCCGGCTCGTAGTGCGGATTGGGCAGGCAGCGGACGTCGAACACCAGGTCGGCGTCCAGCGGCACGCCGTGCTTGAATCCGAACGACTCGAACTGCAGCGTCAGCCGCGAGGCGTCGACGCTGATGAAGTCGGTGAGCCAGCTTCTGAGCGCAGCAGCGGGAAGGTCGCTGGTGTCGAACGCGAACCCCAGATCGCGCGCGGGCGCCAGCAGTCCGCGCTCGAATTCGATCGCCTCGGTCAGCGTCCTGGTCGCGTTCGAGAACGGATGGCGCCTGCGCGTCTCCGAGAAGCGCTTGACCAAGGTGTCGGTCTTCGTGTCGAGGAGCAGGAAGCGAACGTTCCAGCCCGCTTTGCGCGGTTCGGCCATCGCCTCTTCCAGGCCGCCGATGCCGGCGCTGGTCTTGACGTCGAAGTTGATCGCGATCCGTTCCTGCCCGGCGCGATGCAGGTAGGCGACGGTCTGCGCGACCAGCGACAGCGGCAGGTTGGCGACCGCGTAGTAGCCCGAGTCTTCCAGCGCGGCCAGCGCCACGCTCTTGCCGGACCCCGCCACGCCGCCGATGAGGATCAGGTCCATGTCGCGGGGGCTGTCCCGATGGGCCTAGCGGACGCCGTCGCCGCCGGAATCCATGAGCTGCTGCTGGCGTTCGATGAACTCCTTGGTGCTGTCGATGCCCCGCTGGTTCAACACGAAATTCCTCACCGCGGCTTCGACCAGCACCGCGAGGTTGCGGCCGGCGGCGACAGGAATCATCACGCGGCGGATCGGCACCCCGAGCACCTCCATGTAAGTCGCGTCGACTTTGAGCCGGTCGAGCTCCGAAAACGTTTCGTGGCTGTGATCCTCGAGGTGCACGATCAGGCGGAGCAGCTTGCGCGGCCGGATTGCCGTCTCGCCGAAAATCGCGCGGATGTTGAGGATGCCGACGCCCCGCACCTCGAGAAAATCGCGCAGCACGTCCGGGCAGCGGCCCTCGACGGTGTCGGGAGAAATCCGGGACAGCTCGACGATGTCGTCGGCGATCAGGCCGTTGCCGCGCGAAATCAGCTCGAGCGCGAGTTCGCTCTTGCCGATCGCCGAGGCGCCCGTGATCAGCACACCGAGTTCGAGCACGTCGAGAAACACCCCGTGCAACGTCGTCGATTCCGCGAGCACCCGCGCCAGGTAGTAGCGGAACACGTCGACCAGGTGCGGCGACGGCTGCGGTGACGTGAACAGCGCGATGTGATGGGCGTTGCAGCACTCGAGCAGGTAGGGCAACGGCGTTTCGCCGTTGGCCACCGCGATGGCCACCAGCTCGCTGGTGAACAGCCGGTCGACCTGTGCGCGAAGCTCGGCTTCCGGCAGCGAAGCAAGGTAGGTCGTCTCGGCAGCGCCGACCATCTGCACGCGAAACGGATGGATGAAATTCATGTGGCCGACCTGGCCGATGGACGGTTTCAGCGCCGCCTCGCCGGTCAGCACCCGGTTGCCGCCCTGGCGTCCGCCGCGCCAGGCGAGTCCCAGCTTGTCGCGATTGTCGGAGAACAGCCTTTCGACGCTGACCTGGCGCATGGATTGACTCGGCGGATCCTAGCCGGCGGGACCCCAGCCCCGGATCAGCTCGTGCACTTCCAGCGAATCGCGCGCACCGGCCAGGCGATCGCGGAACGCGCGCTCGGAGAACATCTGCGCGAGTTCGGAAAGCAGCTGCAGATGCCGGTCGGTCGCCTGCTCGGGCACCAGCAGCACGAACACCTGCGAGACCGGCTTGCCGTCGGGCGACTCGAACGGGATCGGCGCGGCGAGGCGCACGAACGCGCCGCGGGCCTCGGTGAGGCCCTTGAGGCGTCCATGCGGAATCGCGATGCCCTGGCCGAGGCCGGTCGACCCGAGCGCTTCGCGCGCCGAGAGGCTCGCGACGACCATGTCGCGGTCGAGCCCGGTGTCGCGCTCGAACAGCGCGCCCGCGGCTTCGAACAGCCGGTGCTTGGTGGCGGCCTCGACGTCTAGCGCGACGTTATCCGCGGGCAGGAGTTCTGCGATCTGGTTCATCGCGAAACGGTGCGAGGCGACAAGAGGCCTGGTCGGTGTTGCGGTTGGCTGCGGGTCAAAATGAAAGGGCGGGCATCGGCGCGCCGACCCCGCCCGTGACGTTGTGGCGGCGCAAAAGTATACGCCGCAGGCAAATCATGCCTACTCGGACGCCTCGGCCTTGCCCGCCACCTCGGCCCGCTTGACGGCGCCGTTCTCGGGCCGGTGCGACGAGCGCATTTCCTTGTGTTTGACCACCATCCGGTCGAGCTTGTCCGCGAGCGCGTCGATGGCCGCGTACATGTCGCTGTCCACTGCCTCGGCGTGCAGATCGTTGCCGCTCACGTGCACGTTCGCCTCGATCTTGCGATCGAGCTTCACCACCGTCAGCACCACCGACACGTCGATCACGTGATCGAAGTGACGCGTGATGCGGTCGAGCTTGGCGACAACGTAGGCGCGGATCGCAGGGGTGATCTCGAGGTGGTGGCCGGTGAGGGTCAGGTTCATTCAGGCGCTCCAAGGGTGAACGACGGAAGGCCGGCGCTGCGCGGGCGGACGCTGGGCGCTGCCGCCCCCACTGCGGGCGTCCTGTGCAGGAGTTTCTCCCCACTTCGGGAAACGAGCAAGAGACGGGCCAGTCGACCGGGCGGGATGCTTCGGGCTGGCAGGCGATGGCTGCCGCGGACATTACACGCGGCGGGGCGCTGCGTAACGGCAGGGAACACCGTAACGCTCGCTCGCCGGCCGTTCCCTGGCGCGTCGGGCAATCAGGGACTCTTGCGCAGGTTGACCGGAGGAATCTGCAGCGCTTCCCGGTACTTCGCGATGGTGCGCCGGGCGACCAGTATCCCTTGCTCGCCCAGCACGTCGGCGATGCGGCTGTCGGTCAGCGGCGTCTTCGGGTCCTCGGCGCCGATAAGTTGCCTGATCAACGCGCGGATGGCCGTCGCCGACGCGGCGCCGCCGGTGTCGGTCGCGACGTGACTGCCGAAGAAATACTTGAGCTCGTAAGTGCCGCGTGGCGTCAGCATGTACTTCTGGGTGGTGACGCGCGAGATCGTCGACTCGTGCAGGTCCAGCATGTCCGCGATCTCGCGCAGCACCATCGGCCGCATCGCGACATCGCCGTGCTCGAAGAAGCGGCGCTGCCGCTCGACGATGGCCTGCGCGACCCGCAGGATCGTCTCGAAGCGCTGCTGCACGTTGCGGATCAGCCACTTCGCCTCCTGCAGCTGCGCCGCCAGCTGCTGATTCGAGGCATCGCGGTTGCGGGTCAGGATGTCGGCGTAGATGCGGTTGAGCCTGAGCTTCGGCATCGCGGCCTCGTTGAGGCTCGCGACCCACTTGCCGCGCTGCTTGCGCACGAGTACGTCCGGAACGACATAGTTCGCCTCGGTATTGGCGAACGCCGCCCCGGGCCGCGGGTTGAGGCTGCGCACCAGCGCGCGCACGCCGCGCACGCCGGCGTCGTCGGTATGCAGCAGGCGTTTCAGCTTGGTGAAATCGCGGTTGGCGAGCAGCACCAGGTGCCCGTCGACGACCTTGAGCGCATCGGCGCGCCACGGCGTCGTCTCCGGCAAGGTCTTGAGCTGCAGCCGCAGGCATTCCGCGCAATCGCGCGCGCCGACGCCCGCGGGCTCGAAGCTTTGCAGGTAGTTGAGCCCGATCCTGAGTTCGTCGAGGTCGATCTCGTCGGGAAACATCTCGACGATTTCCTCGAGCGACGAGACCAGGTACCCGTCCTCGTTCAGCGCGTCGATCAGCGCCGCGACGATCTGGCGGTCGCGCTCCGGCAGGCTGGTCAGCGAGAGCTGCTCGACGAGGTGATCGCGAAGCGTCGAGGTCGCGACCTGCTGGGGATAGAAATCGTCGTCGTCGGTCGGCGCGCTGCCGCCCCAGTCGGTGTCGCCGCCGCCGTAGTCCGCAACGTCGGAGGGATCCGCCGCCTGGGTGACGTCGAGCGGGCGATCCTCCTGCTCTTCCTCACCGGTCTGCCGGTACTCGGGCTCGGGCTCCGGCCCGCGCTCGCGGGTCGAAATCGGAATCTCCAGCTGCGGCGTCTCGTCATTGTCCGCATCCTCCTTTTCCAGCAGCGGATTCTCCTGCAGGATGCGTTCGACCTCGGCATTGAGCTCGAGCGTCGACAACTGGAGCAGCCGGATCGACTGCTGCAGCTGCGGCGTCAGCGTGAGATGCTGCGAGAGCCTGAGCTGGAGGGTTTGCTTCACGGGCTGGCGAGTCGGAGAGGTGTCTTACCGCGGCGCCGCGCATAACTCGCGTTGTTCGGTGCTGTTGGCGGCGGGCGCCCGAAGTGGCCAATGCGCGCCGCCCCTAGACGCCCGCCTGAATTCAATCCCGATGCAAAAGGCGCAACGAATCAATCCCTTCAAGCAACGAACTCCCGGACGCCTCTTGCATCGGCCCGCTAAAGCCGGAAGTGCTCGCCGAGATAGACCTTTCGCACCGCGTCATTATAGACAATCTCGTCGGGCGTGCCCGAGGCGAGCACTCGGCCCTCATTGATGATGTACGCGCGGTCGCAGATGCCGAGCGTTTCGCGGACGTTGTGGTCGGTGATCAGCACGCCGATGCCGCGTTGCTTGAGGAAGCCGATGATGCGCTGGATGTCCAGCACGGCGATCGGGTCGATGCCGGCGAACGGCTCGTCGAGCAGGATGAAACGGGGCCGGGTGGCGAGCGCCCGCGCGATTTCGCAGCGCCGCCGCTCACCGCCGGACAGCGACACCGCCGGCGCGTCGGCCAGATGCGAGATCGACAGGTCCTCCAGCAGCGCGTCGAGACGGTTGGCGATGGTGTCGACGTCGTCCTCCTGCAGCTCGAGGATCGCTCGCACGTTCTCGGCGACGGTAAGCTTGCGGAAGATCGACGCCTCCTGCGGAAGATACGACAGGCCGCGCCGCGCGCGGTGGTGGATCGGCAGGCGCGACAGGTCCTCGCCGTCGAGCTCGATGCGGCCGCCGTCGGCGGCGACCAGTCCGACGATCATGTAGAAGCAGGTGGTCTTGCCGGCGCCGTTGGGGCCGAGCAGGCCCACCACCTCGTTGCCGTGGACGTCGAGCGAGACGTCGTGGACCACGGTGCGCGATGCATAGCGCTTGTTGAGCTCCGCCGCCGAGAGCGTGCTGTTCGACGGCGGTTGCACTACTTCGCTGCCTTCGGCTCGAGTTCGATGGCCTGCTTCAGCGGCAGTGGCGCAGGCTTGGGGGGCGGTTTGCGGCTGCCGGCGCGAGCCGGCGAGGCATCGGTTGCCTTGCCGCTGGCGGCGCCCGGGGTCGCGTCGGCGCCCTTCTCGGATTCACTCTTGGGCTGGATCACGCCCCGCACGCGCGCGCCCGGGCCGGAATCCGGAGGCGTCGCCGGCGCGTCGGGCCGGCCCTCGGCTCGAAACACTTCGCTGCGTGTGTTGTAGGAGATGTAGTTGCTGCGAATCTCGTCGGTCCCGCGTTTCAGCAGCGCGCGGTCGAAAAGTTCCAGCAGCTCCTTCTCGCCGTCGTACTCGGCGCGTTGCGCGAAGCCCTCGAAATACTCTTCGACGCCGTCGCGCTTCTGGCGGAAGGTGATTGGATCGCCGTACGCCGTCGCCGAGATCGAGTTGTCCGGATTCTGCTTGAATGCGATCCGATCCGCGCGGATGGTCATTGTGCCCTGCGTGATCACCACGCTGCCTGACAGGTTGCCGATCTTGGTCTGGTAGTTGACGTCGCCCGAATTCGCCGAGTAGTTGATCGGCTGCTTCTTGTCGTCGCGCTGCGCCTGGGCCGGCGGCGCGGCGACGATCGCGGCGAATACGGCGATCGGGAGCGCGAACGCAGCGGGCAGGAATCGGCGGGCGGCAGGCATGCTTCTAGTTCGCGGTGGGTGGCGCCATTGTGCCGCGCACATCGGCTTTGAGCTTCAGGGTCTTGGACGCGTTGTCCAACGTGAGTCCGGTCGCGCGGATTATTCCACGCGGCTCTTCAATCGTCACCGGTCGATCGGTCTGGGCACGGTCCAGCTTGGGGATGACATGGAGGTATTCGGTGGAAAGCGTGATCGGCCCGCTCCCGGCGCCGGCCTTGTCGCTTGCGGGCTCGGACTCCCGAACCGCGCGCACGTCGCCTTCGAAGTAGGCATTCTCCCGGTCGCCGGAGACGCGCCCGCGCGTTGCCTCGACGGTGAAGCGCGGGCGGTCGGGCTGGTTCATCACGAACCGCGGCGCATCGAATTCGACCGTTCCATCGTCCGGATAATGCCTCGCCCGCGCGGCCGACAACAGCCGCACCGGTTTGCCGTCCTTGTCCAGCTCGACCGCGCGCACGCCTTCGACGATGAGGTCGGGATCGTGGCGCGTGTTGCCGTCACGCCGTGCCCCGGATTCGGCCACCTGCGCGTCGAGCCACCAGGTGAGCGCCGCGAGCGCAGCCAGCAGCAGCGCGGGCGACCACGCCGTGAACAGATTCAGCCAGCGACGGCGCCGATCCATGCCGGGTCCGCTCAGCTTCTGCCGCCAGCTGCGGCGCGAGAGGCGGCGGCGGCGAGCCGATCCTGCGCGGCGAGAATCAGCTCGGCGACTTCGCGCACGGCACCGAAACCTCCGTCGCGCGTCGTCACGTAATGCGCGTGCCGGCGCACGCTGTCGGGTGCGTGCGGCACCGTGGCCGCGAGTCCGCAGGCCGCAAGCAGCGGGACGTCGGGCAAGTCGTCGCCGACGTGCGCGCAGGCCTCCGCGGCGAACCCGAGCGACGAGCGCAGGCCTTCCCACAGCTCGAACTTGTGCACCGCGCCCATCAGCACGCGGGTCACGCCGAGCTGTCGCGCCCGATGCCTCACCGACGGCGCTTCGCTGCCGGTGATCCACGCGACCTCGATGCCGGCATGCTGCAACATCTTGATGCCCTGTCCATCCAGCGCGGAATAGGCCTTGAGCTCGCGGCCTTGGTCGTCGACGTAGATGCGCCCATCGGTCAGCACGCCGTCGACGTCGAGCGTCAGCAGGCGGATGCGCCGTGCGCGCGAGGAGAGGTCCGGCGCCATCACACGACACGCGCGCGGAACAGGTCGTGCATATGCAACGCGCCGACCAGCCGCTCGTTCTCGTCGACGACCAGAAGCTGGGTGACCTTCGGGGTTCGCTCCATCAGCTCGACGCAATCGATCGCCAGCCGACCGGCGGTGATGCGCCGGGGGGTGCGAGACATCAGCTCGAGGACCGTGACGGAACGGAAATCCGCGCCGCGCTCGACCGCGCGGCGCAGGTCGCCGTCGGTGAACACTCCGGCCACGCGGCGATGGTCGTCGAGCACGGCGGTCATCCCCATGCCCTTGCCACTCATCTCGATCACCGCCTCGGCGAGCGTCGCGTGGAGCGCAACGACCGGAAGCGCATCGCCGCTGCGCATGACGTCCGCGACCGTGGTCAGCAGGCGGCGCCCGAGCGCACCGCCGGGATGCGAGCGCGCGAAGTCTTCGGCCGAGAATCCGCGCGCGTCGAGCAGCGCGAGCGCCAGCGCGTCGCCCAGCGCCAGCATCGCGGTTGTGCTCGCGGTCGGGGCGAGTCCGAGCGGGCAGGCCTCGGCATCGATCGCGGCGTCGAGGCGGATGTCGGCGGACTGAGCGAGCGAACTCTGCTCGTTGCCGGTCATCGCGATGATCGCCGCGCCCTGGCGGCGGATGTGAGGAGCCAACGCGACCAGTTCGTCGGTCTCGCCCGAATTCGACAGCATGATCACCACGTCGTCGGGCGTGATCATGCCGAGATCGCCGTGATTCGCCTCGGCCGGGTGGACGAAGAACGCCGGCGTGCCGGTGGAGGCGAGCGTGGCGGCGAGCTTCCGCGCGATGTGTCCGGACTTGCCGATGCCGGATACCACGACGCGGCCGCGACAACCGCGTACCAGCGCGACCGCCGCGACGAACTGATCACCGAGCCGACCGGCCAGCGCGTCGATCGCGCGCGACTCGACCGAGAGCACTTCGCGCGCGAGTTGGAGCGCGCGTGCCGCTTCGACAGGCTTGGCGGCAAGGGCGCGTTCGTCCATCGCGGGGAGTATACCGCCGCACTGCGCGCCGATCGTTCCGTGCTAGTGTCGTGCCGACGCGCCCAGCGTAGTTCGCCGGTGTCGCTCGGGCTGCGTGATGTAGAACGGTTCGAGAAGCGCGGGGCCGCGCACGACGCACGTTGTTTGGTGCTCTTGGCGGCGGTCGGCCGAAGTGGTCAATGCGCGCCGCCCCTAGCCGACCGCCCGAAAACAGATCCGATGCAAAAGGCGCAACGAAGGACTCTCGTCACCCGCCGAACCCTCGAGCGCCTTTTGCATCGGCGCTAATCCATGCCCGAGACGCTTGCCACGATTCTGATCCTGCTCGGGGCTTCGGTCGTCGTGGTTGTGGTCTGCCGCCAGTTCCGGATGCCGCCGGTGCTGGGCTACCTGCTGGTCGGGCTCGCCGTCGGGCCGCACGCGCTGGGTTGGGTGCAGGACACGCCGGCCGCGCGCCACCTCGCCGAGTTCGGCATCGTGTTCCTGATGTTCTCGATCGGGCTGGAGTTCAGCCTTTCGAGCGTGAAGGCCATGCGCCGCGCGGTGTTCGGTCTCGGCTTCGCGCAGGTCGCGGTCACAACGGTCGTGGCGACGATCGCGCTGTCGCTGATCGGATTCGGCTGGCAGACCGGCCTGGTGCTGGGCGGCGCGCTGGCGATGAGTTCCACGGCGATCGCCACCAAGATGCTCACCGAGCGACTGGAACTGTCGACGCCGCACGGGCGCGACGTCATCGCGATCCTGCTGTTCCAGGATCTTGCCGTGGTCTTCTTCCTGGTCGTGATCCCCGCGCTCGGACACAGCGCGGGCAGCCTCACGACCGCGTTCGCGTTTGCGGCGGCCAAGGGCGCGATCGCGCTGATGCTGATTCTCGGCCTGGGGCAGCGGCCGATGCGCGCCTGGCTCGGCCTGGTGGCCAGGCAGCGCAGCTCCGAGTTGTTCGTGCTCAACGTGCTGCTGGTGACGCTCGGGCTCGCGATGCTGACCGAGCTGGCCGGACTGTCGCTCGCGCTGGGCGCCTTCCTCGCCGGCATGCTGATCGCGGAAACCGAGTACCGCATCGAGGTCGAGGAGGACATCAGGCCGTTTCGCGATGTGCTGCTCGGCCTGTTCTTCGTCACCGTCGGCATGGCGCTCGACTTCGCGACCGTCGCGGCGCACTGGCCGTTCGTGCTGCTGCTGCTGATTGTTCCGGTCGCGTTCAAGCTGGCGCTCATCGTCGCGCTCGCGCGCTGGTTCGGCGCGCCGCTGGCATCGTCGCTGCGGACCGGGTTCTACCTCGCCCAGGCCGGCGAGCTGGCGCTGGTGATGCTGGCGCTGGCGTCCGCAAGCGGCATCCTGGCGAGCGCACTTGCGCAGGTCGTGCTTGCGGCGATGGTCATCTCGATGCTGCTGGCGCCGGTGGTCATCCAATTTTCCGAGCCGATCGTGCGCAAGCTCACCGCGAACGACTGGCTCGCCCGCGCCGCAGACCTCACCAGCATCGCGTCGGCCGCGATGGTGCGCCAGGAGCACGTGCTGATCTGCGGCTACGGTCGCAGCGGCCAGAACCTCGCGCGAGCGCTCGAGCGCGAGGAGATCGCGTACGTCGCGCTCGACAACGATCCGCTGCGGGTTCGCGAGGCGGCGGCGGCGGGATCCTCCGTGGTCTACGGGGATGCGTCGCGTCGCGAGGTGCTCGCTGCCGCCGGCCTGACCAGGGCGAAGGCCGTCGCGATCACCTTTGCCGACACGCCGAGCGCGCTCAAGATCCTGCATCACGTTCATCAGCTGCGACCCGAACTGGCGGTGATCGTGCGTACCGTCGACGACAGCGATCTCGACCGGTTGATGAAGGCGGGCGCGACCGAGGTCATTCCCGAAGTGCTCGAGGGCAGCCTGATGCTGGCCACGCACTCGCTGCTGGTGCTCGGTGTTCCGCTCGACCGCGTGCTCTCGCGCATTCGTGCGATCCGCGCGGAGCGCTACAGCCTGTTTCGAGGCTTTTTCCACGGGGCCTCGGACTTCGCCGACGCCGCGGAGAACCTGCAGCCCCGCCTGCATTCGGTGCTGCTGCCCGAACGCGCGTCGGCCAACGGCCGCTCGCTCTCCGAGTTGGAACTTGACGGCCTGGTGGAGATCACCGGCGTTCGTCGGCGAGGCACCCCGTCGCAACGCCCTGGCCCGGATTTTCGGTTCGAGGCGGGCGATGTCGTCGTGCTGCTCGGCCGGCCCCAGGACATCGGCATCGCGGAGGCGAAGCTGCTGGAGGGCTGACAGCTAGGGACTAGGGGCTCGGGGCTCGGGACTAGGGACTAGGGGCTCGGGACTAGGGGCTCGGGACCGTCGGCGCTGTTTGCACATTGTCGTCTCGCGCTACGAATCGGAAGGCCATCCCTTTCGCACGACGGGAGCGCTCCCTAGACCCTAGCCCCTAGTCCCGAGACCCTGCCTTACCCTAACTGACCGCGGGTCATTGCGATCCAGCGAGCGGTCCCGCTACAATCGCTGTCCCCTGCCGGCACCTGCCATTCCCGCAATGACCCCGACCCCGCCGGCGCCCACGGCGACCATCGACACATCAGGCGACGACATTGTCGAGCTGGACGGCGTGAAGTTCGGCTACGACCCGCGCCGGCCGGTGCTGGACGGCATCGACATGCGCATTCCGCGCGGCAAGGTCGTGGCGATCATGGGCGCGTCGGGGTCCGGAAAGACCACGATCCTGCGCCTCATCGGCGGGCAACTGCGGCCGCGGTCGGGTCGGGTGGTCGTCGCCGGGCAGGTCGTGGCCGACCTCGATCGCGACGCGCTCTACGCGTTGCGCCGCCGCATCGGCATGCTGTTCCAGTTCGGCGCGCTGTTCACCGACCTGTCGGTGTTCGAGAACATCGCATTCCCGCTTCGCGAGCACACCGAGCTTCCCGAAGACATGATTCACGACCTGGTGCTGCTGAAGCTGAACGCGGTCGGGCTGCGCGGTGCGGCGTCGCTCAGGGTTGCAGAGCTTTCCGGCGGCATGGCGCGACGTGTGGCGCTTGCCCGGGCGGTGGCGCTGGACCCGATGCTGGTGATGTACGACGAGCCGTTCGCGGGGCTCGACCCGATCTCGCTCGGGGTGGTCGGCGAGCTGATCCGGCACTTGAACGATGCGCTCGGCAGCACGTCGGTGGTAGTGACCCACGACGTCTACGAGTCGCTCAAGATCGTCGATTACCTGTATTTCGTGTCGGGTGGGCGCATCGTCGCCGGCGGCACGCCCGGTCAGGTTCGCGCATCCGCAGACCCGTTCGTGCGGCAGTTCCTCGATGCTGCGCCCGACGGACCGGTGCCGTTCCATTACCCGGCGCGGCCGCTGGCCGAGGAGTTCGCGCATGCCGGCTGATACCATCGTAGTCGGACTTCGCCGCATCGGCGCGACGACCGTTCGCGTGCTGATCCGGTTGGGCTTTGCGGCGCGATTCTTCGTCGCGGTGCTGTTGCACTCCCCCGATGCGTTCCGACGGCTGCCGCTCACGCTTCGTGAGATTTATTTCTCCGGCGTGCTGTCGCTGGTCGTGATCCTGGTGTCGGGAACCTTCATCGGCATGGTGCTGGCGCTGCAGGGCTACGACGTGCTGAACCGCTACGGCGCGGACGAATCGCTCGGGATCCTGGTTGCGCTGTCGTTGGTGAGGGAACTTGGGCCGGTGGTCGCGGGTCTGTTGTTCGCGAGCCGCGCGGGCAGCGCGATCACCGCGGAAATCGGCCTGATGAAGGCCACCGAGCAGCTCGTGGCGATGGAGATGATGGCGGTTGATCCGCTCGCGCGGGTCGTCGCGCCGCGCTTCTGGGGTGGCGTCATTTCGATGCCGCTGCTCGCGGCGTTGTTCTCGACGCTGGGGATCTACGGCGCCTACCTGGTCGGGGTCCGGCTGATCGGGATCGACGCCGGCGCTTTCTGGGGCAACATGCAGGCCGCCGTCGACTTCCGGCAGGACATCGTGAACGGCGTCATCAAGAGCGTCGTGTTCGGCGTCATCGTGAGCCTGATCGCGGTGTTCGAGGGTTACGACGCGCAGCCCACGGCGGAAGGGGTCGCGACGGCGACGACGCGCACCGTTGTGGGCTCTTCGCTCGCGATCCTCGCTGCCGACTTCATGCTCACCGTGTTCATGTTCCGCGGCATCGGGCTTTAGCGCGCGCGGCGCAAGACGAGGGGACTTCGGATGAACCGTGCCACCATCGACCTCTGGGTCGGCATCTTCGTGACGCTCGGCATTGCGGCGCTCCTGTTCCTGTCGCTCCGGGTCGGCAACCTCCTCACCACGACCAACGTTCCCGGGTATCGAATCGAAGCGCGTTTCGACAACCTGACCGGATTGAAGCCGCGGGCGCCGGTCAAGGCCGCAGGCGTTGTCGTCGGCCGGGTCGAGAGAATCAGGCTCGATACGAAGACCTACGAGGGCGTGGTGACGTTGCGCATCGACCAGGGCTACCAGTTCAGCCGCGACACCATCGCCTCGGTGCTTACCGCCGGCCTGCTCGGCGAGGTGTACGTCGGGCTCGATGCAGGCGGCGATCCACAGATGCTCGCTGACGGCGGTAAAATCACCAAGACCCAGTCGGCGGTGATCATCGAGAAGCTGATCGGCCAGTTCCTGTTCGACAAGGCCTCGCAGGCGCCCGGCAAATGACGTCGACTTCGACTTCCTGCGTGGCGCTCGCCGCTGCGCTTGCGCTCACCGGGTGCGCGACCCCGACCGCGACTTCGCGCGCCGACCCGTTCGAGCCGATCAACCGCGCTGCCTACGCGATCCACGAGCCCTTCGACCGGGTGATCGTGCGCCCAATGATCCAGGCCTGGGCCGACCTGGTGCCGCCGGTGATTCGCCGCCCGCTGGCCAACTTCTACAACAACATCGAGGACCTGTTCTCCGGCATCAACGGGATGCTGCAGGGCAAGCTCGACAAGGCGGGCCACGACTTCGGCCGCGTCATGCTCAATACGTCGTTCGGGCTCGGCGGGTTGCTCGACTTCGCCTCGGAAGCGGGCATTCCGCGCGGCGACGAGGACTTCGGACAGACCTTCGGCGCGTGGGGCATACCGCAGGGACCGTATCTGTTCATTCCGTTGTTCGGGCCGACCACGGCGCGCGACGGCACCGGCTTCCTGATCCGGATCGCCGTCGGTCCGGTGGGTTACATCAATGACGTGCCGCTGCGCAACATCCTCTACGGCATCGGGTACGTCGAAGGCCGCGCGCAGCTTCTCGACGCGCAGACGCTGGTCGATCGGGCCGCACTCGATCCCTATACCTTCATTCGCCGTTCGTACCTGCAGCGGCGCGAATACCTGACCTACGAGGGCAACCCTCCCCGCAAGGACGACGACGAATGAAACCACACCGCGCCGCCCGTGTCCTCATCTTCGCGACTGCGAGCCTCCTGTTCAGCGCGGCGCTCGCGCAGGAGACACCCGACGCGCTGGTCAAGCGTGTCTCGCAGGAGACCTTGGAGGCCATCAAGTCCGACCCCCGGATCGTGGCCGGCGATCCGGCGCGCGTGCGCGAAGTGATCGAGGTCAAGCTGCTGCCGAACTTCGATTTCGCACGCATGACCGCACTGGCGATGGGTCGCAACTGGCGATCGGCGACGCCCGAGCAGCAAGCGAAGCTCACCTCGGAATTTCGAACGCTGCTAGTGCGCACCTACTCGAACGCGCTAACGCAGTACCGGGACGAGCGCATCGACGTAAAGCCGCTGCGCGCTGAAGCAAGCGCGCAGGAAGTCACGGTGCGAAGCGAAGTCGTGCGCCAGGGCAAGCCGCCGATCCAGATCGACTACAACATGGCCCGCACGCCCGAAGGCTGGAAGGCCTACGACGTCATCATCGGCGGGGTTTCGCTGGTCACGAACTACCGCGACGAATTCAACGAGCAGGTGAAGGCGGGCGGTGTCGACGGGCTGATCGCGAAGCTCGCCGAAAGAAACCGCGGAGCGCCGGTCAAGTGACTGCCGACTGGCAGGATGGCGCGCCCGCTCCCGGTGCCTTCGAGGCCTCCGGGGATGGGTCGCGCTGGACGTTCAACGGCGCGCTGACCTTCGAAAACGCCGCCGAAGTCGTGGCAGCTGCACGCGCGCTGGAGCTGCCAGGGTCGGGTCGGATCGATCTTGCGAGCCTCGATCCGGCCGATTCGTCGGCGCTCGCGGCGCTGTTTGCGTTGCAACGCCGTGCCAGCGCCCAGGGGCGCCGGCTGGTTTTCGAGAACTTGCCCGGAAGCCTTGTGTCGCTCGCGCAGGTCTACGGCGTTGCCGAGTTGCTGAACGCAGAACCGGGATAGCGACCGCATGTCCGCGGTCGCGTTTCGCGGCATCGCCAGGCGCTGGGGCAATGTGCAGGCGCTCGACGGCATCGACTTCGACGTCGAGCAGGGCGAATTCTTCGGGCTGCTGGGTCCGAATGGCGCCGGCAAGACCACGCTGATCTCGATCCTCGCCGGGCTGGTGCGTGCCGATCGCGGGACAGCAAGCGTCATGGGGCACGACGTTGTTTCCGACTATCGCCAGGCGCGGCGGCTGATCGGCGTGGTGCCGCAGGAACTGGTGTTCGATCCGTTCTTTTCGGTGCGCGAGTCCCTGCAGATATCGTCCGGCTACTATGGCCTGCACGACAACGACCGCTGGATCGACGAGATCCTGGAGAGTCTCGGGCTCACCAGCAAGGCGGATGCCAACATGCGGGCGCTCTCCGGCGGCATGAAGCGGCGGGTGCTGGTCGCGCAGGCGCTGGTGCACCGGCCGCCGGTTATCGTGCTGGACGAACCCACCGCCGGCGTCGACGTCGAACTGCGCCAGTCGCTGTGGACCTTCATCAAGCGGCTCAACCGGGACGGACACACCATCGTGCTGACCACTCACTACCTGGAGGAGGCGCAGGCGCTGTGCCAGCGGGTCGCCATGCTGAAGGCCGGCCGGATCGTCGCGCTCGATGCCACCGCCAATCTGCTCAAGCGCTTTGCGGCCGGCACCCTGGTGCTCAGCCTGTCCGGGGCGCCGCTGCCGGCAGCCCTGCAGGAACGTGTGGTACCGGGTCCGGCGGAGGATCCCCGCCTGCACCTGGAAATCGCCCGCTTCGAGGAAGTCGAGTTCGTGATGGCCACGCTGCGGCAGGCTGGCTGCATCATCGACGAAATGGAGATCGCGCGCACGGACCTGGAAGACGTGTTCGTCAACGTGATGAACAGCGGATGAGGCTCCCCCGGATCCGGTGCGGCTGCTGGGCGGGGACCGCGTCCTCTTTATTCAGGTCTTCAGGAGGGAGTGCAGTAGTATCATGATGCCGATCTCTGAGCCGCACGACGTGTTCGACTGATGCAC
>JBKKAZ010000063.1:0-32152 GCA_046714435.1 Casimicrobiaceae bacterium
CAAGCGAAACGCAGCAACCGGGGCTGGGGGCGTCAGATGCCCATGCACGCGATCGCCTCACGCCGCCCACGCCGCCCGCCTTGGCAACCTGCCAGAAGTAGCAACGGTACTTGAAATTCATCGCGCCTATCCTTCGGTTTATTCGACTAATCGTTCTGTATAAATCGACTTTACGCGAAATCATAGCGTCTCTACACTTCGCGCTACAGTTCATTGACCGGCAAGCAGACACTAGCATGCGAATCGATTTCCAGGGTCTAGCATTTCCGCTCACCGACTGATCCCGGAGGCCGGACTTCCCGCATGGCAAGGGTACGCCTCGGCGCCCGACAGCGACCGGCGTTGGCTTGAAAAGAGGGGCGGGCGTCGTCTTCGCTGCGACCGGCAGGCATTGTCGAGATCGAAGGCGAACGCGTGGATGTCGTATCCGACGGGGAACTGATCGAGACCGGCCAGTTCGTCGAGGTGACGCGCGTGGACGGCAACAAAATCGTCGTGCGGCGAGTACCGTACATCACAAAAAGGAGTAACAAATGATCGAACTCGCGACCGGCATAACGGACGGCTTAGGCTTGACCGAGGAGCCGACATGACCCATCTTACCTCTGTTGATGAACTCAAACGGCACATCACCCTGCTGGTCAGCGTGGAGGAGTCGGATGCGCTTTTCGTCAGCTTTTACCTCAACCTCGAAGGCGGCGAGGCGGGCGGGCGGGCGGCGCTCGCTCACCGCGCCAGCGTGTTGCGGCAGATACTGAAGGGCAACGACCTCGAAGACTTCGAGCGGGCGCTCTGCAAAATCAACACCTATCTTGCCGCCGAGATCCTGCCTGAGGCGAAAGGACTCGCGATCTTCGTCCACGCGAAGAATCAGCGCTGGCTACCGGTGATCAGGGCGAGCGGGGCGAGCATCGAGTAACCGCCCGCGCGGGGGTTTTGCGCGTGGTGACGTGAAAAGAGGGCGGGCCCGCGGGTCCGCCCTCTGTCGTTCCTCCGCGCCCAACGGACGCCTGGAACTTTAGAGGCCGTTCTTCTGCCGCAGGTCGCGCAGATAGCGTTCGAGCCACGCCGCCTGCATGCGCTGCGTCAGCTGCGGCTTCACCTCCTCGTACGGCGGCACCTTGGCGTCGCGTACATCATCGACACGGATCACGTGCCAGCCAAACTGGGTCTGCACCGGCTGCGGCGTGAACTTGCCCTTCTCGGTCCTGACCATCGCGTCGCCGAAGGGCTTCACGAAATTCGCCGGCGCGTTCCAGTCGAGGTCGCCGCCGCGATCCTTGCTGCCGGGATCCTTTGAGCGCTGCTTCGCGATCTCGTCGAACTTCTGGCCCTTTTGCAGATCGCTGACCACCTGCTTCGCGTCGTCCTCCTTCTCGACCAGGACGTGCGCGACCTTGTATTCCTTGTCGCCGATCTGGCCCTTGATCGCGTCGTACTCCTTGCGGATGTCGGCTTCCGGCACGGGGTTGGCCTTCACCCAATCGTTGACGTAGGCGCGGACCAGGATCGTCTGCGACGCGAGCTCCATCTGCTGGCGCAGCTCGGGGTTCTTGTCCAGGTTCTTCTTCTTCGCCTCGCGGACGAGCAGCTCGCGGGTGTTGAGCTCGTCGCGCACCGCATTGCGAAGCTCCGGCGTGTCAGGCTGGCCCTGCGCCATGCGCTCTCGCAGCATGATGTCGAACTGCGCCTGCGTGTACAGCGTCTTGCTTTGCGCCGCAGCGGGCGCGGCAGGCGCAGCAGCGGCCGGCGCTGCCGGAGCGGGCTTGGCAGCAGCGGGGGCCGGTTTCGGCGCCGCGGTCTGCGCTTGCACGGCGGCCGCGGGAATCAACGCGGCGAGTACCGCGACAGCGATTCGGGTCTTCATCATTGACTTCGCATCCTTCATGGGTGGGAGGGAAATTCCTCGGGGGTGTAAGCCTGGATCGCGAGCGCGTGGACCGGACTGGGAATCAGGTCGGCGACCCGGGCCAGCACGGCCCGGTGCCTCGCGAGGCGGGATTGGCCGGAAAAGCTCTTCGACACAATGACCAGCGAAAAGTGCCCGCCGCCGGCGGCGGCACCGGCATGGCCGGCGTGCGCCGCGCTGTCGTCGTGAATATCAACCAGGGTGGGTGCCAGCGGCGCGAGCCTTTCTCGCAGGGTGTCGGCGATGCCGGCGCGCGCGCTCACGAGCGTTCCTCGATCAGGTGGCGGGACAGCCACAGTCCCTGCACGAGCGCGAACGCGAGGAACAGCCCGATGCCGCCCCACACCTTGAAATTCACCCACGCGTCGGTGCTGAAATTGAACGCGACGTACCAGTTCGCGACCGCCATTGCGGCGAAGAATCCGACCCACGACCAGGTGAGCGTGGTCCAGACCGCCGGAGGCAGCACAATGTCCTTCAGCAGCGCTCCGATCAGGTCGCGCCGGAACACGAGCTTGCCGATCGCGAGGACGGCGCCGAACAGTCCGTAGAGCACGGTCGGCTTCCACTTGATGAAGGTCTCGTCCTGCAGCACCAGCGTGGCGCCGCCGAATACGGCGATGATACCCAGCGACAACCAGTGCACGGCAGAGACCTTGCCGCGGGCCTTGAAATACGCGATCTGAGCGATCGACGCGACGATGGCGACGGCGGTCGCGGCATAGATGCCCTGCCACTTGAAGGCGATGAAAAACAGCAGCAGCGGGAAGTAGTCGGCCAGCAGTTGCATAACCTAATATTATAACCCGTAACGCCCTGAGCCGGCATCATGCGTGGTTCGGACGGTGCCGCCGCGTTCGTGCATTGGCCCGGTCGTGCCGGACAAGGTTGGTGGATTACCCGGCGGCGACGCGGCACGCCGGTCAATGCCCCGAACACGGCGTCGGACAGCGTGCGGGACCCGGCTGGGCTGCGGCGGGCCCGGGAGCGGTCAGCGGCGGCCGGTTCGCGGCCGGTCGCCGAGCAGCGCTTGAAGCCTCGCCCAGTCGAATCCGGTCCCCGGGTCGGTCTTGCGTCCCGGTGCGATGTCGCTGTGCCCGGCAAGGTCCCGGAGCGGGTAGCGCGCCCGCAGCGATGCCGTCAGCCGCGCTAGCCGCGCGTACTGCCGCGCCGTGTAGGGCCGCGTGTCGGTTCCTTCGAGTTCGACCCCGATCGAGAAGTCGTTGCAGCGCTTCCGGCCCTTCCACTCGGACACGCCGGCGTGCCACGCGCGGCGCTCGCAGGCGACAAACTGCATGAGCGAACCGTCGCGGCGGATGAAAAAATGGGCCGAGACCTCGACACCGCGCAGCGCCCGGTAGTACGGGTGCGCTTCAGGATCGAGGCGGTTGGTGAACAGCCGCTCGACGCCGTCGCCGCTGAATCGGCCGGGCGGCAGCGAAACGCCGTGAATGACCAGCAGGCTTACGACAGTGCCGGCCGGTCGCTCGTCGAAGTTGGGCGAGGGGATGTGGCGGGCGCCGGCCAGCCATCCTGCGCCATCAAGCGATGCGCTCATTTCGTGCGCCGCGTGACCCTACGCGGACACTCCCTAGGCATCGCTCACTTGATCCCGAGCCGCTCCATCCGGTAGCGCATCGCGGCGTTTCTTTCAATAAACCAAATAGTTGTAAACATAACGTGCCAACCTCGTGCCACCGGGGAAGCGGCATGCCATTCTGTATTTCATCGGAAAGAAGGCCGCTTTGTGCCAATGCCTGCGGGGGAATGGTAGCAGCGGGCTACGATCGCGCGCATGGATAAGGCAACCGCTGCCCTGTTCGAGCGCGCACGTTCCCTCGCCGAGCCGGCGCTCGCGCAACGCCGGCACGAGTTCGCCGTGCGACTGGCGACGATTGCGGGCGACGCGATAAAAGCGAGAGCATTCGGAGGCAGCGGCCACGACCTACGAGAGCGGGCCGAGTACAGCCACGAGCTTGCCGCGCGGGCCACCCTCATCGTCGAGTGGTTGAACAGGGCGCACGACGCCATGAATGCCTCGGGGAATGAGGCAACGCGCGGCGAGTGTCGCAAGTGGACGGCGCAGCGCATCCACGAGGAGGCCGACGAACTTGCGGGAATGATGCGCAAGCCAAACGCGGCGTTCGGTGAGCACTTCGAGCCACGCAACCTCAAGGACGAAACGACGCGCGAGATTGAAGGCGCATACGCGGTGATCAATCAGCACTTCGACACGATCAACGCCACGCGCGCACGCACGGCGGGGCGAACGGCGCAGCGGTGGCTTGCCGCGCTGCGGGCGTTTCTACGCGTCTGACTGGCGCGGACGCGGCCGGGTAAGGCACCAAGCGGCGATCAGCCGATGCGTCCAACGTGCTCAAGTATCGGTGCAAAGACTTGCCGCTCAGCGTTCGCGTGAGCCTTTATGTCCGGATATCCGTCGCTATCCCGGAGGAGATCGCAATACTCATTGAAGGCATTCCCACGGCCACCTGCTTCGAGCCAATGGAACCGCAACTGGACGATTGCAGTCTCGATCTGGCGCAACTGCGAACGAGCCGCCCAGTCATGCATGGCCGATCGTACGAACGTTCCCACCATAAGCAGAACAATGGCGATACCGAGCCCTTTGCCGGGGAGTTCCAGTGCCTCAGCGAGCCAATAAATGACGAGCCCAATGCCACCGACGACCCACGGCCACCGCGCACTCGCCAACGCTTTCTCGTCCTTCACAACGTCGTCATGTTTCTTGCGCTCTATGATGAGCGGTCCCAACGAACTCATAACGGCTCCACAGCAATCCACTCGGCGCTGATATTCGATCCGCTGCCCCTCCGTGAGATCGTGAACGCTCACCGTCACCCGCTCGCTGCCATCTATGATTGCCATAAAACCTCCCTGCGCGATTTGTTCTCAAGAACTAGCGCTCGGCGGCTCGTGAGGCGGAGTCTACCGCGTAAGGCGGCCGATTGCGCCTTGCAGATGTGGCGCGAAGCCTGTCAGCGCAGCGCAGGCACGCGGTCGTATCTAGGTCGCCAAGCCTCGCGCTGGATCGCGCTACGGCCTTCCTACGCGGTCACGGCGACGCGCGCGCGTTTACCCGCAGGGGTCGCGCGCTTGACCCGCCGGGACGGGGGGTTCGCTGGCAGGATGGCCAGGCGCAAGCCCGTTGCGCCGAGGATCGCCGCAAGGCTTGTTAAGCGCGGATTGCCCGATGCGCTCAGCGTACGGTAGAGCGCCTCACGCGATAGTCCCGTCACGCGTGCGAGCTTCGCCATGCCGCCCCGCGCCTCGGCGATACGGCGCAGCGCGAGCAAGAGCACACCCGAATCGCCATCCTCAAGGGCCGATTGCAGATAGCCCGCGGCGAACTCCGCATCCGCGAGCCGCTCGCGCATGAAGTCGTCGTGCCGTACCGTCGCTTTCATCGTCACTTTCCTTGAAATTCCAGCCAGTACCGGACCGCTCGCGCTATGTCGGCCCGCTGCGCCCGCTTGTCCCCGCCGCACAACAGCAGCACGATGCTGCGGCCGGCAATGGCGTAATAGACCCGATAGCCGGGGCCGTGGTCGATTCGCAGCTCGTGCACACCCTCGCGCAGCAGTTTCGCATCGCCGAACAGTCCGAGCGCCAGGCGGTCAACTCGCACCGCAATGCGCTGTTGCGCCTGTCGATCGCGCAATGCGTCGAACCACTCGCCGAAAACGTCTGTTCCGTCGGCGCCGCGGAAGTGCCTGACTTCGTAAGCGGCCATTGTAACTTAAAGGTTACAGCAAGGCAACCCGGCCGCGCAAGCCTCCGCGCCGAGCGTCGCCTTGGCGAGCTGATCGCGCAGGAACAGGAGGCTGGAAGGATCGCCGGTCAAGGAGGTGATAGAAAATCAAACTCGACGCCGACGACTTTGAAGGAGATCGGCATCCCCCACGACCGCTCCGCTCGCGCGCAGGAACACCCGCAGAGCCGCGCCCTGGAGGGCGGCGTCGCGGTGCAGGAAGTAGCGCAGCCGCTTCGGCACCGCCAACACCCTGCCTCGCCGGACCGGCAACGGCAGCGGCATCGGCACCGGCAAAATCGCAGCCCGTGAAGGCGCGCTCGCAACAACAGAGAATTCTGGGACTATGCGAATGAGGGCGTCCGCATGCGTTGCTAGTGGCGTGTGCGGGAGTGTCGCATGCTGGAGCGAGCGCGCACGAAAATGTACTCATGGCCCGCGATGCTTTCCTTCGATTCCATGACCATCGTCCTCAGGACGGTCCTTGCGACCGACTTGGGATCCTCGACGTCACCAACTTCCACTGTCTTCGAAACCGAACCGGACGTCACCGTGATCACGCCGCGTTCGATTCGGAACGAGGCGATATATCGCTTGTCTGCGACGTTCAAGACGATTCGTCCATCGCATATCGGCGCATTCATTGCGGTCCCTTTATCTTGGATCAGCTCGCGTTGCTCCGCAGTTGCACCGCGAACCGTGTCAGCGCGCTAACTTCATGCCAAGCGGTGGATCTCTCCGTATGGGTTGCACGTTGGTCGCCATGGCCGCCTGCTGCGACTTCCGCAACTCGCGTCGTACGCGCGCGAAAGTCTTTCGCAAATCCGTGTCGACGCTTGGGGTGTACCGAAACGAGGGATCGAGAATGGATTTCATCGCAGCTCCAGATGTTGTGCTGTACGAACGGTCCAGGAAGGCCCGTGTCTTGAGAGATGCAAGTCGCGTTCCACGGCGACGAGCATGAGCATCGTCAGGGACTTCTGCCCGTCGCCAGATTCGAGTGCGTACCGGCGTCAGATCTTTCGACACCCCCTCGCAGCCGTTGTAATGCGCAGCCATTCACCGGCGGCAACCGTGGAGAGGTGGTGTTTCGGCCCGGTCACCCGCGGTCGCCGGACGAAAAAAAGCCCGCCGAAGCGGGCAAGGTGCACAACCACACCACGGATTAAGAGGGAATCGTGACGGCCGACTACTTGATGCCCAACCTTTCCATCCGGTAACGCATCGCGCGAAAGGTGATGCCGAGCAGCTTGGCTGCGGCGGTGCGGTTGTAGCGGGTCTTCTCGAGCGCCTCGTTGATCGCGGCCCGCTCGACGCGGTCGAGATAGTCCTGCAACGGCCACTTTTCGCCCGGCGGCATCGCCGAGTCGGCGTCGTCGGCGACCGGCGTCAGGTGCAGATCCTCGGCGGCGATGTGCAGCGGATCCGCGGCGAGCGACAGGCCTCGCTCGAGGATGTTCTCGAGTTCGCGCACGTTGCCGGGGAACGGGTACTTCTCGAGCGCAACGAGCGCGTCGGGCATCAGGCGCGCCGGCGTCCCGCGTTCGAGCTTGCTCAGGATCGCCTGCGCGATGACCGGGATGTCTTCGCGCATCTCGCGCAGCGGCGGCATCGCCAGCTCGATTACGTGCAGCCGGTAGAACAGGTCCTGCCGGAACTCCCCGGCCTCGACCAGCGCCGACAGGTTCTTGTGCGTCGCGCTGATCAGCCGCACGTCGACCGCGTCTTCCTGCGTCGAGCCGACCTTGCGCACCTTCTTTTCCTGAATTGCCCTGAGCAGCTTGACCTGCATCGCGAGCGGCAGGTCCGCCACCTCGTCGAGGAACAGCGTGCCGCCGTTCGCGGCCTGGAAAAAGCCGTCGCGATCACCCTCGGCACCGGTGAACGCGCCTTTGCGGTAGCCGAAGAACTCGCTCTCCATCAGGTTCTCGGGGATGGCGCCGCAGTTGACGGCGATGAACGGCAGCTCCGCCCGCGGACCTCCGCGATGGATCATCCGCGCCGCGAGTTCCTTGCCGCTGCCGGACTCGCCGTTGATGTAGACCGGCGCCTGGCTCCTGGCGAGGCGCTCGATCATGCTTCGCACCTGCTCCATCGCCGCCGACTCGCCGAGCAGCTGATAGCCCGCCGCGGGCTTCGCCGGGTCGGGAACCTTGAGCGCCTGCTTGACCAGCGCGCGCAGCTGCTCGAGGGCCACCGGCTTCGCGAGGTAGTCGAACGCGCCCGCCTTCAGCGCCGCGACCGAGTTCTCGACGCTGCCGTACGCGGTGATCACCGCAACCGGGACGTCGAGTCCCTTCTGGTTGATGTGTTCGACGACTCGCAATCCTTCGCCGTCGGGCAGGCGCATGTCGGTAAGGCACAAGTCGAAGGAATCGCGGTCGAGCAGGCGGACCGCCTCGGCGACCGACTCGGCGCGCGTGGTGTCGAGACCCATGCGCGACAGGGTGAGCTCCAGCAGTTCGAGCAGGTCCGGCTCGTCGTCGACGACGAGCACCTTGGGTTGGCCACGTGATTTGCGGGTCATGTCGGTTTTTGGGTAAGGAAGCCTTCAGGTAGCGATCGGTCGCTCGCGCGCCGGCACTGCGCGCTTGAGCGTCATGCGGAATTGTGCGCCCGGGGAACGGGGCAGAAGCTCGAGCGTCGCGGCGTTCGCGTCGGCAAGCTCGCGCGCAATGTACAGCCCGAGGCCCGTGCCTCCCGGGCGGGTGGTGAAAAACGGCTCGAAGATCTGTCCGCGCAGCTCGGCGGGGATGCCGGGCCCATCGTCCGCGAGTTCGCAGATCACCGCGTCGCCCAGGTAGCCGGCACGCGCCGCGATGCGGATGCTGCCGTCCTTTTTCTGGCAGTGCTGCCAGGCGTTGCGGACCAGGTTCCAAAATATCTGGCTAAGGTGTCCGCGGTCGAAGGTCGCCGCGAGCTGGGCGTCAACGTTGATCGCCACCGCCTTGGGCGGCATGTTCTCCGCCTGCACGACCTCGTCGACCAGCGAACGCAGGAAATCACCCAGCACCACGGTCTCGGGCTGTTGGCGGTCCCGGCGATTTAGCTGCAGTACTTCGCCGACGATGCGGTCGATGCGGCGCGCGTTGTTGCGGATCATGCTGAGCAGTCGTCGGCCGTCGGCAGCCACCAGCGCGTCTTCCTCGATCAGCTGCGCCGCCTGGTTGATCGCCGAAAGCGGGTTGCGGATCTCGTGCGCGATCGACGCGGTCAACCGCCCCATCGCCGCAAGCTTCATCTGCTGCGCCTCGGTCTGGGCGCGTCCGAGGTCCTCCAGGTAGATCAGCGTGCCGCCGTTGAGTCCGGAACCGATGCGCACCAGCCGCACGCGCAACAGGCGCTGCGTCGCCTCGACCTTGAACGGCGGCAACGACTCGGTGAGATCTTCCTGCCATCGCCGCCAATAATCATGCAGCACCGAACTGAACTCGGCCAGGCGCATGCCCCCGCGCATCCGACCGAATCCGCCGAGCAGCCTCGTTACCTGCGCGTTGTGGCCGCGCACCACGCCGTTGAGGTCGACCACCAGCACGCCGTCCTGCATGTCCTGGATGATCAGCCGGTTGACCTGCTCGAGGTTGGCGACGTCGATGCCGCGCTGCGCAGCGAGATCCTCGGACGCCTTGGTGTAGCGGCCGAGCGCGACCGCGATTCCCACCATCGCGAAGTAGCCGATGCCGACCAGCGCGCTTTGCACCAGTTGGGTATACGGAATTCTTCCTTCGACTGCGCGAAAGATGTCCAGGCCGATCAGTACCGTCGTCGCGAGCGCCGCGTGGAAGAAGGCGATCTGGGTCCGCAGCAGCCAGCCGCCGGCCGCGAGCTGGGGGAACAGCAGGATGGGCAGCGGGGCTACCACCGTGCCGCCGGCGAACACCACCATCCCGAGGAAGCTGATGTCGGCCAGCAGCAGCAGCAGCGAGAGCGCCGGCAGCGACAGCGAAAGCCGTTGTTGCTGCTGCAGCCACCAGAACACGCCAAGCCCGAACAGGAAATACAGACCCGCGATGGTGGTAAACGTCCCGGGTTGCACGACTTGCAGGGTCTGCAGATCCGCAAGCAACGCGATGCCGAGCAGCACCGCACCGCAAACCGCGCGGTAGAGCGCGACGATCCACAGGATGCGACGGCTCGAGTCGGCGACGCTCGCCGGCAGCGACTGCGGTGGCGGCTCGAACGGGAGATTCGCGGGCGAGGGGTGCATCAAGCGCACATATGAGGGCTTCGACGCGCTTTCGTCAACGCCGCTGCGTGCAGGCGGGGTCGTTGCAGCGATAGCCGGTCGACACTGGCGTCGCCTCGGACTTCGGCAGGAACACGCCGCACTCCGCGCAGCGCACGGTCGGCTCGGCAGGCGGAATCGCCTTGGGCGGAACCCCAGCCTGCGTCTCGCGGCGGGACTTCGACTTGGCGAGGCTCAGCAGCCGCAATCCGAACAGGATCACGAAAAACACCACGATCCAGAAGATGATCTTGCCCATGTCGTTGGGGCAATCCGTTACAGGACCTTGCCGGGGTTCATCAGGCCCCGCGGGTCGAGCGCGGCCTTGATCCGGGTCATCAGCTCCAGTTCGACCGCCGACTTGTAGTGCTTGAGTTCGTCGCGCTTGAGCTGGCCGATGCCGTGCTCCGCGCTGATGCTGCCGCCTGCGGCGTGCACCAGGTCGTAGACGATGCGGTTGACGGCGGGCTCCGATTGCATGAACCGCTCCGGCGGCGTGCCTTCCGGTGCCGCGAGGTTGTAGTGCAGGTTTCCGTCGCCGAGGTGTCCGAACACCACCCAGCGCACACCGGGGAGCGCGGCGGCCAGCGCCGTCTCCGCGTCCTCGAGGAACGCCGGAATCGTCGAGACCGGCAAGGCAATGTCGTGCTTGATGTTCGGACCTTCGCGGCGCTGCGCCTCCGAGATGTTCTCACGAAGCGCCCACAGCGCTGCGCACTGCTGCTCGGACTCGGCGATCGCGGCGTTGTCGATGGTGCCGACTTCCGACGCGCCGGCGAGCGCCTGCTCGAGTTGTTGCGCGAGGTGGGACCGCGCAGCCGGATCGTCCGCCTGCACCAGCACGTACCAGGGATGGCCGGGCATCGGATCCGGCGACTGCGGGTGGTGCTTGCGCGACAGCGCCAGCGAATACGCGCTCATCAGCTCGAAACCCACCAGCCGGTCGGCGAGCGCGCCCTTGAGCAATGCCAGCAATCGAATCGCCCCGTCGACATTGGCGACCGCAGCCAAGGCGGTTGCGCGCGTGCGCGGCGCCGGAAACAGCTTCACGACGGCTGCGGTGATGATTCCCAGCGTGCCTTCGGCGCCTATGAACAGCTGCTTCAGGTCATAGCCGGTGTTGTCCTTGCGCAACCCGCGCAGCACGTCGAGGATGCGGCCATCGGCGAGCACCACCTCGAGGCCCAGCGTCAGCTCCCGCGCGTTGCCGAATCGCAATACCGCGGTTCCGCCGGCGTTGGTCGACAGGTTGCCGCCGAGGGTGCAGCTGCCTTCGGAGGCGAGCGACAGCGGGAACATCAGGCCGTGCTGCGCGGCCGCCACTTGCGCCTGCGCGAGCGGTACGCCGGCTTCGATGGTCATCGTGGCATTGCCGATGTCCACGTCGCGTACGCGATTCAGGCGTGCGAGCGAGAGTACGATCGCGTCACCAGCGGGGCCCGGCGTGGCCGCGCCGCAGAGGCCGGTGTTGCCGCCTTGCGCGACGATGGGGACGCCGGCCTCGACGCAAAGCCGGACCACGCTCGCTACTTCGGCCGTCGATCCCGGGCGCACGACCGCGCGAGCGGCACCGCGATAACGGCCTCGCCAGTCGACGACGTGGGGCTCGAGCTCGGCCGGCGTGGTCAGCACATGGGCGCTACCGACGGCGGCGGCGACGCGCGCGAGCCAGGTTGCGCCGGGGTCCGCCATAGGGGAATATTAGCCCAAAAGCCCGTTTCACCCCCGTTTACGCGTCTTCGAAGGAGTTTGCGATGGCAACCAGCGATCCCGGCGGCAGCGAGCCGCCCGTGTACCCGTTCTCCGCGCAGGACGCGATGTCGTTCATGCAGAAGCTGTGGAATCCGCTCGGCGTAGCGCTGCCTGGCTTCGGACTGCCCGACACGGGTGCGTCGTCCGCGGCGGCTGCGAGCACGCCTTTTCCCAATCCGGCGATGATGTTCGCGGCGCTGGATCCGCGGGAGATCGAACGCAAGCTTGCCGAGCTCCGGATTGTCGAGAACTGGCTGTCGATGAGCCTCAACATGATGCAGCTCGGCATCAAGACGCTCGAGCTGCAGAAGGCCTCGCTCGAGGCGATCGGCGCTGCGCAGCGTCCCACTCCGCCCGCGGCGACCCCACGCCCCAAATCCAGAAAGGCTTGACGATGGCACTCACCTTCTACTACGGGTCGGGCTCGCCCTACGCGTGGAAAGTCCACCTCGCCCTCGAGCACAAGGCGATTGCCTATCAGCGCACCGTCCTGTCGTTCGACGCCGGCGACACGCGCAAGCCCGAGTTCGTCGCGCTGAATCCGCGCCACCAGGTGCCAACCATCATCGACGGCGGCTTCGTGCTCTATGAGTCGAACGCGATCGTCGAGTACCTGGACGAGGCCTACAAGGATTCGGGCGCTCCGCTGTTTCCGGGGGATGCAAGGCAGCGCGCGATCGTCCGGCGCATGGTCTGCGAAGTGGACAGCTACGTCATCCCGGCCGTCGACAAGATCCTCGACCAGGCCTTCAAGAAGCCGGAGGAAGTCGACGCGGCAAAGGTGGAGGAGGGCCGCAAGGCGGTCAGCGAGGAACTGGCGCTGTATACGAAGGGCATGCGCGGGGACTTCGTCGCCGGGCCGTTGTCGGCCGCCGATTTCGCGCTCTACCCGTACGTCGCGTTCCTGTTCCGCGTCGAGCAGAAGCGGCTGCCGAAGCTCGGCGCCGCGAAGCTGCTGACGCCGGAACTCAACGCCTGGAAGACGCGCATCGAGGCGCTGTCGTTTCTTGCGCGGACCTATCCGCCGCACTGGGCCTGAAGCGCGAACCGGAGACTGACGATGAAGCTGTTCACGACCGCATTCGCCGAGGTCGCGCCGATCCCCGCCGAGTTCGCGTTCTGCAAGCCCGATCCGGCGACGCACGTGACCTTGTCGACCAACCGCAATCCCGATTTCTCGTGGAGCGGCTTGCCCGCGGGCACCCGATCGCTGGCGCTGATCTGCCACGATCCCGATGTTCCCTCGCGCGGTGAAGACGTCAACCAGGAAGGCCGCAGCGTGCCCGCGTCGCTTGCGCGGGTCGACTTCTTCCACTGGGTGCTGATCGACCTGCCGACGTCGACGACGTCGATCGCTCGCGGTGCGCACTCGAATGGCGTCACGCCCCGAGGCAAACCCGGGCCCGATGCGCCCGGCGGCGGCAGGCACGGCGTCAACGACTACACCGGCTGGTTTGCCGGCGATGCGCAAATGGCCGGCGACTACCATGGCTACGACGGCCCGTGCCCGCCCTGGAACGACGAGTTGATGCACCGCTACGTGTTCACGCTCTACGCGCTGGACGTCGAGAAGCTCGACGTGCCGGCGAAGTTCACCGGCCAGGACGCGCGCAAGGCAATGCGAGGGCACATGCTGGGCGAAGCGTCGTGTAGTGGCCGCTATACGCTCAATCCCGCGGTGCGGCTCTGAGCACGTCCCGGGAATCACGATCCCGCCGAGCGTGCCGTAGCGCGCGGACGAAATGATTCAACGATGTCGTGCCGTGAATGGACCAGTGTGCCGCGAACCTGCGCGCGGCGGATGGTTAGCGCCCCGAACACGAATCAAACGTGCGACCTGCCCCGTAGGAGGGGCGTGCTCTATCCACTCAGCTACGCTGCGTCGGTCGGCGTCTGAAGACTCCAATCGTCGCCACCAGCATCGCGAGCATCACCAAACTGGGCACGGAGTTCGTTGGGATCGGTTCGGCCGCTAACGATACGTCGAGAGGAGCTGACATAACCAGAGACGGCGGACTGATAACGTTGGCCACAACCGTGCGAATGTAGAAATTGACGACGTAGCTGCCCGCCGCAAGTGGCCAGACAACGACTGACGAGCAACCGCGAGGCGGCGGCTGGAAGGCGGAGGGGATTCCAGTGACCGTAACGTCAATTGTGTTCCCATTAACTGCTACGGTTGTCGGCTGAGTCGGAATGAACGCGTAACGGTCTACGGTAATCGTGAAGGGCTGACTACTGGTTGGCTGCGGCGGCGAGACGGTTATCGTCGCTTGCAAGTACGGCACAGGGGCGCAGGAGGTCTGGGCCCCCGACTGAAGCGGCAACGCTAACGCCGTCATGAAGAGCCCCAACGACGCGTATGCGAGTCGCAACTTGCCATGCAATCTCATCTTCAGCCTCCCTTGCGAAGACGCACAGCATGACGCGACACAGGGAGGTGGCACCCCCGGCAGGAATCGAACCTGCGACCTCGCCCTTAGGAGGGGCGCGCTCTATCCACTGAGCTACGGGGGCGCGGGTGTCAAATTGTACCGGAGTGCGCGCTACACTTCGTCATCCGGTCCCCGCGAAACCTGCGATGCTCGATCGCATCCCCACGTTGCTCACACCCGCCGATTGGGTCGCGCTGGCAGTGTTCATCGCCGGCTGGTGCGGCTACAGCCATTACGCGGACCGCGCCGCACGAAGCGAGCGGGGACTGCGCGGTGTTACTGCGCGCCTGCGGCTCGACTGGGCGCGGCAGATGGTTGCGCGGGACAACCGCATTACCGACGCCGCGCTGACCGGCAATCTCATGACCAGCGTCTCGTTCTACGCCAACACGACGATCTACATCATCGCCGGCCTGATCGCGGTCGCGGGCACGCTCGACCAGCTGATCAGCTTCACCCAGGACCTGCCTTTCGCGCGGCAAACCACCAAGGCGATCCTGGAGGCGAAGCTGTTCCTGATGATCGCCATTTTCGTCTTCGCCTACTTCAAGTTCACCTGGGCGCTGCGGCAGTACAACTTCCTCTCGATCCTGATCGGCGGCGCACCGCCGCACGCGGGCCCGGCGGAGGTGCTGGAACAGCACGCGCAGAAGTACGCGCTGCTGAGCACGCTCGCCGGCGACGAGTTCAACAGCGGCATCCGTGCGTACTACTTTGGTTTCGCGGCGTTGGCCTGGTTTGTCGCGGCCGGCGTGTTCGTCGCCGTCACCGCGCTGATTCTGGTCGTGCTCTACCGCAGGGACTTCCGGTCGCGAACGCTGGACGCGCTATCCCGGTAGTCGCGCCACCGGTGCGCCGGTTGCGGCCCATCGCGGGCAACTGGTCAGGTGATCGTTGACCAGTCCGACCGCCTGCATGAAGGCGTAGACGGTCGTCGGTCCGACGAAGCGGAAACCGCGCCGCTTGAGATCCTTCGACAGGGCATCCGAGTGCGCGGTCCGCGCCGGGACCTCGTTCATGGTCAGGAAACGATTGACCCTGGGGGCTCCGCCGACGAAGCGCCAGAGGTAGGCGTCGAAGCTGCCAAGTTCGCGCTGGACTTCGACCAGCGCGCGAGCGTTGACTACCGCGCTCTCGATCTTGCCCCGATGCCGCACGATCGCCGGATTCACCACCAGCGCTTCGATGCGGCGCCCGGAAAATCGGGCGACCTTGGCCGGATCGAACTGGGCGAACGCGGCGCGGTAGCCGGCACGCTTGTTCAGGATGGTCGACCAGCTGAGTCCGGCCTGGGCGCCCTCGAGCACCAGGAACTCGAACAACACCCGGTCGTCGTGAACCGGGACGCCCCATTCGGTGTCGTGGTAGTGCCGGTAGGCGTCGCTGCCTTCCGACCACGGACAGCGCTCGCCTGCGGGCGTCTTGGCTGAGGGCATGGATCTTATTATCGCCGCGGCGCGCCCCGGACCGCGTACTGGCAGAATCGCGGCGTGATCCCGTGGCTAAGCGCCGGTGACCCTTTTCCTCCGCTGGAGCATGCGCTCGATGAACCCAGCGGACTGCTCGCCGCCGGCGGAACGCTTTCGCCGCGACGCCTGCTCGACGCGTATCGCCGGGGCATCTTTCCCTGGTCGAGCGAAGGCGAACCGCTGTTGTGGTGGAGCCCCGACCCGCGGATGGTGCTGTTCACCGACGAGTTCGTGCCGTCGCGCTCACTCAAGCGCCGGTTGCGCGAACAGCGCTTCCTGGTGCGCGTGGACAGCGCGTGCGATGCGGTCATCGAGGCCTGTGCCGCCCCGAGGGACAGGCAACCGGGAACGTGGATTACCCCGGCGATCCGGCAGGCCTATGGCGAACTGCACCGGCGAGGCTACGTCCACTCGGTCGAATCGTGGCGCGCGGGCGAGTTGGTCGGGGGGCTCTACGGCCTGGCGCTGGGCCGGGTGTTTTTCGGCGAGTCGATGTTCGCCCGCGAGACCGATGCTTCGAAGGTCGCGCTCGCCCACCTGGTGGCGATGCTGCGAGCCATGGACGTCCCGCTGATCGACTGCCAGCAAGAGACCGGCCATCTGGCATCGCTGGGCGCGCGGCCGATCCCCCGCCCAAGGTTTGCGATGCTGCTGACGGAGTTGATACACTCCGCGGCGCCGCCCGCCGGTTGGCCGCCGGGGCCGGCCCTCGGGGAAACCCGGTGACCAAGCTCAACGACCTTCCCCTTGCCACGCTGCAGTTCTACGCGACGGCGCCCTATCCCTGCAGCTATCTCGCGGATCGTTCGGCCCGCTCCCAGGTCGCCACGCCGAGCCACCTGATCGACACCCGCGTCTACAGCGAGCTGGTCCGGCTGGGATTTCGCCGCAGCGGCGCGTTCACCTACCGACCGTATTGCGATCATTGCCGCGCCTGCGTGCCGGTGCGCGTCCCGGTTGCCGAATTCGTCGCCAGCCGCGCGCAGCGGCGCGCTCTTCGAGCGCACCGGGAACTCAAGGCCGAGCGGCGCGAACTGACCTACGACGCCGGGCACTACGAGCTGTACCTGGCCTACCAGCGCCATCGCCATCCGGGCGGCGGGATGGACCAGGACAGCCGCGAGCAGTACCAGCATTTTCTCCTGCATAGCAACGTCGCAACCGAGCTCTACGAATTTCGCGAGGGCGGTGTGCTGCGGATGGTCAGCCTGGTCGATAAGCTGATCGATGGCCTGTCGTCCGTCTACACTTTCTTCCAGCCGGACCGTGCCGCGGCGAGCTTCGGCACCTACAACATCCTCTGGCAGATCGAGCGCTGCAGGCGACTGGGGCTGCCCTACCTCTACCTCGGCTACTGGATCGCCGAAAGCCGCAAGATGGCCTACAAGGCGACCTTCAGACCGATCGAAGGACTGGTCGGCGGACGCTGGCAGAGGCTGTGAGCGGTGGCAACGCCTCGCAAGCCGATGCAAAAGGCGTCCGGGAGTCCCGCGCGTGACGGGATTACGTCGTTGCGCCTTTTGCATCGGGATGGGATTCAGGCGGTCGCCTAGGGGCGGCCCGTCGGCGCCCGCCGGCAACAGCACCGAACAACGCGCATCATGCGCGGCGCTGCGCATTCCGAGCCATTTTGCATCACGCTGTTAGGGGTCGCGGTGACAGGGGAGGGGGAACGGTTCATGGCGGAATCGCTACCGCATTCGAGCGCGAGCACCGGCGCGATGGATATCCACGAGATCATGCGGATGATCAAGCACCGGTATCCGTTCCTGCTGGTCGATCGCGTTATCGACTGCATTCCCGGCGACCATATCGCCGGCTACAAGAACACCACGCGTGCCGAGCCAATGTTCGCGAGCCGCGCTCCCGGCCCGGCGGCCATGCCGCAGCTGCTGGTCGTCGAGGCACTGGCGCAGATCTCGGTGATCCTGACCTACAAGACGCTTCGAATCGAGCCGACGGGCAAGGAGTTGATGTTCTTCGCCGGAATCGATGACGCGCAGTTCGGGATCGCCGTGCGACCCGGCGACCGTCTCGATCTTCGAAGCGAGGTGGTCCGGATCCGCAAGTCCCTCGGGTGGTTCCGCGGGCGCGCGGAGGTCGGCGGCCGCCTGGTCGCCGAGATGTCGATGCTGGCGGCCATTCAGCTCGGATAGGCCAGCAGTCACAACCTGTAGTGGTGTGTGCCGGGGCGCCGGCGGGCCGATCTTGCCATACGGGTGGGCTTTTGTGCCGCGCTAGCCCGTGATTCCATAGATACCTATAGATAAAACAACAGGTTATCGGTGCTGCTTAATCTATATTCTTGTTTGCTACAAATTGATCGATGCAACTCGCGCAAGGTATCACCGCCATCGCGCTAGTCCCTGAACTACAAGCAATGCCCTTGTGAGAATGCCTTGGCAAACTATCAGTTTGTTTGCCACAATGTGGTCGCAGTCTCCTAAGCGCTTCCTCACGGGGAGTTGACATGAACGCCATCGCCGATATTCGCCACCTTGCCCCTGCTGCGCGTACGCAGGTCGAAACGCGGTTCGACGACGAGTACGGGGTGTACTGGGCGTTCATGAATCCGAGGCCGCGCGCCTGCATTTCCAAGGAGGTACTGGCGGATCTGCGTTCGGTCATCGACTCCATCACCGGCGACGCCGGATGGATCGCGCATCAGGGCGAACGCAAGCAGGTTCGTTACGGCGTGATCGCTTCGCGAACGCCCGGCGTATTCAATCTGGGCGGCGACCTCGCGCTGTTTCGCGCCGCGATCCAGGCTCAGGACCGCGCAACGCTGCTGCAATACGGGACGCGCTGCATCGATGTCCTGTATCCGTGGCACCGAAACTGCGATCTGGACATGACCACGCTTGCGCTGGTGCAGGGCGACGCGCTGGGCGGCGGTTTCGAGGGCGCGCTCTCGGCATCGGTGCTGGTGGCCGAGGAGTCGGCGCGGATGGGTTTCCCCGAAGTCCTGTTCAACCTGTTCCCCGGCATGGGCGCGTTCAGTTTCCTGTCGAGGAAGGTCGGGCGGCGCACCGCCGAGCGCCTGATCACCAGCGGCAGCGTGTATGCCGCGCGCGAACTCTACGATCTCGGGGTGGTCGACGTGATCACCCCCGACGGAACCGGCGAAGCGGCGGTCTACAGCTATATTCGCAAGCACGCCAGGCAGGGCAACGGCCGGCGCGCCTTCGAGCGCGCACGCAACGAAGTCGAACCCGTGACGCGCGAAGAGATGCATCGCGTGCTCGAGATCTGGGTCGACACGGCACTCAGGCTCCAGGAACGCGACCTGAGGATGATGGAGCGCCTGGTGCGCGCGCAGCAGCGGGTCAATGACGACGGCGCAGCCGATGGCGCATCGAACGTCGTGCCGCTGCAGGTCGTCGGGGCCGGCGACTGACGCGTACGCCCTAGCAGGCGCGGCGCCCGCTGCGGGCCGCTAGCCCGGCGATGACTGGTCGTCGCGCCGCGCCGCGCGCATCTCGAGGTGCCGCTCGAGGGCGGCCAGCGTGCGCGAGACCGCGCCGTTGAGTTCCTCGGTAAACTGCGCGGCTTTCAGTCTCAGCGTGTCGTGGCTGGCCTTCTCGAGGCGCGTGGCCACCTGCGTGAGCTGGGTCGCGCCGACGCTGGCGGCACCGCCCTTCAACGCGTGCGCCGCATCCTTCACCAGTTCATACTTCCGCTGTCCGAAGGCGTCGGCGATTTCGCGCGCGAGCCGCTCGGTGTCGCTCCGGAATCCACGCAGCAGCCGTTCGACGAAGGTCTCGTCGGTCGACAGGCGCGCCAGATCCTCGAGCACGGCGGGCTCGAGCGGGGGCACGTCGACCACGGTCAGCGCCGGACGCTCCTCGGTAACGATCGGAGGCGGGCGGACCGGCGCGCGGTCCCCGTCGAGCGCAAGGTGTCGCTCGACCGCATCAAGCAGCAGCGACGCGCGCAGCGGCTTGGGCATGAACTCCGCGGCCCCCGCACGCTGACATTCGTCGATCGCGTCGGTGGTGACATTGGCCGACAGCATCAGCACCGGGATCGGATTCGGTGTTGTGAACCGGTAGAGCTTCAGCGCCTCGACCCCCGACACCAGTGGCATCGACAGGTCGAACAGCGCGAGGTCGAATCCGCCGCGCTCCAGCGCGTCGAGCGCTTTCTCGCCGTTCTCGACCAGCGTGACCTGGTGGCCGCCGCTCTCCAGGATCAGCTGCGCGACGCGCTGGTTGGTGGGGTTGTCCTCGGCGACCAGGATGCGGGCGCCGCGCAGCTTGTGCACAGTCGCCTGCTGGCCCGCGTTGAGCGCATAGGCCGCGGTCGTCATGCGCGCATCGCGCGTCAGCTCTTGGGTGAGGTCGACGCCCTGCGCTTCGGTGCGCGCGAGCGGCAGCTCGATCCAGAACAGCGAACCCACTCCCGGCGTGCTCTCCAGACCGATGGTCCCGCCCATCTGGTTCATCAGGTGGCGCGCGATCGTCGTCCCGAGCCCGGTGCCGCCGTAGACACGCGTCGTCGAACTGTCGGCCTGGGTGAAAGGCTCGAAGATCGCGGTCTGCTTGTCGGCCGGGATGCCGACGCCGGTGTCCTGGACTTCGACCCGAAGGCGCGCCGGCCCTTCCGCGGCCGTCACCATCCGTGCCCGAAAGGCGATCTCGCCGCGCTCGGTGAATTTGACGGCATTGGCGAGGAGGTTCAGCACGACCTGCCGCAGATGGTGCGCATCGCCCAGGTACCACCCTGCCACCTCTGGCGCGATCTCGACGTTCACTGCGAGGCCCTTGTAGCGCGCCTGCGGCAGGATCACCTTGACCGTCGCCGGCAGCATCCGCGAAGGCTCGAACGGGCGGTGTTCGATTGTGACGCGGCCCGCCTCGATCTTGGCCATGTCGAGGACGTCCTCGATCTGCGCGAGCAGCAGATGCGCGGACGTCGTCATGGTTTCGACAATCTCGCGCTGCGATTCCGAGAGCCGGGTTTCGCGCAGGACGTCCGCCATCGCGATGACGCCGTTCAAAGGCGTGCGCATCTCGTGGCTCATGTTCGCGAGGAACTGGCCCTTGGCGAGGCTGGCCTCGTCGGCCCGGCGCCTGGCTTCCTCGATACGCTGCGCAAGCACGCCGACATACCAGGGCAGTGCGACGAAGGCGACTGCCACGCCGATCGAAAGCGAGGTGTGCAGCCCCCAGTAGTCTGATAGCGCGATGACCACGCCGAAGCCCGCCAGCGACATCGCCTGCGACGCGTACAGGTACTTGCGGCCGTAGCGGAAGCCGTTGCCGAAGGTGACGAACAGGTAGACGCCGATGATGATCGCGCCGGCCTCGCCCATCAGCACAAGGCAGTAGGTGGTTGCCGCGTTGTCCGCGATCATGCCCAGCAGCCGCCGGGTGACGGACTTGCCGCCGACCCCCACGACCCATGCGAGCAGGGCCGCGCCGAAGGCCAGCGTCACCAACCCCCCGCGCAGTGCCTCCGCTTCGGACGCGGCGAGGACGCCGTCCCGATAGGCATGGAAGAACATGTACGCGACGATCAGCCCGACCACGCCGACGCGGACACCCGCCTGCTCGAACTCCGGACGCTCGACGTGGGCGAGCAGCGAGCGCAGCGCGTCACGTGTCAGGCAGCGGTTCAGCCACGAATTCATTCGAGTGGTCAGATGCGAAGGGCAGGTCGTGATGGCGTTTGGGGGGTTCCAGTCGGCATTCAGGCGAGGTGCTGGCGCTGCCGCTGCGAGGAAGCCCGGTGTCGCGATACGTCACAAGGTCTTGCGGGCATCATAGTGGTCCGCACCACATCCTGTGCGGCGTACGGTCCGCCATGGCGAATGGTACGGTACAAGCAAAAACTATACCGTACTCTCCAGGGCGTTGGCGGCCAGTTCGGGTGACGCCCGACGAGCGGCGCCGGGACTGAAGCGCCGCGATGAATCCGGCAAGCCATCCTCGCCTGCGGAGGGCCCGAAGCGCTCCCGTATAATTCAAGGTCGTCCATCGCAATCTGCCTCGATGAAACTGCTCGTCGCCATCAAACGCGTCGTCGACTTCAACGTCAAGGTCCGGGTCAAGTCCGATGGTTCGGGCGTCGACACCGCCAACGTCAAGATGTCGATGAACCCGTTCGACGAAATCGCGATCGAGGAAGCGGTACGGCTAAAGGAGAAGGGTGTTGCGACCGAGGTTGTCGCGGTCTCCTGCGGCGTTATCGCGTGTCAGGAAACGCTGCGCACGGCGCTCGCACTCGGCGCCGACCGCGCCATCCTGGTCGAATCCGACACCGAGCTGCAGCCGCTCGCCGTGGCTAAACTGCTCAAGGCCATCGTGGACAGGGAGCAGCCGCAACTGGTGCTCCTTGGCAAGCAGGCGATCGATGACGATTCGAACCAGGTCGGCCAGATGCTGGCGGCGCTGCTCGACTGGCCGCAGGTGGTGTTCGCGTCGAAGATCGAGGTTGCGAATGGCGCGCTGCGGGTCGAACGCGAAGTCGACGGTGGCCTCGAAACGGTGGCAGCGCGCCTGCCCGCAGTGATCACGACCGATCTTCGTCTGAACGAACCGCGATATGCCACGCTGCCGAACATCATGAAGGCGAAGAAGAAGCCGCTCGACGTGGTCAAGGCGGACGCGCTCGGCGTCGACATCGCGCCTCGCCTGGTCACGATCGGGCTGGCCGAGCCTCCCAAACGCAAGGGCGGCGGTCGCGTCGCCGACGTCAAGGAGCTGGTGGCCAAGCTTCGCAATGAGGCCAAGGTCATTCGCTGACTCCCGACGGGCCGCCGGTCCGGGAAATTGTCCGATCACCGACCACGCCCCCGCTCATGAGCATTCTCGTCTTCGCCGAGCACGACAACGCCTCGCTGCGCTCGTCCACGCTGCATACCATCACCGCCGCGCGCATGCTGGGTGGCGACGTGCATGTGCTGATCGCGGGTAGCGACGCCGCAGCTGCGGCACAGGCGGCGGGACGGGTGGAGGGGGTCGCGAAAGTGCTGCATGTCGACGCGGCATTTCTCGCCCAGCCGACAGCGGAGAACCTGGCAGCGCAATTGCTGGCGGTCGCGCAGGGCGGCGGATATACGCATCTGGTCGCGCCCGCGACCGGCTACGGAAAGAACGTGATGCCTCGGGTGGCGGCGAAGCTCGACGTCGCCCAGATTTCGGACATCACCGCGATCGAGTCCGCCGACCGGTTCGTCCGCCCGATCTACGCGGGTAGCGTATACGCGACCGTGCAGGCGAAAGACGCGGTCAAGGTGATCACCGTGCGTACCACGGCGTTCGAATCCGCACCGGCGACAGGCGGAAGCGCGAGCGTAGAGACCCGGGCTGCGGCGCCGGATACCGGCAAGTCGCAGGTGGTCGGCCAGCAGCTGACCAAGTCCGAGCGGCCGGAGCTCACCAGCGCTCGCATCGTGGTGTCCGGCGGCCGTGCGATGCAAAGCGCCGAGAATTTCAAGATGCTCGACGCGCTGGCCGACAAGCTCGGTGCGGCGCTCGGGGCCTCGCGCGCGGCGGTCGATGCCGGGTACGTCCCGAACGACCTCCAGGTCGGGCAGACCGGCAAGATCGTGGCGCCCGACCTCTACATCGCCATCGGCATCTCGGGCGCGATCCAGCACCTTGCCGGCATGAAGGACAGCAAGGTGATCGTGGCGATCAACAAGGATCCCGAAGCGCCCATTTTCCAGATCGCGGACTACGGACTGGTCGGCGACCTGTTCACGATCGTACCCGAGCTCATGAACGAGCTCGGCGGCTGACGCCCAAGCCGGTTCGCCCGTCGCCCGCAATTCGGCGGGCCACGGTGGCGTTTTAGTAGCATTGCTCTAGCGCGGCCGCGCTACGCTATGCCTTCCCCACCCTGATTCGACCTTCCGCCCATGAGCACTTACCGCGCGCCGCTCGCCGAAATGCAGTTCGTGATGACCGAGGTCGCAGGTCTCGCACAGGTGGCGTCGCTGCCGCTCTACGAGGAGGCGACGCCGGACGTCGTCGCTGCCATCCTCGATGAAGCCGCCAAGTTCGCAACCGACGTGCTGGATCCGCTGAACCGCAGCGGGGACCACGAAGGCGCGAAGTGGCTCGACGACGGCTCGGTGAAAACGCCGGCCGGATTCAAGGCCGCCTACACGCAGTTCTGCGAAAACGGCTGGAACGGACTCGCCAAGAACCCGGAGCACGGCGGGCAGGGTCTGCCGCAGCTGGTGGCGACCGCGGTCGAGGAAATGTGGCACTCGTCGAACATGGCGTTCGACCTGTGCGCGCTGCTGACTCAGGGCGCGATCGAGGCCATCGAACTGTCCGGGACCGACGCGCAGAAGCGGCGCTACTTGCCGAACATGGTGTCCGGCAAGTGGGCCGGCACGATGAACCTCACCGAGCCCCAGGCGGGTTCGGATCTGGCGGCCGTTCGAACCAGGGCGATCGGCCAGCCGGACGGCAGCTACCGCATCCACGGCAACAAGATCTTCATCACCTATGGCGAGCACGACTACACCGAGAACATCATCCATCTGGTGCTGGCGCGCACCCCCCAGGCGCCCGAAGGCGTCAAGGGCATTTCGCTGTTCGTCGTCCCGAAGGTCCTGATCAACGACGACGGTTCGCTCGGGCGCCGCAACGACGTGCGCTGCGTCTCGATCGAGCACAAGCTCGGCATCCACGCGAGCCCGACCTGTGTGATGGCGTACGGCGACACCGACGGCGCGGTCGGATACCTGCTCGGCGAGGAGAACCGCGGGCTCGAATACATGTTCATCATGATGAACCTGGCGCGCTTTTCGGTCGGCATGGAAGGCGTGGGGATCGCGGAGCGCGCCTACCAGCGCGCGGCGGCCTACGCGCGCGATCGTGTGCAGGGCAGGGCGGTCGGCCTCGACAACGCGGCCAAGGCCGGCCCAATCATCGACCACCCGGACATCCGGCGCATGCTGATGACGATGCGTGCCTACACCGAAGCCATCCGTGCGGTGAACTACGTGACCGCGGCGGCGATCGACAATGTTCACGGTCATCCAGATCCGGGCGCGCGCAAGCTGCACCAGGCTTTCGTCGACCTGATGATCCCGATCGTCAAAGGCCACTCCACGGAGACGGCGCAGCTGGTGGCGTCGCTCGGTCTCCAGGTGCACGGCGGCATGGGCTACGTCGAGGAAACGGGAGCGGCACAACACATGCGCGATGCGCGCATCACCACGATCTACGAAGGCACGACTGGCATCCAGGGCAACGACCTGGTCGGACGCAAGACGGCTCGCGACGGCGGCGCGGCGGCGAAGGCTGTGCTTGCCGAGATGCGTAGCACCGCTGCGAAGCTGGTTGGACACGCCGATGCGTCGCTGCATCCGATCGGCGCGGCATTGCAGCAGAGCGTGCAGGCGCTTGCGGGCACGGTCGACTGGGTGGTTGCGAACTTCGCGAGCCGTCCCCGCGAGGTGCACGCTGGCGCCGTGCCGTACCTGCAGCAATGGGGTCTGAGCGCTGGTGGCTGGCAGCTCGGCCGCGGGGCTCTGGCTGCGGCGACCCAGCTTGCCGCCGGCGAAGGGGACGCCGCGTTCCTGCGTGCCAAGATCGCCACGGCGCGTTTCTACGCGTTGGCGCTGATGCCGCAGACCGAAGGCCTGGCCCGAACCGTGACGCAAGGGAGCGAGTCGGCGCTGGCGCTCGAGGCGGCGCAGTTCTAGGCCGTCGCTTTCGCCGGCGGCGCTCGCCGACCGCGTGCGCAATTGCGGGCGGGACTGCTGTCATCGTCCGCAGTGGTTGGGCCGTTAAGGGTCAGTGATGGTTTCCGTTCGCAAGTTCTCGTTCGTCGCAGCGCTGCTGCTCGCGTTGTCGGCGCCGACCAGCGCTGATCCGCTCGCGGTGCAGCCGCCGCGCCCGTTGGCCGGCCCCTATCCGATCGCGTGCACCAATCTTGCCCAGGATTTCTCGCGGGTTCCACCCGGCGAGTCCGTGGAATTGTGGTGGGAGGGCGTGCCGCGAAGCGACGGTTCACCGCGCTACGTTTCGGACTTGCTCGCGGAACCGGCGAACGCGCTGGTGGCACGTTTTGTCGCGCCGAATGATCCGCTGCTGTTCGGTCCGTGGCGCGGCGAGACGCTGGAGTACGTTCTCGCCGTCTGCTATCCGACATCGCCGCAGAACCAGCGTCCCGACTATCCGCTGCCCAACGGCGCTTTTGTGCCCAGGATGCAGCGCGGCAGCGAGCCGCCGATCCTGCCGGATTCGCCGACGCGCTGGCCGGTGATCGTGTTTTCGCACGGCTACGTGGGCAGTCCGCTGTCCGACACTCTGCTCGCCGCGATCGCCGTGTTTGCGTCCCACGGCTACGTCGTCGTCGCACCGTTCCATGGCGATCGGCGTTATGCGGATCTCTCGCTGGACGACCTCGCGGCCATCATCGATTTCCCCCGCTTCACGGCCATGCAGGCGACTCGCCCGCTTTCCGTGTCGGCGGCGCTCGACCTTGTGCTGTCGCATCCGCATTGGCGCGATGTGGTCGATCCGGCGCGCATCGGAGGGTTCGGCGCGAGCCAGGGTGGGCAGACGCTGATGTTGATCGGTGGCGCCGAGATCACGACGTCGATCTTTCTCACGTCGCGGCGCGTGACCCGCGACGACCGCATCAAGGCCGCGGTGGGGTACGTGCCGTACTTCGGCCAGCGCATCCTGCCGGCGTTCGGACGCGACAACCGCGGCGTCGAGGGAGTCACGCTGCCCTATCTTGCAATCAGCGGTACGGCGGATACCACCGCGCCGATCGGCTTGGTCGAGGAGGCGATGAGCCGCCTTCGTTCCACACGCGAACTGGTGGCGCTCGGCGGCACCGTCCATGGCTTCGATCCCGCAGATGCCGGGGACATCTTCACCTGGTCGCTCGACTGGCTCGATGCACTGGTCAACGATGATCGGATTGCGCGCGCGAGGCTCGGGCGAATGACGCAAGTGGCAGGCGGCGCCGACGACGTCGTCCGGACGCACTACATCGCGCCGGCGCCGGCGCTTGCCGATGAGCGAGTCGTCGTGGAATTCCGCAGCAACTCGCTCAACCACTACTTCATCACTGCGGAACCCGCGGAGATCGCGATGCTCGACGCGGGCATCGTCGTTCCTGGCTGGGAGCGCACGGGGTTCGAGTTCAAGAGCTGGGCGCCGGGCACCGCGAACGGCATCGCGGCGTGCCGCTTCTTCGGCACGCCCGGGCGTGGACCCAACTCCCACTTTTTCACCATCGACGGCGACGAATGCATGAAGGTGAAGGTTAATCCCGACTGGACCTACGAGGGACTGGCGTTCCAGGCGCTGCCCACCGGCGTGCTGACCTGCCCGGCGGACCGCGCGGTGGTCTGGCGCCTCTACAACAACGGCATGGGAGGGGAGGCGAGCCATCGCTACCTGACCAGCCACACCGAGAGCGGCGACATGGTGGGGCGCGGCTGGCTCGTCGAGGGGCCGGTGTTCTGCACGCCGCCCTGACGCGCCGCCGACGGAGCGTCGCTCGCGTGCGGTCTCCGCGCGATCGACGCGAACAACGGCCGCTAGCCCGATCGGCATCGTCGCAACATGGGCGCGAACGCGAGTCCGGTCCCGCGGCGTTGACCGCGGGATCGGCATCGGGTGACAGCGCGAGCGTACCGCGCGGGCACACTCGTCGCTTTTGCGCTGCTAGGCGGCCTTCTTGCGGGACGATTTCTTCGCGGCGCGTTTCGCCGGGGCTTTCTTGGCGACCGCCTTCTTGACTGCAACCTTCTTGACTGCCGCCTTCTTGCCTCCCGCGCCCTTGAGGAGGCTGTCGACGGCCTTGCGAGCCCGCGCAAGCAGGCTACCGCTCGCGGAAGCAGCCTTGCTGGTGGTCGTCTTCACCTCTGGCTTCGTCTTGCGTGCGACGGCGCCTTTGGACTTTACCGAGGTCTCGCCCTTGGCGCTGCCGCGGAGGTCGGCGGCGTGCGCGCGCTTGTAGGTCTGGACGTCCGCAAACGTACCGTCGGCTTTGCGGACCGCGTACAACTTGGTGCCCTTGCTGCTGCGATGGGTCGTGCGGCGTTGTGCCATGCGCGTGTCTCCTGGGGTCCTGTCCGGGATCGGGGGCAGGGGTATCCAAGCCTCCGTGGCATGATTATGCGCAAAATCGAAGCGTGTTTCACGTGCCGTCGCGGCCAGGACGCGCGCTACCGATTCCAATGACCTCCGCAGACCCGAATCCCCGCGTCTTGCCCCGCATCGGCGTCGATCTCGGCGGCACCAAGATCGAGATCGTCGCCCTCGCGCCCGACGGCCGCGAACTGCTGCGGCGTCGCACGCCGGCGCCCCAGGGCAGCTACGAGGCGACGCTCGGAGCGATCGCCGGCGCCGTCGCCGACGTCGAATCCGCGATCGGCATGGTGCGGGGCAGCTGCAGCGTCGGTGTCGGCTCGCCCGGGTCGCACTCCCGCGCCACAGGGTTGCTTCGCAATTCGAATTCGACCTGGCTCAACGGCCGGCCGCTAGGCGCGGATCTCGCGGCGCGGCTCGAGCGGCCGGTGGTTGTCGCCAACGACGCGAACTGCTTCGCACTGTCGGAAGCAACCGACGGCGCGGGCGCAGGAGCCGGGGTGGTGTTCGGCGTGATTCTGGGAACCGGTGTCGGCGGCGGGCTGGTTGTCGCCGGCCGGTTGCTCGACGGTGCGAACGGCATCGCCGGCGAATGGGGTCACAACCCATTGCCTTGGCCGACCGACGACGAGCGGCCCGGCCCCGCGTGCTTCTGCGGAAAGCGTGGTTGCATCGAGACGTTTCTATCCGGGCCCGGGCTCGCGCGCGATCACGAGTCGATCGCCGGCGAGCGATTGCAGCCGGAGGAGGTGGCGAGCTGCGCAGCCGACGGCGATGTCGCCTGCGACGCGACGCTAGGTCGCTTCGAAGCGCGACTTGCGAAGGCCCTCGCGCATGTGATCAATCTGGTCGATCCCGACGTCATCGTGCTGGGCGGCGGTCTGTCGAAACTCGACCGGTTGTATCAGCGCGTGCCCGCGCTGTGGGGCGCGTTCGCGTTCACGGATCGCGTGGATACTCGTCTGGTCAAGCACGCTCATGGCGATGCGAGCGGCGTGCGCGGCGCGGCCTGGCTGGGGGCCCAACGCGGCCTCGTCTAGCGATGCACCGATTTGCACCGGCAGCGGGCCGGGTCACGGGGGCCTGGTCCGACGTCGCTACATGCCGGGGTAGTTGGGGCCGCCTCCGCCTTCCGGCGTGACCCAGTGGATGTTCTGCTGCGGGTCCTTGATGTCACAGGTCTTGCAGTGCACGCAGTTCTGGGCATTGATCTGTAACCGCTTCGCGCCTTCGCCGGCGCCGGCCGTAGCCACGAACTCGTAGACGCCCGCCGGGCAGTAGCGCGCTTCCGGGCCGTCGTATAGCGCGAGATTCACCGCCACGGGAATGGCGGGATCGCGCAGCCGCAGGTGGACTGGCTGGTCCTCCGCATGATTGGTGTTCGACAGGAACACCGAGGACAGCTTGTCGAAGGTCAGCTTTCCGTCGTAGCGCGGGTAGTCGATCTTCGGCATGCTCGCGGCCGGCTTCAGGCAGGCGTGATCGGGCTCGCCGTGGCGAAGCGTCCACGGTACCAGCGCGCCCAGACCCAGGTCGTTCAGCCACATATGGACGCCGCCGTGCATCATGCCGGCCCAGAGGCCCCATTTGAGACCGGGTTTCACGTTGCGAACCTTCCACAGGTCCTCGTAGACCCACGACTTGCGCCAGGCCTCGTCGTAACTGGTCAGCGTGTCGCGGGCATGGCCTTGGCCAAGCGCCGCGAACGCGGCTTCGGCGCCCAGCATCCCGGTCTTCATCGCGTTGTGGGTGCCCTTGATACGCGGAACGTTAACGAACCCGGCGCTGCAGCCGATCAACGCGCCGCCGGGAAACACAAGCTTAGGTACCGATTGCAATCCGCCTTCGTTGATTGCACGCGCGCCGTAGCCGATTCGCTTGCCGCCTTCGAACGTCCCGCGGACCGCGGGGTGGGTCTTGAAGCGCTGGAACTCGTCGTAGGGTGACAGATGTGGATTGGCGTAGTTGAGATGCAGGACAAAGCCGACCGAAACCAGGTTCTCGCCGTAGTGGTATTCGAACGAGCCGCCGCCCACGTCGTTGCCGAGCGGCCAGCCGGAACTGTGGACGACGAGCCCGGGGTGGTGTTGTGCCGGCGCGACCTGCCAGAGCTCCTTGATGCCGATGCCGTATTTCTGCGGATCGACGCCGTCACGCAGGTTGAAATGCGCCATCAGCGCCTGCGAGAGCGATCCGCGCACGCCTTCGGCGAACAATGTGTACTTGGCGTGCAACTCCATCCCGCGCTGGAATTCGGCCTTGCGAGCGCCATCCTTGGCGATGCCGAGATCGCCGGTCGCCACGCCCATCACCACGCCGGAATCATCGTAGAGCACCTCGGCCGCGGCGAATCCGGGGTAAATCTCGACGCCGAGCGCCTCCGCGATGCCGCCGAGCCAGCGGCACACGTTGCCGAGGCTAACGATGTAACTGCCGTGGTTGTTCATCAGCGGCGGCAGGGTCGCGTTGGGAATGCGGTAGGCCTTGTCGGCGGTCAGGACCAGCATGCGGTCCTCGCTTACCGCAGTTTCGATCGGCGCGCCGCGCTCCTTCCAGTCGGGCAGCAGTTCGTTCAACGCGCGCGGGTCGATCACGGCGCCCGAAAGCGTGTGCGCGCCCATCTCCGAGCCCTTTTCGAGCACGCAAACCGACACTTCGCGCTTTGCGGCGGCAGCGAGCTGCTTCAGCCGGATCGCAGCGGAAAGCCCTGCGGGACCGCCGCCGACGATGACCACGTCGTATTCCATCGCCTCGCGCGGATCGGCCGTGGTTGGTTGCGTCATGTCGTCTCCCTCCGCCTGGCGGGCGTCGAATCAAAGTGGCGATTGTATAATCGCATCTGACATCCTGTTCGCCGTCGTCGCCCTTCGCCACATGACTTCCCGACCGCATCGCCGGCTTCCCGTGCGCCTACCCATCCTATGGGGCGACAGGGACGCGCCCGGCCACGTCGACAATACAGTCTGCTTCCGCGACACGGCACGGGTGCGGATCGACTGGCTGCACGAAGCGGTCCGGTTCCGGGCAGCGCGATGAGCGCGGTCAAACTCTGGGAGCCTTCGGCGCAGCGCATCGCCGGCGCCATTCTCACCGCGTTCGCCCGAACGATCGAGCGGTCGGAGCGCATCACGATTCCCGACTACGCCTCGCTGTGGAGGTGGTCGATCGCGAACAAGGAGGCGTTCTGGCGCGCCGTGTGGGACGACGGCGGGATCGTCGGCGTGCGCGGCGAGCGCACGCTCGAAGACGGCGACCGGATGCCCGGGGCCAGGTGGTTTCCCGATGCCCGTCTCAACTTCGCGCAGAACCTGCTCGAGCGCCGATCGCGCGACGACCGCGGCGACGCCATCGTGTTCTGGGGCGAGGACAAGGCGAAGGGCCGGGTGTCGCACGCGGAGCTCTACGCGAGCGCGTCGAAGGTCGCGTCCGCGCTCGCCGCCCAGGGACTGCGCGTGGGCGACCGGGTCGCCGCCTACCTGCCGAATCTTCCGGAAACGATGATCGCGATGCTCGGCGCGACCGCGAAGGGCTGCATCTGGTCGTCATGCTCCCCGGACTTTGGCGTGCAGGGCGTGCTGGACCGCTTCGGGCAGATCGCGCCCCGTGTGCTGTTCACGGCCGATGGCTACTGGTACAACGGCAAGCCGATCTCGCTACTCGACAGGGTCGCCGAGATCGTCGACAAGCTGCCGTCGGTCGAGCGCGTGGTGGTCGTGCCCTACCTGCGGGAGGGCATCGGCTTCGCGAACGAGTTTCCGGCGTTGCGCGGCGCCTCGACCTGGGAAGCGTTCGTAGCACCCTTTGCCGGCGGTCCCATCGAATTCGAATCGCTGCCGTTCGATCACCCGATTTACATCCTGTACTCGTCCGGGACCACCGGCGTGCCGAAATGCATCGTGCATGGCGCCGGGGGAACGCTGCTTCAGCACCTGAAGGAGCACCGTCTGCACGGCGACCTCAAGCCGGGCGACCGCCTGTTCTACTTCACGACCTGCGGCTGGATGATGTGGAACTGGCTCGCCTCGGGGCTGGCGGCGGGCGCGACGCTGCTGCTGTTCGATGGCTCGCCGTTCGTCGCCCGCGGCCGCGTGCTCTGGGACCTCGCAGAAGCCGAGTCGATGACCCACTTCGGCACATCGGCGAAGTACATCGACGCGTTGCGCAAGGTCGCGATGGTGCCGGTCAAGGACTACGCGCTCAAGTCGCTGCGCACGATGTTCTCGACCGGAAGCCCGTTGTCGCCCGAGAGCTTCGACTACGTGTACGAGGCGATCAAGCACGACATCTGCCTTTCGTCGATCTCGGGCGGCACCGACATCGTGAGCTGCTTCGCGCTCGGCAACCCGACGCTGCCGGTGTGGCGAGGAGAGCTGCAATGCCGCGGGCTCGGCATGGCGGTAGATGCATTCGACGATGACGGCAAGCCGGTTGTGCAGGGCGAGCGCGGCGAGCTCGTGTGCACCAAGCCTTTTCCGTCGATGCCGATCGGCTTTTGGAACGACGCGGACGGCGCGAA
>JBKKAZ010000064.1:0-2146 GCA_046714435.1 Casimicrobiaceae bacterium
CCTGGGCGTCGATGCCGACGCTGATCTCGCGCGGGCGCTGTTTGGCCGGGTCGGCCTCGGCCTCCGGCAGCGTGATCGACAGCTCGGCGACGCGCTGGTAGGTCGTCGTGATCATCAGGAAGATCAATATGACCAGCAGCACGTCGATCAACGGGATGAAGTTGATCTCTGGCTCGTCGCGGTGGACGCTGCGGCGCAGGTTCATGCCGAAACGACCCGGTCAGCTGCGGCGATCGCCGTGCGCGAAATCGACGAGCTTGATCGCCTGCTGCTCCATCTCGACAATCAGCGCGTCGACCTTGCCCCGGAAGTGCCGGTAGAAGATCATGCTCGGAATCGCGATGATCAGGCCCATCGCCGTGTTGTACAGTGCGATCGAGATTCCCTGCGCGAGCTGGATCGGGTTGCTGGCGGTCGACGACTGCGAGCCGAAGATCTCGATCATGCCGACCACGGTGCCGAGCAGGCCGAGCAGCGGCGACATCGCCGCTATCGTGCCCAGCGTGGTGAGGAAGCGCTCGAGGTCGTGGGTGACGACGCGGCCGACCTCCTCGATCGCCTCCTTCATCACCGGCCGCGGCGCCTTCACGTTGGCGAGTCCCGCGGCGAGGATGCGGCCCAGCGGGCCGTGGGATGCGGTCTTTTGCAGCAACTCAGGCGTCGCCCCGCCCTGGCGGAACTCCGCGAGCACCTGGTCGACCATGTTGGACGGCGCGACTGCGGCCTGCCGCAGCGTCCACAGGCGCTCGAAGATGAGCGCGAGCGCGGTGATCGATGCGAGGATCAGCGGCCAGATCGGCCAGCCTGCTGCCTGAATGATGGACCACACAGTCGCTATCGCTCCTTGCAAGCGCGGGACGCGCAATGTAGCTTGGCGGTCGGGATTCGGCAAGGCGCGTTGTTCAGGAGGCCGACTGGCGGCCTCTGGAAGCGTTCCGGCGGGGCGGGCCCTCGACCAGCGTCGCCGTCACCGCCGCCCCGAACAGCACGATGATCCAGGACACGAATATCCAGACCAGGAACAGCGGCAGAACCGCCACGGCGCCATAGACGCGCTGATAGGTCGGCACGGTAGCGACGTAGAACACAAAACCGCGCTTGGCCGCCTCGAACGCGAGCGCTGCGACCAGTCCGCCGGCGAGCGCGGATCGCCATGGAACACGCCGCGCCGGCAGGACCGCGTAGAGCAACGCGAAGAACAGCGTGGCGAGTCCCACCGCGATGGGCGCCGCAAGCCAAGTCACCGCCGGCTCGGTGAACGGCGCGGCCTCGAGGGAAGCTTCGAGCAGCCAGTGGGTCCAATAGACGGCCGCGCCGATTGCGAGCGGCCCCAGCGTGATCCCGAGCGCGATGGTGAGGATGCGACGCACCCGCGAGCGCGGCTCGCGCATGCCCCAGATCGCGCTGATTTCCCGTTCGACCGTGGCAACGACGAACAGCGCCGTGACCACCACCAAAACGAACGCGACGCCCTTCAACTCGCCGGCCTTGGCGGTGAACTCGTCCAGATAGGGCCGGATGGCGGCACCGCTGCCGGGAAACAGGTGTCTCACCAGGAACTGCTCGAGGGCGCTCAGCCAGCGCTCGAACAGCGGATAGCGTGCCACATAGGAGAACGCGACGGTGAACACCGGAACCAGCCCAAGCAAGGTGGTGAACGACAACGCGGCTGCGGTACGGCCGAGTCCTACGCCGGTGAGCCGACGAGTCACGCCCGCCACGAAGGCGGCGGCGCTCGCGAATGGGGATCGGGCCATGGGCGGCGCCGATTATCGCACTGGACCGAGCGCGCAACTGCTACCGGTGTAAGGTATGCGGCGCGACCGTCGACATGGTCGGTACGCGAAAGCGCCGAGTGCCCCGGTCCGCCCGCGGCGAATCCCGCGCTGGAGACCACGATGACGGAAACTGCTGCTGCAACTGAAACCGCGGTGCTGGGCGGCGGCTGTTTCTGGTGCCTGGATGCGGTGTTCCGCGACCTGGAAGGCGTCGTCGAGGTCGAATCAGGTTACGCCGGCGGGAGCGACGCGAACCCGAGCTACGAGGCGGTTTGCGGCGGCCGGACCGGACACGCTGAAGTGGTGCGCGTGAGCTTCGATCCGTCGAAGCTCTCGTTCGCCGACCTGTTGCTCGTGTTTTTCACGAT
>JBKKAZ010000065.1:0-2697 GCA_046714435.1 Casimicrobiaceae bacterium
ACAACGGTGAACATGCCGCCCATCTCCAGCGGACCCATCGGGCCCGCGCCGCTCATCATCGGCAACGTGTTTTCGGGCAGCGGCATTTCCATCTCGCCCATGTCGGCCATGCCGCGCTCGCCCATCACCATGTAGTCGGGAACGAGGTTCAGGATCTTCTGCGCGACCCCACGATGGTCCACGCCGATCATCGTCGGCACCTCATGGCCCATGGCGTTCATCGTGTGATGCGACTTGTGGCAGTGCAGCGCCCAGTCGCCGGGCTCGGTCGCGTCGAACTCGATCGCCCGCATCTGCCCGACGGCCACGTCGACCGAGACTTCCGGCCAGCGCGAGCCGGGACTGGTCCAGCCGCCGTCGGTTCCCGCGACGACGAACTCGTGGCCGTGGAGGTGGATCGGGTGGTTGGTCATCGTCAGGTTGCCGATGCGGATCCGGACCCGGTCGCCGAGGCGACAGGGCAGCGAATCGATGCCGGGAAACACCCGGCTGTTGAACGTCCACAGGTTGAAATCGAGCATGGTCATCACCTTCGGCGTGTAGCTCCCCGGGTCGATGTCGTACCCACTGAGCAGAAACGCGAAGTCGCGATCGACGCGCATGAGCTTCGGATCGCGCGGATGGGTGATCCACAGTCCCATCATGCCCATCGCCATCTGCACCATCTCGTCGGCGTGCGGGTGGTACATGAACGTGCCGGGGCGACGCGCGTCGAACTCGTAGACGAACGTCTTGCCCGGGGGAATCTGCGGTTGAGTGAGCCCGCCGACGCCGTCCATGCCGTTGGGCAGCCGCTGTCCGTGCCAGTGCACCGCCGTGTGCTCCGGCAGCCGGTTGGTCACGAAGACGCGGACCCGGTCGCCCTCGACGACCTCGATCGTCGGCCCGGGCGATTGCCCGTTGTAGCCCCACAGGTTCGCTTTCATTCCGGGCGCGAGCTCGCGCACGACGGGCTCGGCGACCAGGTGGAACTCCTTGATGTTGCCGTTCATGCGCCACGGCAGCGACCAGCCGTTCAGCGTGACGACAGGTTGAAACGGACGGCCGCTCGACGGCGCCGGCGGCGGCACGGTCGCCGGCCTGTCGGCGGACACGATCTCGGGCAGCGCGGCGAGCGCGGCTCGGTCCACGGTCGCGAGCGCGGCTGCGGTTGCAGCGCCAGCACCCAGCACTCTTCTGCGCATCGGATTCATGATCGTCTTTGCCATCAGTGACCGCCGCCACCGGCGCTTTCCAGTACTGCGGTCGGCGCGGCCAACATGCCGCCCGCCGCCGAGCCGCCGACGAGCGCCTGCTTGAGATGCGAATCGGCCAGCCAGAAATCGCGCGTCGATTCGATGGCCAGATTGACGCTGGCCACCTGCGCGCGCGCGTCGGCGAGCAGTTCGAACACGCCGATCAACATGCCGTTGTAGCGTAGCAGCATCTCGTCGGAGATCGACTTGCGCAGCGGCACGACCAGGTCGCGCTGGTGCCGGGCGAGATCGTAGGCGGTGAGGTACGCGGCGTGTCGCTCGCGCACGTCCGAACGCGCGTTGATCGCGGTTTCCCGCACGCGCGCGATCGCGGCCAGGTAGATGGCCTCGGCGCGCTTCAGCTTGACATCGCCGAAATCGAACAACGGCAGCTCGATCTCGACTTCGTAGCCGTTCTTGCGAACTTCACCGCTCTCGCTCTCGTTCGCGTAGCCGGCGTGCAGCACGTTTACAAAGCGCGTCACTTTGGTCAGCTCCAACGCCTGCGCCATGGCTTCGGCCCCACGCCGCGCCGCAGCCACGTCCAACCGCCACTCGAGCGCGACGCGCTCCGCATCGAGCGGCGATTCCGTGGTAACGGGAAGGTCGGGCAGGCGGGGAGGAAGCTTGAACGCGACGTCGTCGCCGAATACGCCGAGCACGCGAACCAGGCGCTCGCGCTCGGCAGCGGCCGCGAGGCGCGCGCGTGCGCGGCCGGCCGCCGTGTCGGCGGCGAACGCCTGCTCACGCAAGTGGGCGAGCTGGCTGAAGTTGCCGACCGCACGCATCCTCGCCGCGAGGTCGGAGGCGGCCGAGGCGGCGTCGTGCGCCTGCTCGTAGTACACCAGCTGCTCGGCGGCACCAACGGCGCGGATCCACGCGCGGCGAGTCTGGGCGGCGAGAGCGACGCCGTCCGCGGCGAGTCGGAGCTGGGCATCCTCGAATCTGCGCGCTGCGAGCTTCTGGTTCAGCGGTAGCGTGACCAGGCTGATGATGTTCAGCATCAGCGTGCGCTCGATCGTCTTCACCTCGGCGCTGCGCCTGTCGGAGAACGAGAAGCTCGGATTCGCGAGCCGGCCGGACTGGACGCGTTCGGCATCGGCCACAGCGAGCTCGGCGATCCGCGCGCGGAACCCCGGGTTCTGGAGCAATGCGATCTCGATGGCAGCCTCGGCGGTGAGCGGTTGCGCGAGCAGCGCGTCGACTCTTGCGCGTGCCGACGTTTCGTCGGCGTCCGCGTGTGGAAGCGCGACATCGACACCGGTGCGCTCGCGGGCGAGTTCCTGCACGCGATCGAGGCCGGCGTCGGGGGCAAGCGTCGCGCAGCCCGCGAGAAGCATCGTGGCGGTCGCCGTCGACGCCACGCGAAGGGCGGCAATCACTTGTGACCTCCGTGCGGGGACGTCGACGGCTGGGTCGCGGCATCGGCGCTCGGCTTGAACAGACCGCGATGGCCACCGGC
>JBKKAZ010000066.1:0-7595 GCA_046714435.1 Casimicrobiaceae bacterium
ACGACGTCGAGTCCGGGAAAGCGCGCCGACATGCGCGCGACGGCGTCGAGATTGATCGATGCGTCCTCGCGGATCGCGGTGTGCGGACAGCCGCCGGTCTCGACGCCCATGATCCGCTCCGGGGCCAGTGCCTCCGCGACGACCAGCAACCGCTCGTCCTCCCTGGTGTAGATGTCGTTGGTCACGACCGCGAGGTTCCAGCGGTCGCGCATAGCCTTGCAGAGGACTTCGACCAGCGTGGTCTTGCCCGAGCCAACCGGACCGCCGACACCGACCCGCAAAGGAGCGACAGGTAGCGACATGAAAGCGGTCCTCGACGCAAGCAGGTCAGGAGCGGAACAGGCGCGAGTACTGAGTCTCGTGCAGCGCCGAGGTCAGCGCGAGGCCCGGCGCGGTCGAGGCGAGCTCATCGTCGTCCAGCACGCATGCCGTGGCAAGCGCGCGATCGAGTCCGGCCTGCGCGGCACGCAGGATGCGCTGCCCGGCCACCTGACCGAGCGGGACAGCCTTCAGCGCAGCTGCGACCTGGTTTTCTAGCCAGCTCCAGAGGTAGGCGCAAAGTCCATCGGCCTCGGCCACCTCGAGAGCGACGGCGCAGGCGGCGAACGCGGCAGGAAACGAGGGCTCGTCGATTTCGAGCGCGGCAACGGCCGCGTCCAACGCCAGCTCGCGGGCCAGCAGCTTGAGCGACCCGCCCATCTGCACCGTTTCGGCGCGCAGTTCGAAGGTCTCGCGGCTGGCGACGAAGCGCTGGTTCCATGCCGCGAACCCGTGGGCATCGCGAGCGAGCGCCGCGCGGTACAAGCGCAGCCACAGCGGCGCTTCGAAACGCGTCATCGGTCCCGCGAGAACATCGTCGATCCAGCGTTGCGCCGAAGCAGCGTCGGTGATCAACGCGTCGTGGACGGCGCGCTCGATGCCCTGCGAGTACGCGTAGGCGCCGACCGGGAGCATCGGGCTTGCGAGTTGCAGCAGGGGCGCCAGGCGCCGCGCGCTGACGCTGTCCGGAGCGACGGTCATGACGCCTGCTTGCCGCCGCCGATCAGCCGGCCGACGCGATCGTGCGGTGGGTGGCCGTGGGCGCCATACGCGCCTGCCTCCGGATCGAACGGCAGGTTGGCGCGCTCGACCTTGGCGCCGAGTCCTTCGACCATCGCGCGCAGCACGTGGTCCGGCGCGATCTTCAACGTGCCCTCGCCGACTTCGACCGCGACGTGCCGATTGCCGAGGTGGTAGGCGACGCGCGCGAGTTCGCGGGGATGGCTGCAACGGATCAGCAGGACCGGCTCGTCCGCCGCGACCACGCGCACGACCCGCCCCTCGGTCGACGCGATCAGGTCGCCGTGGCGAAGCGACTCCCCCCACGCCAGCATTACCCCGGCCTCCTCGCCGCTGTCGAGCGTCACCTTCTGGCGGCTCCTGCGTCGCGCCTCGCAGGGGAGCGTGAGCGTTCCGGTCGGAGGGGTGCCTGGCGCCGCCCGGCGGTCGAATGTCAGCATGATCAGAAGAGAAAATAGCGCTGCGCCATCGGCAGCACGCTCGCCGGCTCGCACAGCAGCGCCTGTCCATCGGCGACGACGACGTAGGTCTCGGGATCGACGGAGATGTCCGGCGTGCAGTCGTTGTGCACCATGTCGGCCTTGCGTACGCTGCGGCACGCCCTGACCGCGACCGCGTTCTTGCCCAAGCCGATGCGCTCGGGAACGCCTGCCGCCAACGCTGCTTGCGACACGAACGCGAGCGAGCCCTTCGCCACCGCACCGCCGAAGGCGCCGAACATCGGCCGTGCGTGCACCGGCTGCGGCGTCGGGATCGATGCGTTGGGATCCCCCATCTGGGCCAGCGCGATGGTGCCGCCCTTCAACACCAGCGACGGCTTGACGCCGAAGAATGCCGGCTTCCAGAGCACCAGGTCCGCCCACTTGCCGACCTCGAGCGAGCCAACCTCGTGCGCGATGCCGTGGGTCAGCGCCGGGTTGATCGTGTACTTCGCGACGTAGCGCTTCGCCCGGAAGTTGTCGTTTCGCGCCGGATCCTGCGCCAGCGCGCCGCGCTGCAGCTTCATCTTGTGCGCGGTCTGCCAGCAGCGGGTGATGGTCTCGCCGATCCGCCCCATCGCCTGCGAATCCGACGCAATCATCGAGAACGCCCCGAGGTCGTGGAGAATGTCTTCAGCCGCGATGGTCTCGCGGCGGATCCTCGACTCGGCGAAAGCTACATCCTCCGCGATCCCCGGATCGAGGTGATGGCAGACCATCAGCATGTCCAGATGCTCGTCGAGCGTGTTCACCGTGTAAGGCCGCGTCGGATTGGTCGACGACGGCAGCACGTTCGCCTCGCCGCAAACCCTGATGATGTCCGGCGCGTGGCCGCCGCCCGCGCCCTCGGTGTGATAGGTGTGGATCGTGCGGCCCTTGAACGCCGCGATCGAGGCTTCGACGAAGCCGCTCTCGTTCAGCGTGTCGGTGTGGATCGCGACCTGGGTGTCGGTCGCGTCGGCGACGGTGAGCGCGCAGTCGATGGCCGCCGGTGTCGTTCCCCAATCCTCGTGCAGCTTGAGGCCGATGGCGCCGGCTTCGATCTGCTCGGTGAGCGCGGCAGGAAGGCTCGCGTTGCCCTTGCCGAGCAGGCCGAAGTTCATCGGAAATGCGTCGAGCGCCTGCAGCATGCGTGCAAGATGCCACGGGCCCGGCGTGCAGGTCGTCGCCGCGGTGCCCGTCGCAGGGCCGGTTCCGCCCCCGATCATCGTGGTAATGCCCGACGCCAGCGCTTCATCGATCTGCTGCGGGCAGATGAAATGGATGTGGCTGTCGATGCCGCCCGCGGTCACGATCAGGCCCTCGCCGGCGATCGCCTCGGTGCCGGGACCGATGACGATGCTGACGCCCGGCTGGATGTCGGGATTGCCGGCCTTGCCGATGCCCGCGATGCGTCCGTCCTTGATGCCGATGTCGGCCTTGACGATTCCCCAATGGTCGAGGATCAGCGCGTTGGTGATGACGGTGTCGACGCAGTCGCGCGAAGTTCGCTGCGACTGGCCCATGCCATCGCGGATCACTTTGCCGCCACCGAACTTCACTTCGTCGCCGTAGACCGTATAGTCGCGCTCGACCTCGATGACGAGTGCGCTGTCGGCGAGCCGCACCCGGTCGCCGGTGGTCGGGCCGAACATCTCCGCATAGGCGCGGCGAGAGATCTTCACGCTCATTCCGTCCCCTCATCCCCGACCCTTCTCCCGCGAGCGGGAGAAGGGAGCAGGAGATTCCCTTCTCCCGCGAGCGGGAGAGGGGCAAGGGGTGAGGGGTGAGGGACTCATGGCTCTAGCCTGCCCATCACGCGGGCGTTGAATCCGTACACGATGCGATCGCCGGCGAGCGCCACCAGCTGCACGCTGCGCGACTGGCCCGGCTCGAAGCGGACGGCGGTTCCGGCGGGGATGTCGAGACGGAAGCCCCGCGCGGAATCGCGATCGAACGCGAGCGCCTCGTTGGTCTCGAAGAAGTGATAGTGCGAGCCGACCTGGATCGGCCGGTCGCCGGTGTTCGCCACGCTGAGCGTGATCACCGGTCGACCTGCGTTGAGCTCGATCGTTCCGTCATCGACGATGAGTTCACCGGGAATCATGCTCATGCGATGGGCGTATGCACGGTGACGAGCTTGGTGCCGTCGGGGAAGGTGGCCTCGACCTGGACATCCGCGATCATTTCGGGCACGCCTTCCATCACGTCGTCGCGTGAGAGCAAGGTCCGGCCATAGTGCATCAGTTCCGCCACCGTGCGCCCGTCGCGCGCGCCCTCCATGACCGCTGCGGTAATGTACGCGATCGACTCCGGGTAGTTGAGCTTCAGTCCCCGAGCGCGCCGGCGCTCGGCCACGAGTGCGGCGGTAAAGATCAGCAGCTTGTCCCTCTCGCGTGGAGTCAGTTCCATGCCAGCCCTTGCCGTGTCAGGTCGCCCAGATGCGAGGCAGCGAAGCCTCGCGTCCGGCCAGAGCGGGGCGAATCCGCCGCCAGAGCGCGACAAACGCTTCGCGCGCCTCGCCGGCTGAAGGCCCCAGATACCGCGCGACCAGCAGCGAAGGCTCCAGCCTCGACACCGCGCTCGTCGTATTCCAGCGCACGACGGCGTCGCGACACTGGTCCAGCAGGCCGTCCACGACCGGACGACCCGCCACGACCAACGTACCGCAAGTCCGCGCATTGCGCCAGCCGGCCGGCGATGCGAGCCACGTGCTGTTCCCGGCGAGGTCGCCCATCTCCCACAGCGCAAGGCGATCGCCGATCTGGACGCGCAGCCGCGTGCGCAGGCGCCCCGAAGCGAAGCGCTCGCCCATCGCTTCCCGGCCCAGCGTCACGATCTCCCACGCGACCACCAGCGCCCCGGGGGCGACGTCGACATCGAGCCCCAGTGACGCCTCGGCCCCATCGAATACGATCGACTCCTGCGGCAGCCACTCGATCGAAGCCGAATCCCGCGCCATGAGTTGGACGAGCTGCGACGCGACCCGCCCGGCACTCTTGTAGAGCTTGCCTGCGCCCGGCGTCGTCAGCAGGGCCTGCGCGTTGGCGCCGGCCTCGACGTCGATGGCCAGCGCATCGCCGCCGGCCATCCCGCCGGGGGGATGGACGATGATCGCGTGGCAGACCGCAGGGCCTTCGGGATAGAGCGGCCGCTGCACCACCAACGGCCCGCTATGACGCCGCAATGCGAGTCGCGTGCCGAGGGCCGAAGCGTCAAACGCAAGCTCGAGGTGCGCACGCCAGTCCTCGCGCGGCACGGCACTCGCGGCGGCCGGCGGCGTCATGCGGCCTGCCCGCGACGCGCCCGACCGGTCATGCGATTCTCGAACCAGACCACCACGATGGTGAGCGTGAGTATCCACGGCGCGGCAACCTCGAGGCGACGATCGCGGGTTGCCATGATCAGCCCTTGCGCACCAGGCCGATCTTCTCGCGCAGTTCGTGCACGATGCTGACGAACGCGTCCTGACCATCGTAGGCGAGAAAGACGTTCGAGAATTCCACGCGGGGGAAAACGTCCATGGAAGAACGGGGCCGGCAGAACGGCTCGCCGGCCCCGTCGATGCCTTACTTGGCGAACACCATGCGCTCGGCCCTCGCCGGCAGAAAGTCCGGATTGAAGGCCTGCTCCGGCTTGACCGGACTCTTGAGTTCGAAGGCGGCCGAGACCTGCGCGACCATGTCGTTCAAGCGCTTTGCCGTGACGCCTCCGATGCCGTCCGCCTTCGCGGCCGGCGTCGCGATGACGCTCGCGATCGCGAGCTTCAGGCGCCGCTTCTCGAGCGCCTCGTCGATCAGTGCGTCGCGCTCCTTGACATAGCGGATCGCGGCATCCGGATCAGCGAGCACGTCGCGCGCCCCCTTCACGAAGGCGCGCAGGAATCCGCGCACGGCGTCGGGCTTTTCCCTGATGAACTGGTCGGCAGCGATGATCGCATTGCCGTACAGCGCAACGCCGTGCGCGGGATACCGCATCACGTCGATGTCCTCGTCCTTGATGCCGCGCGCGTTGAGATTCAGCAGGCTCGTGAAGTAGAAGCCGGTAATGGCATCGACTTCGCCGCGCGCCAGCATGGTCTCGCGCAACGGCGCGTCCATCGCGGTCCAGACAATCTTGGCCGTGTCGAGGTTGTTGGCCCTGGCGAAAATTGGGAACGCGCGGCGGCCGGCGTCGAACACCGGCGCGCCCATCTTCTTGCCGATCAGGTCGGCAGGCTTTCGGATGCCGGTCTTCTTGAGCGAAAACACCGCCGCCGGGGTGGCGTCATAGACCATCATCACGCCGACGGGCTTGTTCGGCGCCGTCGGATTGTTGCCGACGAACTCGATCAGCGCGGCGAGGTCGGCGAAGCCCATCTGGTAGTTGCCGGACGCGACCCGGTTGACCGCGTTGCCCGAACCGTTGCCGGCGTCGATGCTGACGTCGAGTTTTTCCTGCGCGAAGTACCCCTTGGCCTTGGCGAGCAGAAACAGCGCCGATGGGCCCTCGAAGCGCCAGTCGAGCTGGAAGTTGATCTTGGTGTCCTGCGCCTGCGCAGCGGGTACGGCGACGGTGAGCGCGAGCACCAACAAGGGCCCCGCAATCCGGCGGGCCCAGCGAAACCGCGACATGGCAGACCTCCCGCAAGGCCCCGAAACGGGGACGGCGAACGCGATTGTGCACCGAAACCGAAGCGCGTTGAAATGCCGGCCCGGCGCGAACCCGTCAGAGCAGCCGCGCCTGGCCCTGTTGCGCGGAAATCACGTCGACCACGGTCAGCGCGGTCATGTTGACGATCCGGCGCACCGTGGTGGAGGGCGTGAGGATGTGCACCGGTGCCGCCACGCCGAGCAGTATCGGCCCGATCGTCACGCCGCCGCCGGCCGCCGACTTCAGCAGGTTGAACGAGATGTTGGCGGCGTCGATGGTCGGCATGATCAGCAGGTTCGCTTGCCCGGTCAGGCGCGCGTTCGGGAACATCGCGTTGCGCACGGCTTCGTCCAGCGCCGCGTCGCCGTGCATCTCGCCTTCGACCTCGAGTTGCGGGTCGCGCGCTCTTAGCAATCCCAGCGCGTCGCGCATCTTTTTCGCCGACGGCAGTTCACTGGTGCCGAAATTCGAATGCGACAGCAACGCAACCTTGGGCTCGATGCCAAAGCGCCGGATCTCGTCGGCGGCGAGCGTCGCGATCTGCGCGATCTCCTCGGCGGTCGGATCGGCGTTGACGTAGGTGTCGGCGATGAACAGCGTCCGGCCCGGCAGCATCACCGCGTTCATGGCCGCGAACACCTTTACTCCCTTGCGCAACCCGATCACTTCGTCGATGTACTGAAGGTGCACGCGATGGGTGCCGTAGGTGCCGCACAGCATGCCGTCGGCCTCCTGGCGATGGACCATCATCGCGCCGATCAGCGTGTGGCGGCGGTGCATCTCGATCTTCGCGTATTGCGGCGATACGCCCTTGCGCTGTGCCAGCCGGTGGTATTCGGTCCAGTACTCCCGATAACGCGGGTCGTGGTCGGGATTGACGATCTCGCAGTTAACCCCCGCCGCCAGACGCAAGCCGAAGCGCTCGATGCGCTTCTCGACAATTGCCGGCCGGCCGATGAGCAGCGGCGTCGCAAGCCCCTCGTCGACCACGATCTGCGCGGCCCGCAGCACGCGCTCGTCCTCGCCCTCCGCGTACACAATCCGCTTGGGCGCCTTCTTCGCCGCCTGGAAGATCGGCTTCATCAGCAGGCCCGAGTGGTATACGAACGTCATCAACCGTTCGCGGTAGGCGTCGAAGTCGCTCAACGGTCGCGTCGCCACGCCCGAGTCCATCGCCGCCTTGGCCACCGCCGGCGCGATCTTGGCGATCAGGCGCGGATCGAAAGGCCGCGGGATCAGGTATTCGGGCCCAAAGCGCAAGTCCTGCCCGCCGTAGGCCATCGCCACGATGTCGGAGGCCTCGGCCTGCGCGAGCTCGGCGATCGCGCGCACCGCCGCCAGCTCCATCTCCGTGGTGATGGTGGTGGCGCCGACGTCCAGCGCGCCGCGGAAGATGAACGGAAAGCACAGCACGTTGTTGACCTGGTTCGGGTAGTCGGTGCGGCC
>JBKKAZ010000067.1:0-6008 GCA_046714435.1 Casimicrobiaceae bacterium
GCCGAGTAGCCGAGGTTGCGCGATCCCACGTAGACGTTGTTCACGTCGAGCAGCAAGCCGCAGCCGGAGCGCTGTGCCAGTTCGGAGAGGAACTCGATCTCGTCGAACGCGTGCCCGTCGAGCCGCAGGTAATGCGCGGGATTCTCGATCGAAATCGGCCGTCGCAGCGCATCCTGGACGAGGCTCAGGCTGTCGGCGATGCGCGCAAACGCCTCCTCGGTGCGCGGGAACGGCAAGAGGTCGGGATGGTAGCGACCACGCCAGGTCGACCACGCCAGGTGCTCCGACACCCGCCCGGGCTCGAAGCGGCGGACCAGTTCTGCCAGCCGCGCGAGATGCGCAAGATCGGGCGGCGCGGCGGCGGCAAGCGACATCGCCACCCCGTGCAGTGACAGCGGATGACGGCTGCGGATCGCCTCGAGCCACGCGAGGCGCGGCCCGCCCTCGACCATGTAGTTCTCGGGATGGACCTCGAACCACAACCCATCGGCCGGCGCGGCGAGCGCCTCCGCATAATGCTCGGGCTTCAAGCCCAAACCGGCCGACGGTCTCGCGATCATCAAAGAGATCTTCCCGCGGGCTGGGTTACGACTTGACCGGCGTCAGCGATCCCGTGCCCTTGGGCGTCTTCATCGTCGTGCAGGTTCCCTTGGCGACCAACTTGAACGCATTGCCCTGATAGTCCACCTTGGAGGTGCCGGCGCAGGTCGTGCCGGGGCCGGCGGCGCAGTCGTTCTTGCCGGCCATCGACACGCCGTAGCATTGCTCCATCTTGCCGCCGGACGCTTCCTTCATCGACTTGTCCATCATGGCTTTGTCCTGGGCGAACGCGCCGCTGGAGGCGGCGGCAGCGAGCGTGAATGCGGCAACGGCGAGGGTAGGGCATTTCATGGGCTGAACTCCTGTGGGTTGGCAGATTCGACCCTGCGGTACGCACGGTCTGAGTGCTAGTTCGCGGGAAACGGGCCGCCGGTTACGGAGGAAGGCACAATTCGACTCGTCCGGCACGAAACCAGCCATCGCCTTGTAACCAAGCCCGTGGACGCAACGAATGGATAGTCAGGACCGGGCCCGCGCGAGCGAAGACCGCCTGCGCGAAGCGTTGGTTCGCGGGATGGCCGGCGATGCCACGGCGTATCACGCGTTCCTCAAATCGCTGGGCGCGCACCTGCGCGCGTACTACCGGAAGCGCCTGGCGGGACTGCCGGACGAAGTGGAGGACCTGGTGCAGGAAGCGCTGCTCGCCGTGCACAACAAGCGGCATACCTACGACGCGGGCCGGCCGCTGACGGCGTGGGTGCATGCGATCGCGCACTACAAGCTCGTCGACCTGTTGCGCAGGCGAGCCGCGCACGACGCGCTGAACGATCCGTTCGACGACGACCTGGAAGTGCTGGCCGGGTCGGATACCGAAGCCAGCGACGCCCGCCGCGACATCGCCAAGCTGCTCGAGCGGCTGCCCGAGCGACAGCGGCTGCCGATCGTGCAGGTGAAGATCCAGGGGCTGTCCGTCGTCGAAGCCGCGCGCGCCACCGGCATGTCGGAAGCCGCGGTCAAGGTGGGGGTCCACCGCGGACTCAAGAAACTGGCGGCGCTGATCCGGAGCGGCGGATGAGGACCGACGAACTGGTCGCGTTGCTGGCCCGAAGCGGCGGCGCCACGGAATCCAACGCCATCGCGAGGCGGTATGCGACCGCGCTCGGTTGGGGAGCGTTCGGTGCGATCCTGCTTATGGCGCTGACGCAGGGCGTGCGCCCCGACATCGCCCCGGCGACAGCGCTGCCGATGTTCTGGATCAAGCTCGCCTTTCCCGCTGCGGTGGCCGGTGCCGCTCTGCTCGCGGTGGCGCGGTTGTCTCGTCCGGGGGTGCGCCTGCGCGGCGCACCGGCGCTGGTTGCATTGCCGGTACTCGCGATCTGGGTGTTTGCCGGCATCGTGCTCGCGGGCGCCGCGGCGGGCTCGCGCGAGGACCTGCTGATGGGCTTCACGTGGCGGGAGTGCCCGTGGAACATCGCGCTGTTGTCGATCCCCGCCCTCGCCGGCACGCTGTGGGCGATGCGTGCACTCGCGCCGACCCGCCCGGTGGTCGCCGGCGCGGCGGCCGGCCTGCTGGCAGGCGCGATCGGCGCCCTCGCCTATGCGCTGCATTGCCCCGAGATGCAGGCGCCGTTCGTCGCGGTCTGGTACGTCGCGGGCATGCTGATCCCCACTGCGGCGGGAGCGCTAATGGGGCCGTTCGTGCTGCGCTGGTAGCGAGCGGGGCCGTCTCGGACCTCCGCCGACGGCCGCGTCAGGGGGAGGCGGCCCCTGATCGCGCAAGCGACGAAAAAGCCGCGGTCGCCCGCGGCTTTCTGGTTGGCGCGCTTCAGTGCGCCTACATGCGTTCGATCACCGTCTGGCCGATCGTGTCCTTCATCTTGTCGGCGACCAGCCGCGCCATCAGGTCCGCGGTGCCACCGGCCGCAAAACCGACGAGAATGCGCACCGGGCGATCGAACTTGTCCTGCGCCGGAACAGCCGTGGCCGCAACGAGCGCAAGTCCGGCCACGACCAGTGCCACAAAACGCTTCGACAACTTCACGCTCCTCCTGGGCTTGAACGCCAAGTATACGAACCTCAACGCACCCTCGGAGCCGACGCCGCGATAAGGCGTCCGATTCTCGCCGTTGTTGCTTCGAAACTTGTGGGTTGGAGCGCTAGCCTGCCGACGCTACCACGGAGCGCTCGGCCTCCGCTTGCAGCCAGTCGCGAAACGCGAGGACGTCCGGCTGGTCGCAACTCGCCTCGGCGCAGACGACGTAGTAGGCGAATGTCGACGGCTGGTGGACTGCGAAAGGAATCACGAGCCGTCCTGCCGCGAGTTCCGGCGCCGCGAGCATCGGGTTCCCCAGCACCACACCGAGGCCATCGGCCGCTGCTTCGATCGCGAGCACCGAGTGACTGAAATGCACCCCGCGCGAGGTGTCGATGTCGCCGACGCCTGCAGCCTGCAGCCAGACGTCCCAGTCGCCTTCCCCGGCGAAGTAGACCGCATCGTCCTTGAGGAGCGCGTGGTTCCGCAGGTCGATGGGGCTACGCAGCGGGTGCTCGCCATCGAGCAGGCGTGGACTGCACATGGCGGTGACGGTTACGGGCAACAGCTTGTCCGCCCGGAAACCCGGGTACACGCCCGATCCAAAACGAATCGCGATGTCGGCATCTTCGGTAGGGTTTGCGATCATTCCCCTGTCTGACGAAGACCAGTCGCCGCGCACGTCAATCAAGCTCGTGCTGGCGTTGATGTGCACATCGATGTCGGGATGTGCGGCGACGAAGTGCTGAAGCCGCGGCGTGAGCCATCGAGCGGCAAGGGACGGTGCTGCGCTGATCGCAAGCGTCGCGACCTGATCCCGTGCGCGGACGCGATCAATCGCCTCGGCGAGGCAATCGAATCCTTCGCGCAGTTTCGGCAGGCTTGCCTCGCCTGCAGGCGTCAGTTCGATCGCCCGATTACGCCGGCGAAAGAGCTCCGTTCCGAGATAGCCCTCGAGTGCTTTCACCTGGTGGCTGATCGCCCCAGGGGTGACGTTCAGCTCTTCGGCGGCCCTGGCGAAGCTCGAGTGTCGCGCTGCGGCTTCGAACGCGCGCAACGGACCGAGCGGCGGCAGCCGTCGACCCATCGGGATTTTCGGGCGAGTTCTATTCAATGCTCTGATGATAACAAATCACTTGTTGCAATGCAACAAAACTGAATAATGAGACTCTTACTATTAATGCAAATATAGCAATATCAGATACTTAGTAGAGTACATTTAATTGGTGTGGTGCAGCAAACCAAGCAGGATGGAGGCGTTGTTACAGGTGAAAGGTGCCAACGATGAACACCGTGGACCTCATGAAGCGACTCGACGAGATACAAATGCACGCGCCCGACCGGGCCGCTGCCAAGGCCCGACTGGCTCAAGCCGAGCGGCTGGTGGACGGGGTGTTCGCCGCCGCAAGTGCTCTGAACAGATGGGTCGGCGCGCTAGCGGTTAGGCCGATCCGGCGTGGTATCGCGAAAATTCGAAGAAGTTCTCGCGAGATCTTCGAGCTGATCCCGTGATCGCGATTGGGGTAGCCATGCCAGCCGGCGTCGAGCGGTGGAGCGACTTGCATCCTACGAGCCTACCCACAAGCGCCGGCGACCCTGTTCGCCTGCTTGCACATCGGCAGAGCCCGCTGCTCGTACGCCACCTTGCGCGCTTGCCCGCGGATGACCGTCGACTGCGATTTGGCACCCAGATGAGCGATGCGATGATCGAGCGTTACGTCGCCGGTATCGATTTTTCCCGCGATCGGATCTTCGGCGTTTTCGCACTCGACCGCACGCTGATCGGGATGGCGCATCTCGCGCTCGATCCCACGCAATGGTTTGCCGAGATCGGATTGAGCGTCGAGCCGGCTTATCGCGATCAGGGTTGCGGGCACGCGCTCCTGCAGCGGGCGATTCTGCATGCCGCCAACTCGGGCTACCGGACGCTCTTCATGCACTGTCTCGCCGAGAACGCAATCATGAAGCACCTCGCGCGCAAGTCCGGGCTAAAGGTCGTCGTCGCGCATGGTGAAGCGAACGCGCATCTCGCGTTGAGTAGGCAGTTGCACGGGGTCCAGCCAGCGAAAGTCTTCGACGGGCAGGCGGCGCTGATCGATTCGCTTTTCAAGCAGCATCTCGCGTCGTCGATCGAGGCCAGGACGACGGCGGTACACCCCGAGCCGACGTCTGGCAGCACCTCGCCAGCGCCGCACAGCCATGCGGAGAACGCACTGGCGCGCCCGGCACGCGAATCCGAAGCGCACGAGGGCCAGGACGCTATCGCTGACCGCGCCCCAATCAAGACACCTTCACGCGGAGGCGGGTTCTTCGAACGCCTCGACCGTTGGTGCGCGGCCCAGCAGAGACGTGAAACCGAGGCGTACCTCGCAAAGGCGACGGACGTGTACGACCTCGAGCTGCGGATTCGTGCGCTGGAACGGAAAGGTCCGCACCAATCTTACAGGTAGAGCGTTGCAGACACGCCAACACACCGCTGTCGCGCGGCTGAACTCGACTTGACTGCATAGGTGAACTTATGGAAAACCGAAACGTAAACATGAATTCGTCCACACCTGCATTGCGCCCCAAGGCCAGTCGCGCGCTTATCGAGTGCGGCCTGTGGCTGCGCGTCACGTTCATTGGTGCGAGCGGGGTGGCGGCGGGGCTGGCTCAGCTGCTCGACGGCGAGGGCAAGCTACTGCCAGCGCTCGCCCTCGTTGTTGGTGGGGGCGCGGTCGCGGCGGCCAGTTGGTGGCGCGGCTGGACCGTTCTCGATACTGCCGACCAGGCGGCAGCCGTGACGGCGGGCGGATCGTCGCCTGCCAGCGCCCGTGCAATTGCCGGCGCGTGAACGCGCCGCGGCTTCGCGGCGCCCTCCGTCACTGAGCCGTAGTCCCGACCGTTTTCACGAGCTTCGTGTTTGCTTCCAGCTCGTTTTTGAGGTACGCATCGGTATGGGTTCAGCGCCGACCTTCGCGAAGTGATCCTTGATTTCCGGGGATGCTAGCGCCTTCTGCGTTTCCTGATGCAGACGATCCACGATCGCGCGGGGCGTCTTCGCTGGCACCAGCATCCCGATCCAGAAGTTGAATTCCGAGTTTCGGGGCGCCGCCGCAATAGACAAGGCCGCGGTTGCCCGCGGCCTGTTCTATGCTGCGACGTGGGGCGCCTACATGCGCTCGATCACCGCCGCGATCCCCTGCCCGCCGCCGATGCACATCGTGACCAGGCCGTAGCGGCCGCCGGTGCGGTGCAGTTCGTACATGCACTTGATGGTGAGGATCGCGCCGGTGGCGCCGATCGGATGGCCCAGCGCGACCGCGCCGCCGTTCGGATTGACCTTGTTCGGATCGAGCCCGAGTTCCTTCGTCACGCCCAGCGCCTGCGCAGCAAACGCTTCGTTCGACTCGATCACGTCGAGATCGCCGACCTTGAGTCCCGCCTTGGCGAGCGC
>JBKKAZ010000068.1:0-20529 GCA_046714435.1 Casimicrobiaceae bacterium
CACGAACTCCACCGCCTTCGCCTGCATCCCCTTGGCGAGGGCCTCGTTCTCCGCGAGACCCTGCTTCGCCGCGTAGTCGCGCACGTCCTGGGTGATCTTCATCGAGCAGAAGTGCGGGCCGCACATCGAGCAGAAATGCGCGAGCTTGGCGCCCGATTGCGGGAGCGTCTCGTCGTGGAACTCGCGCGCCTTGTCCGGGTCGAGGCCGAGGTTGAACTGGTCGTCCCAGCGGAACTCGAAGCGCGCCTTGGAGAGCGCGTTGTCGCGGATCTGCGCGCCGGGATGACCCTTGGCGAGGTCCGCGGCGTGCGCGGCGATCTTGTAGGTGATGATGCCGTCCTTGACGTCGCTCTTGTTCGGCAGGCCGAGATGCTCCTTCGGCGTCACATAGCAGAGCATCGCCGTGCCGTACCAGCCGATCATCGCCGCGCCGATCCCGCTGGTGATGTGGTCGTAGCCTGGCGCGATGTCGGTGGTGAGCGGGCCCAGCGTGTAGAACGGGGCCTCGCCGCACAGCCGGAGCTGCTCGTCCATGTTGTGCTTGATGAGGTGCATCGGCACGTGGCCGGGGCCCTCGATCATCACCTGCACGTCGTGCTTCCACGCGATCTGCGTCAGCTCGCCGAGCGTGGCCAGTTCCGCCATCTGCGCTTCGTCGTTGGCGTCGGCGCCCGAGCCGGGGCGCAGGCCGTCGCCGAGGCTGAAGGCGACGTCGTAGGCCTTCATGATCGCGCAGATCTCCTCGAAGCGCGTGTAGAGGAAGCTCTCCTGGTGATGAGCGAGGCACCACTTCGCCATGATCGAGCCGCCGCGGCTGACGATGCCGGTCATCCGTTTCGCCGTCATCGGGATGTAGCGCAGCAGCACACCCGCGTGGATCGTGAAGTAGTCCACGCCCTGCTCGGCCTGTTCGATCAGCGTGTCGCGGAAGATCTCCCAGGTCAGCGCCTCCGCCTTGCCGTCGACCTTTTCCAGCGCCTGGTAGATCGGCACGGTGCCGATCGGCACCGGCGAGTTGCGCACGATCCACTCGCGGGTCTCGTGGATGTTCCTGCCGGTGGACAGGTCCATCACGGTGTCCGCACCCCAGCGCGTGGCCCAGGTCATCTTCTCGACTTCCTCGCCGATCGACGAGGACAGCGCCGAGTTGCCGATGTTGCCGTTGATCTTCACCAGGAAATTGCGGCCGATGATCATCGGCTCGGTTTCGGGGTGATTGATGTTCGACGGGATGATCGCCCGGCCGCGTGCGACCTCGTCGCGCACGAACTCGGGCGTGATCCGCGCGGGGATCGACGCGCCGAACGACTGCCCCGCGTGCTGCCGGGTGACCGCCGCCGGCAGGCTCGCCAGCATCGCTTCGCGCAACCCGTTCTCGCGGATCGCCACGAACTCCATCTCCGGCGTGACGATGCCGCGGCGGGCGTAGTGCATCTGCGTCACGTTCGCACCGGGTTTGGCGCGGCGCGGCGTCCGCTTGAGGTCGAAGCGCAGGCCGGCCAGCGCCGCATCGGCCAATCGCTCGCGGCCGTAACCCGACGTTGGGCCGTCGAGTGCGATGGTGTCATCGCGCTGTTCGATCCAGCGCTGGCGCAGTGCGGGAAGTCCCCGCTTGATGTCGATCGATGCGGCCGGATCCGTGTAGGGACCGGAGGTGTCGTAGACGACGATCGGCGGGTTTGCCTCGGCGCCGAACAATGCCGGCGTGTCGGATTGCGCGACTTCCCGCATCGGCACGCGCAGGTCGGGGCGCGAGCCTTCGACGTGGATCTTGCGGGACTTCGGCAGCGGCGCGACCGCGGCGGCGTCCACCGTCGCGTCGCGTGCGAAGAATTCGTCCTTGGCGTTCATGGCGCTCCTCTTGGCGGGGCCGCTGGGCCGGGAGCGCTCGAACGAGAACGCTTCCCTTCGCCGGCATTACCCGGATCAGGTTCCTGAGGGTCTTTCTCACCCGCCCGCGGAAGTGCGGGCAGGACCCCTAGCGTGAGGGCGCTAAGGTACGCCGAAGCGCGGTCCGCGGCAAGCGATCCGCCCGCTGTCACCACCAAACGTGAAAATGATGCACCGGCCCGTGGCCCTTGCCGACCTCGAGCCGGCCGGCCTGCGCAATCGAGCGGGTGAGGTAGTCCTTGGCGCGCCGCGCCGCCTCGGGCACGTCGGACGCTTGCGGCAGAAGTGCTGCGAGCGCTGCCGACAGCGTGCAGCCGGTGCCGTGCGTATGGCGGGTGTCGATGCGCGGTGCATTCAGCTCGATCATCCGGTCGCCGTCGTGCAAGAGATCAATCGCGTCGCCACCCGGCAGGTGGCCGCCCTTGAGGTAGACCCAGCGTTCGCCTTCGTGCGCCATCACCTCGCGCAGGCGTTCGGCGCAGCGCCTCATTTCCTTCACCGATTCGGGTGCGCGCGATTCCAGCAGCACGCCGGCCTCGGGCAGGTTCGGCGTGATCATCGTCGCCAGCGGCAGCAGCGCTTCGCGCAACGTCCCGATCGCGGTGCGCTCGAGCAACGCGTCGCCGCTTTTCGCGATCATCACCGGGTCGAGCACGAGGTGCGGGGGACGCCAGTGCGCCAGCCGGTCCGCGACCGCCACCGTCACCGGGGCTGTGCCGAGCATGCCGATCTTCGCGGCATCGATACGCACGTCCGCGAACAGCGTGTCGATCTGCTCGCCCACGAAGGCCGGCGGAATCGCGAAGATTCCGGTCACGCCGACGGTGTTCTGCGCGGTCAGCGCGGCGACCACCGCGCAGGCGTAGGCGCCGTTCGCACTGATCGCCTTGACGTCGGCCAGGACTCCGGCGCCCCCGGAGGGGTCGACGCCGGCGATGGTGAGCACGTTGGGAATGCGTTTCTCCGCCATGATGTTCGCGAGGTTATCATCCGCAGGTTCCCGTTCCTGCGTCAGGTACTCATGTCCGAACTGTTGTGGATCGTCGCGATCCTGATGATCGCCGTCGGCATTGTTGGCACAGTGCTTCCGGCGCTTCCCGGCGCGATGCTGGTGTTCGGCGGCATCGCGCTCGCCGCGTGGATCGATAATTTCACACGCGTTTCGGCGTGGACGGTGGCCGCGCTGGCCGTCCTCGCGTTGATCGCGTTTGCGGCCGACTACGTGGCGGCGGCGCTCGGTGCGAAAAAAGTCGGCGCCAGCAAGCTCGCCATCGCGGGCGCTGCGATTGGGACGCTGGCCGGCGTGTTCACGGGCCTGGTCGGCCTCGTGTTCATGCCGCTCGCCGGGGCTGCGATCGGCGAGCTGATCGCGCAGCGCGATCTGCGCCGCGCCGGCAGGGTGGGAATCGCGACCTGGCTGGGCCTGCTCGTCGGCACCGCGGTCAAGGTCGCGATCGTATTCACCATGGTCGGCGTGTTTGTCGCGGACTTGATCCTGTGAACCGCGAATGCCTGCGGCCCGCCGTATAATCGTTGCGAGCGCGGGTGTAGTTCAATGGCAGAACGGCAGCTTCCCAAGCTGCATACGAGGGTTCGATTCCCTTCACCCGCTCCATGGCCCGCCGCGCACTGCGTCCACGCGCGGAGCGCGCGATGACTGACCCTCCCATCCGCCGAGCCCTGTCGCGCCGCAATCTGCGGCTCGCTTCGGGCCTCACGATGTTCGCGTACGTGGCGCTGCACTTCGCCAATCACGCGCTCGGCATGGTGTCGCTGGATGCCGCCGAATCGATGCTCCGTGTCGCGGTGGCGGCCTGGACCAGCGTACCCGGAACGATCCTCCTGTACGGCGCGGCGACGGTGCACGTCACGCTCGCCTTCATGGCGCTCTGGGACCGGCAGACGCTGCGCATGCCGCCGATCGAGGCGGTTCGCTACGCCCTCGGATTCACGATCCCGCTGCTGCTGATCGTCCACGTCGTCGGCGCGCGCGTGGCGGGCGCGATCGGCGCGAGCCCGGTGTACGAGCGCGTGGTCTGGCAGATCGTGCAGGGAGGGGGCGCGCCGCGCCAGCTCGCGCTGATTGCGGTCCTGTGGATCCACGCCACCATCGGCATCTACCTGTGGCTGCGCTACCGGCCGTGGTTCCCGCGCTGGTCGCACGTCCTGTTCGCGCTGTCCTGCCTCGTTCCGATCCTCGCCGCGCTGGGTTTCCTCGCGATGCACCGGGAACTCGAATCGCACGCGGCGGAACCGGCGTTCCAGAATGTTCAAAAGCTCTACGCCGAGGAAGTCAGTGCCGCCCAGCGCGCCGCCCTCGAAGACCTGCGCGACAACTGGTGGTACGGCTACCTAGCGCTGTTCGGTTCGTTGCTTGGCGCCCGGCAGGTCCGCACGCTGGTGCAGCGCCGCCGCGGCTCGACCGTGAAGCTCGTCTATCCGGACCGCGAGATCCGGGTTCCGCGCGGGTTCAGCGTGCTGGAGGCCAGCCGCGCACACGGCATCCCGCATTTGTCGATGTGCGGCGGCCGCGCGCGCTGCTCGACCTGCCGGGTCCGCGTCGAGCCGATCGGAGCCTGCGCGCCGCCATCGCCCGAGGAGGCCCTTACGCTCGCCCGCATCGGGGCGCCCGGCGACGTGCGGCTCGCCTGCCAGTTGCGGCCGAGCGCCGATCTATCGGTGGAGCCGGTGCTGACCCTCGACGGCGCGCTCTCCCCGTCTGGGCGAAGGAGTGTGGAGCGCGACGTCGTCGTCCTGTTCACGGACCTGCGGCGCTGGACCGGCCTCGCCGAGCGTGCGCTTCCGTTCGACCTCGTCTACGTGCAGAACCAGTTCTACGCCGCTGTGGGCGACGCGGTGAGCGCGTCGGGCGGGCTACCCAACCAGTTCATCGGCGACAGCGTCATGGCGATCTTCGGACTCGACTCCGACCTTGCGAGCGCGTGCCGCCAGGCGGTCGAGGCGGCGCGCGGCATCGAGTCGCGCATGCGCGCCGTCAACGAGCGCTTGCAGCGCGACTTCGCGCACCAGCTCGAATTCGGCATCGGGCTGCACGCCGGGCCGGCCGTCGTCGGCGAGGTCGGCTGGCGCGAAACGCGGACGACCTCGGCGGTCGGGGACACGGTGAACACCGCGGCACGGCTGCAGGAACTCACCAAGTCCTACGGCGTGCGCGTCATCGTCTCCGAAGTCGTCGCGCGAGGGTCGGGCCTGCCGATCGCGCACTGCACGGTGCACGACATCGAGGTGCGGGGCCGGCAGGCGCCGCTCACCGTCTACGCGCTGCCGACGCTGGAGGCGGTGGGGGCCTGAAGCGGCGCGCCCAATTCGACGTGAGTGCGCCGTTGCGAGCCTGTTCAGGGTCGCCGACATGGCCATAACGGCCGGCAATCGGTAAAATGGCCCGACCCGTTCGTGCACGACGCTCGCGCGGCCTGCATATCACCTTGCGCCGGCGGTGGTCCGCCCAGCGCAATCCCGACCCCTTGAACCTCGCGCTCGCCGCTGTCGTCGCCCCCCGCGGGTATCGTGCGCCAGTCGCGTCAGTGCGCGCAACCAGGTGCGCCGCGTGAGCGTATCCCCGGCCGGATCGGGACACGTTCCGACGTCTGCGATCGTCCTGGTATGCGTGTCTACGCTGTGCTTCGCATCGCTCGACGCGATGTTCAAAGCGCTGTCGCAGACCTATCCGATCCCGGTGCTGGTGTGGGCGCGCTGGACCGTGCAGGCGTTGGCGCTGTTGGTGTGGCTGGCGCCGACGACGGGGATCGGACTGGTCCGCACTACCCGGCTCACCGCGCACCTGTTCCGAGGCGTGGTGCTGATCGGCTCGTCGCTTTGCTTTTTCTCGGCGCTGAAAGTGCTGCCGCTCGCCGAGGCGACCGCCATCAACTACGCGACGCCGGCGCTGGTCACGATCATGGCGGTGGCGTTCCTGGACGAGCGCATGACGCGCGTTCGCGTCGCGTTCGTGATCACCGGGTTCGTCGGTGTGCTGCTGATCGTGCGTCCGGGCTCGGCGATGTTCCAGGGTAGCGCGCTGTTCGCGATCGGCGCCGCCTGGTTCTACGCGAACTTCCAGATCCTCACCCGCAAGCTCGCGGACGAAGACTGGCGCACGCTGATGTTCTATCCGGCTGTGGTGGGTTCGCTCACCATGACCGCGGTCCTGCCGTTCATCGACTGGCCCTCGTCGATCCGCTGGGAGCACGTCGCGCTGATCGTCGCCGGTGGCCTCCTCGGCACCTTCGGCCACTACCTGTTTCTCCTCGCGTTCCAGCGCGCTGCGGCGTCGGCGGTGACACCGTTCACCTACGTGCACCTGGTCTGGGCGACGCTGATCGGCTGGATCGTGTTCTCGGCGTTCCCCGATTTCTGGGCGCTGGTCGGCATGGCGGTCATCACCGGCAGCGGCCTGTTGATCATGCTTCACGAAAAGCGCAAGTCGCGGGCCGCGACACCCGGCGCCCCCACCACGGTTGACTGACACTTCACAAGGAAAACAGCATGGCGAATCCACGCATCGGCTTCATCGGTCTTGGCCTCATGGGTCACGGTATTGCGAAGAATCTCGTCACCAAGGGTTTCCCGCTCACCGTCCGCGCGCATCGCAACCGCAAGCCACTCGAGGACCTTATCGCCGCGGGCGCGAAGGAGGTCGCGAGCAACGCTGAGGTTGCCCGCAACGCCGACATCGTCTTCCTGTGCGTAACCGGCGCGCCGCAGGTCGAAGAGATCGTCTTCGGCGCCGACGGCTTGATGAGCGCCGCGCGCAGCGGCCTGATCGTCGTCGACACCTCGACCTCCGAACCCGGCACGACCGCGAAGACCCGCGAAGCGTTGGCGGCCAAGGGCGTCGCGTTCGTCGACGCGCCGCTTGCGCGTACGCCGGTGGAGGCGGAACAGGGGCGCCTCAATGTCATGGTCGGCGCCGACGACGCGATGTTCGCGAAGCTGAAACCCGTGATCGGTGCCTTCGCCGAGAACATCATCCACGCCGGCCCGGCCGGCCACGGCCTGGTGTTGAAGCTCATCAACAACTTCGTCGCGCAGGCAATCTGCACGGCAACCGCCGAGGCGCTGGCGACTGCCGCGAAAGCCGGCCTGTCGATCCGGAAGCTGCACGAAGTGATCTCGGCGGGCGCGGTCAACTCCGGCCTGTTCCAGATGCTGGTGGGCAAGATGCTGGAAAGCGGCGACCTCTCCGGGCTCAAGTTCACGCTGGTCAACGCGGCCAAGGATCTGCGCTACTACACGCATTTGACCGAGTCGATGATGCTGCCTTCGATCGTCGGCGAGGCGGTCCACCAGTCGCTGGTCACCGCGAACGCGCTGGGGCTCGGCGACAAGTACGTGCCGTCGCTGATCGAGGCGCAGGAGCGGCTCACCGGGGTGAGGATCGTCGGCGCGCACTGAATCGTCGGTATCATCCGGCGCGAAGCGAAGAATCCGCTTTTTGAACCTGCGTGGTGCGACGAGCGATACTCTCGTCTGCAGCCTGAGACAATCCGCTGAACGCCGCCGCCCTTCCCGATGATGACGCCGAGTCTCGCCGATTACCTCGACTTCGCCTTCCGGATCGCGGAGGAGGCGGGCCCCGCGATCCTGCCGCATTTTCGGCGCGGCCTCGACGTCGAGAACAAGGACGCCGCGGGCGGCTACGACCCGGTGACCGTGGCCGACCGCGCGGCCGAGACGTCGATTCGCAACGCGATCACGCGCGCCTTCCCTGCGCACGGCCTCTTCGGCGAGGAGCACGGCCGCGAGCCGGGAACGCAGCCGTGGACCTGGGTCATCGACCCGATCGACGGCACCAAGAGCTTCGTCATGGGCCAGCTCCACTGGGGCATCCTGATTGCGCTGAACGACGGGGCGCGGCCCGTGGTGGGTGTCGCGTATCAACCCTTTGTGGGCGAGGCGTTCGTCGCGTACGCCGGCGGTCCCGCCGAATGGCGTCGCGGCAGCGAACGCCGCAGGCTGTCGACGCGGCGCTGCCCGCGCCTCGCCGATGCGATCGTCGCGACCACCGATCCGCGCTATTTCGTCCCGCCGCGCGAGGCCGCCGCCTTTGCCGCGGTGACCGCCGGTGTACGGTTCACGCGCTACGGCGGCGATCTGTACTGCTACACCCAGCTTGCGATGGGACTGTGCGATGTGGTCATCGAAACCGGGCTCAAGCCCTACGACATCCAGGCGCTGATGCCGCTGGTCGAATCCGCCGGCGGCAGGATCACCGACTGGCGCGGCGGGTCGTGCCAGGATGGCGGCGACGTGCTCGCATGCGGCGACCCCGCCTTGCACGAGGAATTGCTGAGGCGCATCGCGGCAAGCGGCTGAGGTCGACCCACATGCAACTGCTCGTCCTCGGCGGCACGCATTTCCTCGGTCGCCACGCCGTCGATGCGGCGCTCGCGCGGGGGCACGCCGTCACCGTATTCACGCGCGGCCGCAGGCCGCTGCCGTGGCCGGACCGCGTGACGGCGCTGGCCGGCGACCGCGATCCACGCAACGCGCCGGGCCTTGCCGCACTCGAGACAGGCGCGTGGGACGCCGTCATCGACACCAGCGGCTACGTGCCGCGGGTCGTGCGCGCGTCCGCTGAACTGCTCGAACCGAGGGTTGGGCGTTACCTCTTCGTGTCGTCCACTTCCGTGTTCGCGAAGGTGGATCGGGCGGGACTCGACGAAGACGCGCAGGTCGCTCTGCTCGACGATCCGCAGACCGAGGAAATTGCCAAGCACTACGGCGCGCTCAAGGCTGCCTGCGAGGCCGAGGTCGCGAAAATCTTCGGCGCTCGCGCGACCAAGGTGCGCCCGGGTCTCATTGTCGGCCCGTTCGACGCCACCGACCGTTTCGGCTACTGGCCCGCGCGCTTCATTCACCCGCATCTCCTTGGCGAACGGGGCGCGCATGCGGTCGTGCACGCACCGCGCGAGCGGCCGATCCAGTTCATCGACGCGCGCGATCTCGCAGCCTGGATGGTCGATCTCGCCGAGCGCGACGTCGAAGGGACCTTCAACGCGACCTCGACCGCGGGCCAGTGGACGATGGGTGACCTCATCGACGCATGCATGGCGCAGGCAACGGCACCCCCCGCACCGATGTGGGTGGCCGATGCGGCGCTCGCCGACTTCCACGTCGAGCCGTGGATGGGATTGCCGCTGTGGATTCCGGACAGCGACCCCGACAGCGCCGGTTTCATGCAGCTGAACTGCGAGAAGGCGCGTGCCGCCGGACTCGCAACGCGGCCACTGGCCGACACTGTGCGCGACACCGCGGCTTGGCTCGCGCAGCGCGACAACTCAAAGGCCTGGCAGCACGTCCTCACCGCCGCGCGCGAACGACAGATCGTCTCGGCTGGCTCCGGCGCGGGCTAAGCTCCCCGCCGCCCGCCCGGGCGACCCGGCACCGGTCGGTTGCGTCTCCGGGCGCCCCGGCGCAGCATGTTCGGCCCGGGGCCGCGGCGACGGCCGTGGCCTCGACAATCCGATACGAACCAGGGGAGGCAACCATGCGGCTCGGGATGCGTACGCTGTTCGCAGTGTTGCTGTGCGGACGAGCAGCCGCGAGCTGGATAGCTCCCTGATCGGCGCAGCCTGCAATCGCCCAGCCAGGACGTCGTTCGCCACAGAGTCGACATGGATTGGGACACCTGCAACTGCAGTGCCGCCTAGCTGAGGCTGTTCGTCTTGGCAACGTGCAGGAAGTACGCGATCTGCTTCAGGTCAATCATGGGAGCCTTGCATTCCGCGCAATGCAGAATTCCAGTTTTTCATACTGGTATAGTCTGCGCCCGTCTCTATTATTGCGTAGTACCGGCGGAATGCAAGGGCGGCGTACGTCTCCCAGCTAGCGGAGCCGACCAGCGACCACCGGACGACGTTCGCACCAGTATCCACAAATTGCCAAGGAGGCCGCCATGGCGGAAAGACTGCGCGTCTACAAAGTCGCCGAGATCCCGCGCGAGACCCAGCTGCACGAAGGCCGCATGACGCGGTACTCCATCCGCACGAAGAATGCGCAGATTGTCTTTGCCGATGTCACGCCGCAGCCGATCGGCAAGCAGGGTAATCACCGCAAGCCGCATGATCATCCGCACGCCATGCTGCTCATCGTCGTCAAGGGCACCATGCGGATGGAGATCGAGGGTCAGGAGTACGACATCGGCCCAGGCGAGTTGATGGACGTGCCGGCCTTTGCCATGCACCGCGGTTATGCGCTGGGCGAAACACCGGTTTCCCTGATTGAAGTCTTCTCTCCGGTCCGCCACGATTACATCCATCTGGTGCAGTGGCAGAAGGAACCGTACGGCGACGACGGGGTGCCATGGATCAAGGACGAGAGCAATTCCTGGAACCCGCCGCCCGGAGCGTAGCGCGGAGCTTGGCCGGCCAACATCGAGCAAGGCTGGCCATCGGAAGGCGATGCAGCGTGCGACATCCCCGCACGCATTCAACATAGGCAGAGCTGTCGCACACTCGACGACAGCCCGCCGCGAGGAGGAACGACAATGAGCGCAAAGCTTTTCCGAGCGATGTTCGCGACGCTCTTCATCGTCGCAGTGGGCGCCGCACAGGCGCAGCCGTATCCGAACCGCCCCATCAAGGTCATCGTCCCGTACGGGCCGGGACAGGCCACGGACGTGATGTGCCGCGTCTTCCTCGATCAGCTGAAGGTTGTGCTGAAGCAATCGATCATCATCGAGAATCGCGTCGGCGCGGCCAGCAACCTCGGCGCCTCCGAGGCGGCGAAGGCCACGCCCGATGGCTACACGCTCCTCTGCACGGGCAACGCCACGCACGTAGCCAATCCGCTGCTGTACTCGTCGATGGGATTCGACCCCGACAAGGATCTCGTCCCTATCAGCGGCATCGCCGCGACCGGCTATGTCATGGCGGTGGGCGGCAAGCTCAAGGGCAAGGACTTGAAGGAGGTGGTGAGCCTCGCGAAGACCGCCCAGCCGCCGTTCAAGATCGGTCTCGCCAGCACCACGTCGCGGGTCATCTTCGAGATGTTCGGCCAGGTCGCCGGCGTGCAGTTGACCAACGTCCCCTACATGTCGGGCAACCGCGACCTGTTTCCGGATCTCATGCGGGGCGACACCGACCTCGTCATCGAAGCGATGCCCTCGGCGATGGGATCGGTCACCGGCGGCTCGGTCACGCCGGTGGCGGTGACCCTGCCGGAGCGTTCGCCCCTCTTGCCCAATGTGCCGACGTTCAAGGAGATGGGCCTCAATGTCTTGCTCGTGGGCTGGAACGCGTTCTACGCACCCAGGGGCACGCCCCCGGACATCATCGCGGCGCTCAACCGCGCTTCCGTCGAAGCATTGAAGGCGCCCGAGGTTGCGAAGCGCCTCGAGCCTGTTGCGTGCGTGCCCATGCCCACCACGCCGGAGCAACTCGCCAAGCTGATCGTCGACGATCGGGCAAAATGGAAGCCGATCGTCGAGGAGTACAAGCTGAAGATCAACTGAGTGCCGATTCGGCGTGAGAAGCTGGCCCCCACGGGGCCGGCTTGCGTTGGTCCTGCGAGGGTTGGGGCGGCCATGAACGTAGGACACTTGCGCTGCTGAACGTGGCAAATGAGCCCCGGCGCAGCGCGCGCACCCGCCGCATCCGGAACGGCCGCGACTTCTATGGTGGGCTGGTCCTGATCGCCATCGCCGTGTTCGCATGGTGGACGACGGGCGATCTTGCGGGCTCGAAGGGACTCACGTTCGGCCCCGGCACCGCGCCACGCCTATTCGCGGGATTGCTCGCCGTGGCGGGTGTGGCCGTCACGCTTCTCGGCCTCCTGACAGACGGCCCGGCGGTGGGTCGCTATGCGGTGCACGGTCCGCTGCTCGTGTTCGCCTCCGTCCTGGTGTTCGCGGGCACGATCAAGCCGCTCGGGCTCGTCATCGCGACCTTCATCACGATCCTGGTCGCCAGCGCCGCGAGCGCCGAAACCCGGTGGCGCGAGATCATTCCGTGGGCCGCGGCACTGAGCGCGTTCTGCGCCGTGCTGTTCCACTACGGACTCAGCCTGCCGCTGGCGCTGTGGCCTGCCATCCGGTGACCTGACCGCATGGATCTCATCGCGAACCTGGCACTCGGATTCTCCGTGGCGGTCACGCCCGTGAATCTCGCGCTCTGCCTCGCGGGCGCGCTCGTCGGCACGCTGATCGGCGTGCTGCCGGGGATCGGGCCGGTGGCGACGATTGCGATGCTGCTGCCGATCACCTTCGGCCTGCCGCCGATCGGCGCCCTCATCATGCTCGCCGGCATCTACTATGGCGCGCAGTACGGCGGCTCGACCACGTCCATCCTGGTCAACATTCCGGGCGAGGCGTCGTCCGTGGTGACCGCCCTGGACGGCTTCCAGATGGCCCGCCAAGGTCGCGCGGGCGCGGCGCTCGCGATCGCTGCCATCGGGTCGTTCTTCGCGGGCACTGTCGCCACGTTGCTCGTGGCTGCGCTGAGCGCGCCGCTCACCAAGGTCGCGCTCGCGTTCGGCGCGCCCGAGTACTTCTCGTTGATGGTGCTGGGACTGGTGTTCGCCGTCGTGCTCGCTAGCGGCTCCATTGCCAAGGCGGTGGCGATGATCCTGGTCGGCCTCGTGCTGTCGATGGTGGGCACGGACCTCGTCACCGGCGCGCCGCGAATGAGCATGGGCATTCCCGAACTGGCGGACGGCATCGGCTTCGTGGTCATCGCGATGGGCGTCTTCGGTTTCGCCGAGATCGTGCGCAACCTCGAAGCGCCCGAGCATCGCGGCGTCGTCAATGCGAAGCTCACCGGACTGATGCCCACCAAAGCGGACCTCAAGCAATCGGCGGGCGCGATCGGCCGCGGTTCTCTGATCGGTTCGGTTCTCGGCGTTCTGCCCGGTGGTGGCGCGGTGATTTCCTCCTTCGCTGCGTATACCTTCGAGAAGCGGGTGTCGAAGCACCCGGAGAAATTCGGAACCGGCGTCATCGAAGGCGTGGCCGCGCCGGAGAGCGCGAACAACGCCGCGGCTCAGACATCCTTCGTGCCGTTGCTTACGCTCGGCATTCCCGCCAATCCGGTGATGGCCCTGATGATCGGCGCGATGACCATCCAGGGCATCATTCCCGGACCGCAGGTGATGGTGAGGCAGCCGGACCTGTTCTGGGGACTCATCGCGTCGATGTGGATTGGCAACCTGATGCTGCTGGTCATCAACCTGCCGCTGGTCGGTCTGTGGGTGCGTCTGTTGCGCGTACCCTACCGATTGCTCTTTCCAGCCATAATCGCGTTTTGCTGCATCGGCGGGTACTCGGTGAACAATTCGGCCTTCGACGTCGTGCTCACCGCCATCTTCGGCCTCGCCGGCTATTGGTTCATCAAGCACGATTTCGAACCGGCGCCGATGCTTCTCGGCCTCGTGCTCGGACCCATGATGGAGGAGAACCTCCGCCGCGCGATGGTGATCTCCAACGGCGACCCGACGGTGTTCGCCACGCGCCCCATCTCCGCCGGATTCCTGATGATCGCCGCGGTGCTGCTCGTCGTGGCGATCCTGCCGATGATTCGTCGGCGGCGCGAGCAGCTGTTCGTGGGTTGAGTGGCCGAGCTGCCTGGCGCTAGTGCCCGGCCAGGAATTCGAGAACGGCCGCATTGAAGGCGCCTGGATTGTCGCGTTGCATCCCGTGCGCCGCGCCGTCGATGGTGACCAGCGGAGACACGCCGGGATTCGCGCTGCGCATTTTCTCGAACATCGTGCGGTAACGCGGCGGGCTTGCCGCGCCCGTCATGGCCAGGATCGGCGCGGCGATCGACGTGATCTGCGCGAGCGTGAAGTGCGGTCGCTGCGCGCTCGCGGGCCCCGTCTGGATGTTGTCGAGCATCACCTGCCGCTGCTCTGGCGTTCGCCGGCTCCACGCACCCGGCCCGCTCAGTGATTCCACAAAGTCGCGGGCTGCTGTTTCGGGATCCGCGCTCGCCAGGTTCCTGCGCAGCCGCGCGAACATCTCCAGCGTTTCCTGCGCCATCTTTCTGCCTTCCGGCGTATCTTGCAGCAGGGCTTCCAAACCACCGGGGTCCGCCAGGATGAGCGTGCGCACAAGATCGGGGCATTGCAACGCCAAATAGATCGCCACCGCACCACCCCGCGAGTGGCCCACCACATGAACGGCACCGATATCCATGCGGACGATGAACGCAGCGAGATCGTCGGCATGCTGCTCGACATTGAAGTCGTCGCCGATGCCATCCCACCGTTCGGGATAGCAATGGCGAAGGCTCACCGCGATCGTGCGATAGCAGTCGGATAACACGCCCAGCTGGTTGAGCCAGGAGCGATAGTCGCTCATCGAACCGTGGATCAGGAGGAGTGCGGGCAAACTCGTGCCCTCCTCCACGTAGGCGAGACGGTAGCCGTTGACGTCGATGAATCGGATGCCTTCGGGAGCCATTACTTCCTCGGTCGACCCCGCGGCGGATGCCCCCGGGTCACCGGCGAGGCGACTGCGTAGGGGGGAATCGGCTCGTCAAGCGCGTGCGTGAAGGGATTGCGGACGGTGACGCCACCGTACAGCCCGCCGTCCTGCAGATCCTCCGTGAGCAGCACCGCGCATCCCTGAAGCTGGGCCGCACCCACGACGAGGCTGTCCCACCAACTCAAGCGATGTCGGTGTTCGACTTCACGCCCGCGCACCATCAACGTGTCGTCGATGGGATGAGGCCGCCATGTGAACAACGCCATGACATCTTCCCAAGCTTCATCCTGTGGAAGGCCGGGATCGAGATTGCGCGTGACGTTGACGTAGTACTCGGAGAGCACTTGCACGCTGGTGCGTCCCAGCTGCTGGCGCCACAGCCATTCGAGCCATGCGGCGGCACGCGGCTGCTTTTGCGGCTCCCCGGCGTCGCGCGCATAGAGGAGGACGTTGGTGTCAACGAAGACGGGCGCGGTCATGCAACTCGTCTCGCGTCGCGTACCGCTTGCCTGCACGCTTCAGCCGTACCGGTTTCCTTGCCAGGAACTGCCCCATCGCTTCGGCGTACTTCTGCCCTTCGCGCATGTGCTTCTGCAGCATCTCGCCGACCATGCGCGAAACGCTGATGTTGTTTTCCGCAGCGTGGACGCGCACCCAGGCGGCGGTCGCCTCGTCCAGCGTGATGGTGATGTTCTTCATACGGCATCCCGCCCGCCAATAAATACACGAAAACAGTGTAACACGAAATACGTGTATTTTGGCACCGACCTCTCGAAATGCTCGGCGTCGATCTTGCGAACGATCTGACCTTCGAGCACGACCTTGGTGTCGTCGGCGGACTTCAGCGCAGCCGCCACGGTGTTCACCGCGGCCGGCATGGCCGTCGCGGCTTTTGGGGGCGGCAACGGGCGCAGCCGCGGGGGGTAGTAGCAGGCGCGGAAGCAGCCGGTGCAGCGGCGGGCGCCGCCGGCGTTTGCGCCAGCGAAATGGCGGGAACAGCGGCAAGCAACGCCGCCAACAGGGAAATGCGCATGGGACGCTATGTGCGTGCGATGCAAGGCGAGCTGGGCGCGCTGAAAGCGGCGCTGGCCGAGTTGCGCCGTGAGCAGGCGGCGATCGCGGCCCGCTGAATGGGCGGAGAGCGAGCAAGCAGGGTCAGCGACGACTTATCCGGTCGACGACGGCGACGATTCCCGACAACGCCGGTCGGATAAGGCGTCGCTGACCGCACTTACCCATACGAAGACTGCGACGATTCCCGACAATGTTGGTCGGATAAGTCGTCTCTGACCCCACGTACCAATTCTCGCTCGCTGAGCTTGCAGTCACGCCCACGGAACGCCCGACCAAGCGCAGTTGTGATCCGGCGTGGTCGGGCGCAGCATGATTGTTTCGGGTTTGTCATCGATCGCGAGGTCGACGACGTCGCGCCGCCGGCCTCGCCATGATAAGGGAGGCAATCATGTCCAGGGCGATACGCAGCGGGATGCTCGCGCTGATGCTGATGGCGAGCGAGGCAGCGGCGCAGTTCTGTCCTGGGCTGCCGCCGTGGGTGTTCGACGACGTACCGATCACTCACCCGTTCTGCACCGACATCACCTGGATGGCGCAGCGCGGCGTGACGCTGGGTTGCGCGCTTATCGATCCCAATCACCGCTTGTACTGTCCCGATGCCAACGTGGACCGGGGGCAGATGGCGGCGTTCATGCACCGGCTGGGCGATGCGCTGTTGCCGCTGAGCTGCGCGCCGGGTCAGGTGATGAAGTGGGACGGGTTGCAGTGGGCCTGCGCCAACGACAACATCGGCGGGAGTGGGGGTGGGGGTACGGTGACCAGTTTCGCGGCGGGAACCGGGCTGACCGCCACGCCGAACCCGATCATCGCCGCGGGCGTGATGTCGGTGGACACGACGACGATCCAGAGCCGGGTGAGCGGGAGCTGCGCGGTAGGCAGCAGCATCCGGGCGATCGCGCCGAACGGCACGGTGACCTGCGAGGTGGATGATGCGGGCACCGGGACGGTGACGAGTCTCTCGCAGGGGACCGGCATCACGCTCTCCGCTAACCCGATCACGACCACCGGGAGCATCGCGGCGGACACGACCTACCTGCAGCGGCGGGTCAGCCAAAGCTGCATCGCCGGGTCGAGCATCCGGGCGATCGCCGCGGACGGCAGCGTCACCTGTGAGACCGACAACACCGGTCCGGCGAACGCGTTCGTGCAGGGCGGCAACAGTTTTGGCGCCTTCGGCACGCTCGGCACCAACGACAACCAGACGCTGGCGCTGCGTGCGAACGGGCTTACGAGCCTGAAGATCCAGCCGACGACGGCCGATCCGACCAACGGCTTCAACACTGCCACGCCGAACATCATCGGTGGATGGGAAGTCAATGCCGCGTTTGTCGGCGTCATCGGAGCGACGATCGGCGGCGGGGGTGGCGACTTCGAGGGCCTCCTGACCTTCAACCTGGTCACCGATCACTACGGCACGGTGGGAGGCGGGTTGGGCAATAGGGCGGGCGACGCCGCCGGAACAGTGTCCGATAGGCGTTTCGCGACAGTCGGCGGGGGCTATGCCAACAGGGCGAGCGGCGACTTCAGCACCGTCAGCGGAGGTCAGGTCAACACCGCGAGCGCGTGGGCCAGCATGGTCGGCGGAGGTCAGTTCAACACCGCGAACGCGTACGGCAGCGCTGTCGGTGGAGGGTCAAGCAACACCACGAGCGGCGACTACAGCACTGTCGGCGGGGGCGGAGCCAACACCGCGAGCGGCGCCCTCAGCACTGTCGGCGGGGGCCTCGCCAACACCGCGAGCGGACCCTACAGCACGGTCGTCGGAGGCCGTTCGAACGAAGCGCCCGGCGACTACAGCATCGCCATGGGTCGCCGCGCCAAGGCCTTCAATGGCATCAACATCGGACACGGAACGATCGTGATCGCGGACGGCAACGACTTCGATTTCAGCATCGGCACCGACAACCGCTTCGGCGTGCGCGCCACCGGTGGCTTCTACTTCGTCACCGCCATCGACGGCGTCGGCACGGCAACCGCCGGCGTGTCGCTCGGCTCGGGCGACTCATCGTGGAACGTGATCAGCGACCGTGCCGCCAAGGCGAACTGGCGCGACGTTGATGGCCGCGAGGTGCTGGCGAAGCTGGTGGAAATGCCAATCGGTCAATGGCACTACAAGGCACAGGACGCGTCGATCCAGCACATCGGTCCCGCGGCGCAGGACTTCCGCCGCGCGTTCGGGCTCGGCCGCGACGACAACACGATCGCCACCGTCGATGCGGACGGGATCGCGCTGGCGGCGATTCAGGGGCTGAACGCGAAGCTCGAAGCGAAGCTTGCCGAGCAGAATCGCGAGATTGCGGAGCCGCGTCGTGCGGTGGGAGTACTGCTGTCTCGAATCTCGCACGATGGGCGTACCGCGCAGGGCAGTTATTGAGGCACGCCGAAATGGTTGACACGCGCATCCTCGCAATCGTCGTCCCCGCGAACGCGGGGACCCAGCGTCTTTGCAACCAAGAGTCACTGGATTCCCGCCTTCGCGGGAACGACGCCGGGGGTAATGGATGCGTCATCCACTTTGGTAAGGCTGAGTAGGGCGCCGCTGTACCGGAAGCCCGGTCCACCGGCCGCCGCTCTCACTCCGAACCGAGTTGCAACCGGCTCGGTTGCCGCCGCTCGACCGCCCATTTGAGCAGCGCCGCGACGCGGAAGATGCCGTGCGCGAACTTGCCGTAGGGGAGCGTAACGAACAGCGCCATCACGAAGCCCAGATGCACGGCCAGCAGCAGCGCCATCGCGCCGGTGTCGCGTAGTACGAGTAACGCGAGGCCAGTGAGGCTGGTGAAAAACAGCAACGCGATGAGCCCGCGGTCCATGCCCTTCTGCGCGGGATCGCCGTGCTGCGGATGACGCTTGACGCCGAGCCAGAACAATCCGGCCGGCCCGATCAGCAAACCGATGCCGCCCGCGCTGCCGAGCAGTACCGGCAAGCTGGTGATGCCGTAGGGCGCGCGCCAGCCGAATCCGAAGTGGTACACCGTGGCCACGCAGGTCGCGGCGAAGCAAAGCAGGAAACCGTAGAACGTGAAGTGGTGGAAGCGCCGGCGCCACAGTATGAAGCGATCGTCCGTTTCGTTACAGCCTTCGCCGTGGCCGCCGTCGAGGTATTTCAATCTCAACGCGTTGCCGGCCGCCTCGCGCACGGCTTCGGCCGAAGGTTCTCCCGTCGACACGTCGCGCCAGAAGCCTCTCACACCGAGTCCGAGCGCCACGCAGGCGAACACAAAAATCGGCGCGAACAGGGCCACCATCAGGTTGTGCGGAAACACCGCGTAGAAGTCGCCGGCGAGCGGCGCATGCCATAGCGCACCATTCAGCGCGACGGCCAGCACGAGGAATAACGCGAGCCCGGCTCCAAGTGAAACTGCGACCGTGAGCCCGTTGCGCTCGTAGAGCTTGCCGAAGCCGCGCGGCCACGCGTAGTCGGCGTAGGTCCGCGCGCGCACTTGCGCCATCGCCTTCGGCACGTTGACGCCGAACTCGTGCGGCGGCGCGTACTGGCAGGCGTGCAGGCAGGCGCCGCAGTTGTGGCAGAGGTTGGCGAGATAGTGGATGTCCGCCTTCTCGAACGCGAGCCGCCGCGTCATCGCGGGAAACACGGCGCAGAAGCCTTCGCAGTAACGGCAGGCGTTGCAGATCTGCATCACCCGCGCGACCTCCTGCTCGGTGTCGCGGACCCCGCCGCCGGCGAGCGACTGCGCCTCGCGCGCGAGCGCTTCAAGCTCGCGCACGGAGCGCCCCCTGCAGGACAGTGGCCGCCGACGCGCCGGCCACGCGTCCGAACACGGTGCCGATGGTCATGCCCACGCCGGCGGTGTAGCCCTCGCCGAGCACGTTGCCGGCCATGATCTCGCCGGCGGCAAACAGGTTGGCGCTCGGCCGTCCGCCGAAGTGCACTGCAGCGCGCTCGTCCACCACGATGCCCAAATAGGTGAAAGTGATGCCGGGCTTCAATGCGTAGCCGTAGAAAGGAGACGTGTCGATCGGACGCGCCCAGTGGGACTTCGGCGGGGACAGTCCCTCGGTGTGGCAGTCGTCGAGCACGGTGTGATCGAACGTGCCGGCGCGGCAGGCGGCGTTGTACTCGTTGAGTGTCTTCATGAACGCCGCTTCGGGGAGGCCGAGCCCGCGCGCGAGTTGCGGCAGCGTCTGCGCCTGCTCACCCGGGAACACCGGCGGCATGAAGCGCCCCACCGCCTTGGCATCGATGATCGAGTAGCCGAGCTGCCCCGGCTGCAGGGCGATCAGGCGGCCCCAGATCGCGTAGCGCTTCGGCCAGAAGTCCTCGCCCTCGTCGTAAAAGCGCTGCGCGTCGCGGTTGACCATGATCCCGAGCGAAACGGAGTCGACGCGCGTGCAGATGCCGCCGTCGTAGAGCGGTGCGCGGGCGTCGACGGCCACGCAGTGGCTTTGCGTCGGGTCGCCGACGGCATCGGCCCCGCGCTCGAGCAGGTCGCGCAGCACGACGCCCATGTTGTAGCGCGTGCCGCGTATCGCGAAATTGTTCGATGGCCACTCGCCACGTTCGTTGCGCCCCCAGGCCTCGCGCAGCCACTCGCGATTGGATTCGAAGCCGCCGCTGGCGACGACGCAGGCGCGCGCCTCGATGCGTTCGCCGCCCACGTGCGCGGCGACGAAGCGCTCGCCGTCGAGTTCGAGCCGGTCCACCGGCGCGTCGTAACGGATCTGCACGCCGAGTACCGCTGCGCTGCGGTAGTACGCGTTGACCAGCGCCTTGCCCCCGCCCAGGAAGAACGCGTTGGTGCGGGCGAGCTGCAGCGTGCCGGTCAGCGCCGGCTGGAAGTGCACGCCGTGGCTGCGCATCCAGTCACGACAGCGGGACGACTCGCGGATCACCAGGCGCGCGAGGGATTCGCGGGTCTTGCCGCCCGTGACCTTGAGGAGGTCCTGCCAGTACTCCTCCTCGACGTAGGCATCGACGAGGACGTCCTGCGGCGCGTCGTGCATGCAGCGCAGGTTGCGTGTGTGCACCGAGTTGCCGCCGCGCCAATCGCGCGGCGCCCCATAGAGCATCAGCACCGACACCCCGGCCACGCGCGCCCTCAGCGCCGCGCACAGCGCGGCGTTTCCGCCACCGATCACCAGCACGTCGATCATACCGGGCT
>JBKKAZ010000069.1:0-14344 GCA_046714435.1 Casimicrobiaceae bacterium
AGCAGGCTCTTGTCCGCGAGCGCCTGGACCACGTCCATCGCCGGAGGCGATTGCGGCCAGGAGGAAAGATCCAGTACCGCTTCGGCTGCCTCGAGCGTAAATCCGCCATCGAAAATCGAGCACTGGGCCAGCGCGTCCTGCTCCCAGGGCGTGAGCAGATCCCAGGACCAATCGATCGCGGCTCGGAGCGTGGCCTGGCGCGATGCAGCGTTGCGTGCGCCCGCCAGAAGATGGAAGCGGTCGCGCATCCTCTCGACGAGCTGAGAGGGAGAAAGCACGCGGATTCGCGCGGCCGCGAGCTCGATGGCCAACGGCAATCCGTCCAGCAGCCGCACGACTTCCGCGATGGCAGCGCGGTTGCCGTCGCTGAGAACGAAATCCGGTTTCTGCGCGCGAGCGCGCTCCGCGAAAAGGTCCACCGCATCCAATTCCAAAGGTAGCGGCTCGATGGGGAAGATTTCCTCGCCCGGCAGGTGGAGCCGCTCGCGGCTGGTGACGACAAAGGCCGCGTCTGCGCTCCGGTCGACCCAACGCCCGACCGTGCCCACGGCGTGTTCCAGCACCTGTTCGAAATTGTCGAGAATGACCAGGCAGCGGCCGCGCCCCGCGATGGCGTGGCCAAGTTGCACTGCGGGATCCTCCTTGCCGAGGGGAACCTCGAGCGCGGAGGCGACGGCGAAGAAGATGCCGTCTGGCGAACGAGCCTCAGACAGATCGCAGAAGTAGACCCCACCTGGCCAATCGCCGAGCCAGGTCCAGCCATAGCGGCGGACGAAACGCGTCTTGCCAGTGCCGCCGGGGCCGAGGACAGTCAGTAGACGAACCCCGGCGTCGAGTCGTGTCGCCAGCGCGCGCAGCTCCGCGGTCCGGCCGACGAAGGCATCGCGCTCGGCGGGAAGATTGTGACGGACCTCGCGGACGGGGCGCCAGAAGTCGCCTGCGCGAACCACGCGGTAGGCCTTGTCGACATCCGCAGGCGGGGCAAAGGGAGACGAGTCGCGAATACCCAGTTCGAAAATCTCTATTGGATCCTCGACACCTTTGAGGCGATAGTGGCCATGCCTCTCGATCTCCGTACGCTCGGGCAAGTTGTCGCCGAGGGCTCCCCGCGCGGGCGCGCTCATGAGCGTCTGCCCGCCGCAGGCGAGGGCCATCACGCGGGCGGCGAGCGGCTTGGCGATACCCTCGACCTCGATACGCTTGGCGCCACGGGCGATGTCCTCGAGTGCATTCTCGCGGAGGGTCACCGGACCTACATGGATGCCAACCCGGGCGTGGAGCGCAAGGTCCGCGATTGCCTCGTGGTAGGCGAGCGCGAAGCGCGCAGCGTCTACGGCTTCGTCGAACAACAGGAAGAAGCCGTCGGACCGATCGATTTCGCGGCCGCGGTGAAGTGCAAGGAGCGCGCGTGCCCGGCGGTCGTGCGCGGCCCAGACCTCCGCGGCGCGCGCGTCGCCGAGGCGCTCGACCAGACGGGTGCTGTCCACGACGTCGGTAAAGAGGAGGGCGCGTTCAGTCATGCGAGCGCCTCGCGGAGCGTGGCGAGCTCGCGGCCGAGCTCGGTGTCGGGCGCGGAGCGCATTGCCGCAGCAATCGACTCGGCCTCCGCAAGCGCAGCGGTTGCACGGGTGAGCTCGCCGGCACCAGCTTCGACGCGCCCGCGAATACAGAGGAGCTTGGCGAGTTCCTCGCGGTCCTCGACCTCCCGCAAGAGCGTCTCGCCCATTCGCAGTGCTTCCAGTGCCTCGCCGACCTGTCCCTGTCTGGCCAGGAGATCGCCGAGGCCGCCGAGAACCGCGCCCTCGATACGGCGGTAACCCGCCTCGCGGGCGAGTTCCAGCGCCTGATCAAAGTGCGACCGCGCCGCGGCGAACTGGGACTGCCTGCTGTACAGGACGCCGAGACTGTGGAGAACGATGCTCTCGCCGCGGCGGTCACCCAACTCGCGGGCAACCTCGCGCGCAGCTTCAAAGTCGGCCCGCGCCTCGTCTGCCCTGCCCTGGTCTGATCGGAACATGCCGAGACAAGCAAGGAGAAAGCCCTCGTGGCGGCGGTTGCCCACTTCGCGCGCGATGGCGAGCGCAGCCGCGTGACTTGCTTGCGCCGCCTCCTTCCGGCCTTGGACGCCATGGATGACGCCCAGATTGCCGAGGGCGATGGCCTCGAGGCGGCGGTTGCCCACCTCGCGGTGAATCGCGAGGGCGGCCTCCAGGCTTTCCCGCGCCTCCTCAGTACGGCCTTGCTCGGTGTGCAAATGGCCCAGGTTGGCTAGAGCGCTACCTTCGAGGCCGCGGTCGCCCACTTCGCGCGCGATGGCAAGGGCGGCCCCGAGTTGTCGGCGCGCCTCCTCCACGAGTCCCAGTTCGCTGTGCAGGAGGCCAAGGCTCCCGAGGACGATCCCTTCCTCGTTGCGGTCGCCCATTTCGCGCGCGATGGCAAGCGCGGCGTTGAAGTGTTCCCGTGCCTCGTCGTTGCGGCCTTGGTCGCGGTGCAGGTTGCCCAGGCTGGAGAGGACGCCGCCCTCGATGTCGCGGTCGCTCGACTCGCGGGCGAGGACAAGGGCGACCTCGAACAGCTCCCGCGCCTCCGTCATCCGGCCTTGTTCGCGGTGCAGGTTTCCCAGGCTGTGGAGTATGTGTCCTTCGCGGCGCCGATCGCCCATGTCGCGCGAGAGAGCGAGCGCCTGCGTCAGCCGGGTCCGCGCTTCCTCGTTGCGACCCGCGCGCCGCAGGGCCCGCGCCAGTGTCGCGAGTGCCGAAACACGCAGCGCACGATCGATCCCGTCTAGGGCGACCACCTGCCCTCCGAGGACGGTGCCCATGGCGACCGGTCCGTGCAGTGCCAGCACCGCCCACGCCGCGCGATAGGCAGCGACCGCCGTCTCGCCATGCCCGCGGCCCACGGCGCGGCGGCAGGCGGCGACGAGATTGTCGAGCTCGAGGGCGAGTGCGCGACGCCGTTTGACGCCGCCGTGCGAGGAGAGCGCTTCGATCGCCTCGTTCGTCCCGAAACCCGCGAAGTATTGTCCGTGGCGTTCTTCCGCCGCGCGTTTAGCCTCGGACCCGCTTGCCTCGAGCTTCTGCGATGCGTACTCGTGGATGCTGAGATACATCCCGAAGTACGGCTCGTCGATGTCGTATCGACTCTGTTCGGCGGGGACCCAGGTGCGGAGCAGGCTCTTGTCCACGAGCGCCTGAACTGCGTCCATCGCCAACGGAGCCCCGGGCCAAGGAGAAAGGTCTAGGACCGCTTCGGCTGCCTCAAGCGTGAAGCCGCCCTCGAAGACCGAGCACTGGGCGAGGGCGGCCTGCTCCCAGGGCGTGAGCAATTCCCAGGACCAATCGATCGCCGCTCTGAGGGTGGCCTGGCGCGACGCAACGCCGCGGGCACCCGCAAGCAGACTGAAGCGGTCGCGCATCCTCTCGACGAGTTGAGAGGGAGCAAGTACCCGTATGCGCGCAGCCGCGAGCTCGATCGCGAGCGGCAGCCCGTCGAGCAACCGCACAACTTCCGCGACGGCAGCGCGATTGCCATCGCTGAGGACAAAATCCGGTTTCTGCGCGCGAGCGCGCTCCGCGAAGAGATCGATCGCATCCATTTCCACGGGCAGCGGCTCGATGGGAAGGCTTTCCTCGCCCGGCAGGTGGAGCCGTTCGCGGCTGGTGACGACGAAGCTCGCCTCGGCGGCCCGGTCGAGCCAGCGGCCCACCGTGCCCTGGGCGTGTTCCACGATCTGCTCGAAGTTGTCGAGGATGATCAGGCATCGACCGCGCCCGGCGATGGCGTGGCCAAGTTGCACGCTGGGGTCTTCCTTGCCGAGGGGGACCTCGAGCGCGGAGGCGACGGCGAAGAAGATTCCGTCGAGGCCCTTGGCGTCGCTCAGGTCACAGAAATAGACGCCGCCCGGCCAATCCCCGAGCCAGGTCCAGCCATAGCGGCGGACGAAACGCGTCTTACCGGTGCCGCCAGGGCCGAGGACGGTGAGCAGCCGGATCCCGGCGTCGAGTCGTGCCGCGAGAGCGCGCAGTTCCGCGATCCTGCCTACAAACGCATCGCGCTCGGCGGGAAGGTTGTGGCGAACCTCGCGAACGGGGCGCCAGAAGTCGCCTGCGCGAACCACGCGGTAGGCCTTGTCGACATCCGCTGGCGGGGCAAAGGGAGACGAGTCGCGAATACCCAGTTCGAAGATCTCCAACGGCTCCTCGACGCCTTTGAGCCGATAGTGGCCATGCCACTCGATCTCCGCACCCGCCGACAAATCGTCGGCAAGTGCAGCCCGCGCGGGAGCGCTCATGAGCGTCTGCCCACCGCGGGCGAGCGCCATGAGCCGGGCGGTGAGGGACGTGGCGAGGCCGTCGACTTCCGTACTCCCTGCTCCCCGGGCGATCTCCTCGGGAGTGTTCTCTCGCAGAGTAACCGGACCGACATGAATCCCTGCCCGGGCGTGGAGCCCGAGATCCGCGATTGCCTCGTGGTAGGCGAGCGCGAAGCGCGCAGCATCTGCGGCTTCGTCGAACAACAGGAAGAGACCGTCGGCGCGTCCAATCTCGCGGCCGTGATGACGCGCGAGCAGGTCGCGTGCCCGGCGGTCGTGCGCGGCCCAGACCTCCGCGGCGCGAGCATCGCCGAGACGCTCGACCAGACGGGTGCTGTCCACCACGTCGGTAAAGAGGAGGGCGCGTTCGGTCATGCTAGGAAGGCCCAAACCGCGCAAGCGCCTGCGCGCATGCCGGCGTCGTCGGCTCTTGCATGAAATGCATGTGGATAGCGCGCCACGACGTAGCTTCGAGCTTGCGTGCCCGCTCCAATTACATTCGGTTAAATGGCTCTCCGACTGGAATCTTCGGAACCATGGCGCTCTTGTTCGTTGCCCCCTGTGTTGCGACCCAACGAAAAGAGGTACGCGGCCCGCCGCCTCAGCAAGGCGATTGAACGCAGCAAGGGTCGCCGCTCGGGGTCATTTGTCGAAGCTATCTGCCTCGATCTCCAGATATGCGCGGTTGATGTTTCTTCCGATGACATACGAGCGTTCCAGCTTGTCCCAGGTCGAAAGGTCAAGCGACTTGCGGATCTCGGCCTCACTCTGGCCGTTTCGGAAACCTTCGTTGACGCCCGAATGGAAGCGAAGCATTGCGCCGCGGAGAGCAGTAATGTCGCTAAGAGTCATGAGGTCCCCGTGTCCCGGGACGAAATGCACGACGCCGAGCGCCAGTATTTCGTCGAGCGTGAGAATCCAGTTCTTCAAGAATCCATCCTGCAATGTCGGGACGATCCGGCTGACGAGCACATCGCCTGCGACCAGCACCTTGTCGTCGGGGAGATGGACAAGCCGATCACCGATCGTGTGGGATCCCTGGGGAACCCAGAGTACCAGTCGCACACCGTGGATGAACGTCTCCGTCCTCGTGCCCGCAGGGTAGCTAACGTCGGCCGCCAGGGGCCTCGTTCCGGGAAGCTTGCGTCCGATATCTCGCTCCATGATCGCGAGCCACTCGTGACCGGTCTGGAGAACCATCTTGCGGCACAGCTCGGAGCTGATGAACGTGGCCCCTTCGAACGCCGCGTTGCCGAGATAGTGATCGCCGTGGTGGTGCGTATTCACCACGTGCGTGACTAGCTTTTCCGTGATTTGGCGTACCGCCTTCGCGATGTGCCGGCCCACCTCGATCGTGCCCCCGGAGTCGACAAGGATCACCCCCTTGTCGCCCACGATGACGGTCGAGTTGATCATGTAGCCCTGGTTGAGCCTGTTCGCGTGCTGAATGGGTCCGAGCAGAACGTAGACCCTGTCGTTGATCTTGACGGTCCGAGGTTCCGGAAGCGTCTGCCCATTTGCTGCCGCACCGAGGGCGAGGAGGGCGATCAGAGCGCCGAGCCGTCGCATGAGCTTCTTGGCCTAACGCTCGCCATAACCCGCAGTGAGAAACGGTGCGACGAAGGCGCGCCGTATTTCACTGTCCGAGTTGATGGCGTTGTTAGAACTCATTGGGCCGGGTTGCTGACACTTTCGACTTGGCGCTTCACTGACATCGGGTCATTGACGCCCTTGAACATGAGATCACTAATGCCGCGCCCAGTGATTTTTACAGTGCCGAAGCCAAAGATGCGGCCGAATATCCCTTGATCGATCTCAACTGTCTCGATGGACGAAAGCTTCATCTCCTCACTCTTTCGGCTGATGATGCCCTTCTTGAGGATCACGCGCTTGTTGGTAACGCCTTGCTCCAAAAACTTGAGCCTCAAGAACTCGTAGATGGCGATGAGCCAAGTGAGGCCGAACGTTGCGAACCCCAAGATGATCCAGATGACCATTGGTGCCCATGCGAACCAGTGAAGCTTGAAAAGCCCTTCAACCTTCTCGCCGGTGGACAACGACTGTTCGATGTAAGACATGAACTCCCTCGTGTAGTTGGCGGGTTGTGAGTTCTAACATGAAGTGTGCCGCCTATCCGCGGCGACATTCCATGTGCGAGTCGCAGCCTCGCTATTCGTCACGAAGCGTCCGGTCGAGGATTACCAGCATCGCGGCCGTCGCGCCCCAGATGTAGCGATCGGCGTAGGGAATCGCGAAGTAGTCGCGGCGGATCGTTCCTAGCATGCGGAAATGGCGCTGAAGATGGGCGGGTTCGAGCAGGTACGAAAGCGGCACCTCGAACACCTCGGCGACTTCGACCAGATCCGGCGCAACGTCGAACGGCGGCTCCACCCATCCCACCACCGGCGTCACCGAGTAGCCGCTGACGGTCTCGTAGATCGCGAGCTGGCCCAGCACGGTGACGCGCTGCGGCGCGAGACCGACTTCCTCCTGCGCCTCCCGCAACGCCGCGGCTTCGGCGGAGGCATCGCCAGGATCGAGCCGGCCGCCGGGAAAGCTGATCTGGCCCGGGTGATCGGGCAGCGTGTCGCTGCGTTGTGTGAGCAGCACGGTCAGCCCGTCCGGACGGTTGATCAGGGGCACTAGGACCGCGGCAGGCGTAACGCGCCCCTCGCGGCCGGGCAGGCGAAAGCCGTCCGAGAGTCCCTGCGCGGACGCCGGTATCGGCCGCGTGAGCCGCTCGGTCAGCCAGTCGCGCTGATCGTGCGGCGGAAGACTGAACAGCGGGAGTTTGTTTGCCATGGCCTGCACGGATCGCGCCGCGGATTGCGTGCCGTCGCGCCGTCGATCCCGAATCTTATATTCTTCCGCCATGGCCTCCGCGTTGATCCTGTTTGCCCACGGCGCCCGCGACGCGCGTTGGGCCGAACCTTTCGAGCGTGTCCTTGCGCGGGTGACCGCGCGTTCGCCCGAGCGCTCGCCAATGCTGGCGTTTCTCGAGTTGATGCAGCCTGATCTCGCATCCGCGATCGACGCGCAGGTCACACGCGGCTTCACCGCGGTGCGCATCGTGCCGCTGTTCCTCGGTCAGGGCGGCCACCTGCGTGATGACGTACCGCGCCTGGTTGACGCGGTACGCAGCACGCACCCCAGGGTGACGATCGAACTTGCGGGGGCGGCAGGCGAGGACGACGCAGTGATCGAGGCGCTGGCGGCGTACTGCATGTGCGACGACAGAACTTAATGAAACACGTGATAAACAGTATTTATATAGCTGATATATATAACTAATGTTTCCACGCGACGCGCATCCGCTGGGCCAGATCCACGACCGGTGCGCTACCGGCCGCCGAAGGCGTCGGCTCTCGCGCCACGCAGGGCCAGCTGACGGCGTCGAAGCGTGCGCAAATCGAATCGGGAATGAATCGCGTGCGCGACGCGTAGACGTGGCGGTCGCCGAGGGCCGACTGATTGCGCACGTAGTAACTCTGCGGGATCAGCAGCGACAGGTGATCTTTCGCGCGAGTCATCGCGACGTAGAGCAGCCGCCGCTCCTCTTCGATCTCGGCCGTGGACCCGGTCGCGAGGTCCGAGGGAATGCAGCCGTCGACGGCATTGATGATTTGCACCGATTTCCACTCCTGGCCCTTCGCCGAGTGGATCGTCGACAGGATCAGGTAGTCCTCGTCCCGGTGCGGCGGTCCGGATTCGTCGCTGGTCGCGCTGGGCGGGTCGAGCGTGAGTTCAGTCAGGAATCGCTCGCGGCTCGGGTAGGTGGCCGCGATCTGCCGCAATTGCGCGAGGTCGCCATCGCGCGGTACGGCGTCGTCGTAGATCCGGGCCATCTGCGGCGCGTACCAGGCGAGCACCAGTTCGATCTCGCCCGGCCAGCCCGCCGTCGACTCGCGTAACGCGCGGTAGACCTCCACCCAGGCCGACCACGCCGACGCCGCCGCGGCCGGCATCCGGTAAGCGCGCATGACGTCGAGCGGAACGGGGGAGGCTTCCATCCCATCGAGCAGGCGCGCGGCGATCGCTGGACCGACCCCCGGCAGCAGCTTCGCCGCACGAAAGCCGGCGAGCCGGCTGCGCGGATTCTCCGCCCAGCGCAGGAGCGAGAGCACGTCCTTGACATGCGCCGCCTCGAGAAACTTGAGCCCGCCGAACTTGACGTAGGGGATGTTGCGTCGCGCGAGCTCGAGCTCGACCAGCGCACTGTGACTCGAGGTCCGAAACAGCACCGCCTGGCTCATCAGGGCCAGGCCGTCCTCGCGATGTGCCAGCACGCGCTCGGCGACGCAGCGCGCCTGATCGGCCTCGTCGCGGACGCTGACCAGCCTCGGACGCTCGCCGACGCTGCGCTCGGTGAACAGGTTCTTGGTGAAGCGCTCGGCGGCGAGCGCGATCACCGCGTTGGAGGCATCGAGGATCGGCTGCGTCGAGCGGTAGTTGCGTTCGAGCGTAACGACTTGCGCCGGAGGATCGTACTGCGCCGGGAAATCCAGGATGTTGCGCACCGTCGCCGCGCGGAAGCTGTAGATCGCCTGCGCATCGTCGCCGACCACGGTGACGCCGCGGCCATCCGGCTTCAGTCCGCGCAGGATCGAAGCCTGCAGCCGGTTGGTGTCCTGGTACTCGTCGACCAGCAGGTGATCGAACCGAGCGCCAATCTCGCTCGCGAGCGCGGGTTCCGCCAGCATCCCGGCCCAGTACAGCAGCAGGTCGTCGTAGTCGAGCACGTGCTGGGACTGCTTCGCGGCCACGTAGTCGTCGAACAAAGCGCGCAGCTCGGCTTCCCGGGTTGCGCACCACGGGTATATCGTGCCCAGGACTTCGACGAGCGGCGTTTCGCTGTTCACCACGCGGCTGTAGATCGCGAGGCAGGTCGCGCTCCCTGGGAAGCGGCTGCGTGAGGTATCGATGGCGCGCCCGTGGCGCACCAGCGCCATCAGGTCTTCGGAGTCGCCGCGGTCGTGGATGGTGAAATGGGCGGGGAGACCGATGCGCTCGGCGTACTCGCGCAACAGGCGCGCGCCGACGCCGTGAAAGGTCCCGGCCCAGGGCAGGGCAGGGGCGTCCGCGCCGCGCAGCCTGCGCGCTTCGTGCAGTACCTGGCCCGCCCGTCGCTCGAGTTCCTGGGCCGCACGGCGCGAGAAGGTCAGCAGCAGGATCCGATGCGGATCGGCCCCGTCGTGGACCAGCCGCGCGACCCGATGGGCGAGCGTGTTGGTCTTGCCGGAACCCGCACCGGCGATGACCATGAGAGGCGGGGCAGGCGAAGGGCCGGGGCCGTGCAGCACGGCGCGCCGCTGGTCCGGGTTCAGCCCCGGCCACCGACCATCGGAGGACGCGGCGGGTGCGGGTGCGACGTCGGCGGAAGGGGCGGCATCGAACATTCGTTCGACAGGTTACCACCGGCCGTTCCGAATGCCAAACCTGACTTCCGCACCCCGCTAAACCGCGTTCACCGGGATGCGCAGGTAGACGATGCCGTTGGAATCGGCGGGCGGCATGCGACCGCCGCGGATGTTGACCTGGATCGCCGGCAGGATCAGCGTGGGCATGCCCAGCGTCTTGTCGCGGGCCTCGCGCATGCGCACGAAGTCCTCTTCGCTGATGCCGTCGCGCACGTGGATGTTGCGTTCCCGCTGCGCGGCCACCGTCGTCTCGCACTGCGCCGTGCGACCCGTGAGCGGGTAGTCGTGGCATACGAACATCGCCGTCGCCGCGGGCAGCGAGAGCAGAGCCCTTGCCGAGCGATACAGCGCGCGGGCATCGCCGCCCGGAAAGTCCGCGCGCGCGGTCCCAAGATCGGGAAGAAACAGCGTATCGCCCGCGAACACGGCATCGCCGACCAGGTACGCCATGTCTGCCGGCGTGTGCCCCGGCACGAACAGCGCCTTCGCCTCGAACTCGCCGATCGCGAAGGTCTCGTCCCGCGCGAACAAGTGGTCGAACTGCGAGCCGTCGGCGCGGAACTCATCATTGAGGTTGAACAGGCGCTTGAAGGTGTCCTGCACGGTCAGCACCTTCGCGCCAATGGCGATCCGGCCACCGAGTTTGTCCTTCAGATACGGCGCGGCGCTCAAATGATCGGCGTGAGCGTGGGTCTCGAGGATCCAGTCGATCGACAGCTGCTTGGCACGTGCTGCATCGATGACCCGGTCTGCCGATGCGTGGCTGGTGCGTCCTGACTTCGCGTCGTAGTCGAGCACCGGGTCGATCACCGCCGCGCGCCGGGTGGCGGGATCGTGCACCAGATAGCTGTAGGTGCCGGTGACCGGGTCGAAGTACGCGTCGATGTTCGGTCGGGGCAGGGGAGGTGCCATGCGGATTCCTTGCTGCGCACGAGTTCGGAGCGGCATTGTAGGACCTGATCGGCCGCTCAGCGCCTGGTGTACGCACAATGCGGTCGGCGGGAAGGCCTTGTCGATGCGCGATGCCGGGGCTGTGTTACTGATAGAGTCGCGCTCCCTGATCAATCCTGGAGGTTGGCGATGATGCTGGACTGGCAATCCTTCACGCCCTGGGCCTCGGCAGTCGGCGGGGCGATCATCGGCCTCTCCGCGGCGATGTTCCTGCTGCTCAATGGCCGCATCGCAGGCATCAGCGGCATCGTCGGCGGAATGATGCAGAAGGGTGGCGCACGCGACTTCGGCTGGCGGGCCGCGTTCGGCGTCGGCACGCGTTACGGGTCCGGATGTACCAGCGGTCATGGGGTCTGCGGCATTTCGCGACTCTCGCCGCGATCGCTGGTAGCGACGCTTGCCTTCATGGGCACCGGCTTCGCAACCGTCTACACGCTCCGTCATCTCAGTGCCTGAAGCGGGGTGCACGCATGTACACCGTTCTCTCATTTGTGGTCGACCTCGTGTTCGGGCTCGGCTTGCTCGTTTCAGGCATGGCGAATCCGGCCAAAGTGCTGGGTTTCCTCGATCTCGCCGGGCGCTGGGATCCGTCGCTCGCGTTCGTCATGGCCGGTGCCATTGCGGTCACGGCGGGCGCCTTCGCACTCGCCAAACGGCGAACGACATCGTTGCTCGGCAAGCCGATGCATCTTCCGACCTCGCGCGAACTTGACCGCCGCCTCATCGTGGGCAGTCTTGTATTCGGGGTCGGCTGGGGAATCGTCGGGTTTTGTCCGGGTCCTGCGCTGGTCGCACTCGGCGCAGGACAGATTAAAGCCGCCGTGTTCGTCGCGGCGATGCTCGCTGGCATGGCGATTTTCGAATGGCGCGATCGCCAGCCGGCTACGCCGGGCGCCGCAAGGGCCTGACCGCGGCCGGAGTAGCCAGTTGATCGGCAGAGTCGACAGCCTCTAGAGCTTCACAACGCACGACGCCGAGCGGATTGGATGGATGGACAGCGCCCATGGGCTGCCGTGCTTCGAACGCTTCCCGGAATAGGGGTGTGATCGAATTTCATCCACGTAGATAATTTGACATAATAACAATTATACGCATGATTCGGTGATCCCCGGAGCACCCCTGGAAGGCGCTTGATGAGCTCGGCAAAGGTCTGGACCGCGCGTGTACGGTCCCTTGCCGCTCAGAAATCTCGCAGATTTACGTCGAAGAAGAAGCGATCAGGCCGCCAGATCGAACACCAGCACCTCGGCGTCGATTCCGTTGGCCAACACAATCCGGTTTTCGTTCTCCAGGAATACGGCATCCCCGGAACTGATCCGTTGGCCATTGACTTCGAGCGCGCCACGCACCAGATGCACATAGCCTTTGCGGGTGGGGTTCAGGGCAAGTTCCGCGGACTCGCTTCCATCGAACAGCCCGGCATAGAGCGCCGCGTCCGCATGGAGGGTGACCGAGCCCTGCGCTCCGTCGGGCGAGGCCACCAGGCGCAAGGTGCCCCGCTTCTGTTCCAGCGGAATCGTCTTCTGGTCATAGCTCGGCGCAATGCCGGTCGCATTCGGCTCGATCCAGATCTGGAGGAAGTGCGTGGTCTGGTCTTTGGCGTGGTTGAACTCGCTGTGCATCACGCCGGTGCCGGCGCTCATGCGCTGCACGTCGCCCGGCGGAATGGTCTTGACGTTGCCCATGCTGTCCTGATGGGCCAGCTCGCCCGAGAGCACGTAGCTGATGATTTCCATGTCGCGGTGACCGTGCTTGCCAAAGCCCTTGCCAGGCGCCACGCGATCTTCGTTGATCACGCGCAGGTTGCCCCAGCCCATGTGGGCCGGGTCGTGATATCCGGCGAACGAGAACGAGTGGTAGCTCTCGAGCCAGCCATGATTCGCGTAGCCGCGGTACTGGGATCTTCGCAGGGTCAGCATGAACGACTCCATGGTCGATGACCTTGATTATGGGTCGTATCGCACGCCCCGGCGACTGGCAACTTGGCGGGAGCATTGGTAGGCCAGGTCTTCGGGATCGATGAACACCTGAATTGGCTGCATCGTCGCGGCACACGGCGCTGCGCTGATTGTCTCCGGGTCGCATATCCTGTGCAATCCGCGCGAATCGTCACGTACGATCACGCCAGCTTCGCGAATGGACCTCCCTCCGGTCCGTCACCCGCGTCGAACTTGCACGAGGCAATCCATGCAGGCCCGATCCCAAGCCGTAGCCGCCGCAGTCTTCATCGTCAGCGGCGCGCTGCGGCTTCCACGCGAGACGACAGGGCTGTTCAAGGTCGACGGCGAACTGGTGGTGCAATCGAGCGTTGCGATCGACGACGCCATTGTCGCGGGGGTGCCGACGGATACACCTCCCCGGGACCCTGCCCTCCCCTTCGATTTTCAAGCGTCCGACTCGTCGTTTCCGTCACCACCCACCTTCGGCGGATAACAGCAAATCGTTCGTGCCACGCGGCCATGGGCTTTCGCATTCGACCCGCCATCTACGCCGATAGCGCCGCGGCGTGCCAGACCGTTCGCGACTCGATTTCCCGATTGTGTGCGGACGATCACCGCGAAGATGCAGCAACGCTCACCGCATGGCTTGCGAACAAGACCGAAGCCAATTTCCGTACCTGGATCGGCTCCGATCACCACCTCGCCCTGGTCGCCGAAGATCCGGAAGGCGTATGCGGCTTTGGCCTTCTGAACCGGAACGGCAAGCTTGCACAACTCTATGTGGCACCGCGCGCCCGCTTTCGCGGCGTCAGCAAGGCATTGCTCGCGGCGCTGGAAATCGAAGCCCTGCGACTGGGGTTGAAGGAGCTGTCGCTGGGCAGTTCGATGACGGCATTGCGCTTCTACCAGAGCGCTGGCTATCGTCTCGCGGGCGAGCCGGAGCAAGGCTTCGGTGTCACTCGGTCGCAACCAATGTCGAAGCGCCTCGATGCAGTCCGCGTCAGCGCCCCACCATCGCCAGCACATCGGCCTTGAGGAAGCGCTCGACGACCAGCATGAATCCCACCGAGGGAATCAGCAGCAGGAGTGCAGTGATCGACGCGATTTGGTAATTGCCGCCCATGCTGGCGTTGAACATCAGCAGCGGCAGCGTCATCACGTCGGGTACGCCGACGAAGAAGGTGCCGGTGAACTCGTCCAGCGATTCCAGGAACACGAAGATCGCGCTCGCCATCAGCCCAGGTGCTGCGAGCGGCAGCGTCACGGTCCGGAAGCGTGCGAGCGGCGAGGCGCCCAGATTCTGCGCTGCCTCCTCGAGCGCGGGGTCGACCGACGCGAACGCCGCAGATGCGATCCACACCGCCAGTACCAGTCCGTGCGATGCGTGCACCAGCACGACGCCGGTGATCGTGCCGGCGAGCCCGATCTGGTAGAACACCTGGGCGATGTTGACGTAGACCGGGATGTTGGGAATGGCCTGCGGCAGCAGGAAGGCGAGCAGGATCAATCCGCGCCAGCGCATCTTCAGACGCGCGAGCGCGTAGCCCGCGGGCACGGCCACCGCGAGGCTCACGACGACGGTGAGGATTGCGATCCACACGCTGGTGCCCAGCGCGGCGACCGCGCCGCCGCGCGGACTGAACACCCGTGCCCAGAACGCGAAGCCGAACTCGTTGGGCAGCTTGTGCGGAAAGTACCAGCGCTCGGCGAACGCCCACAGC
>JBKKAZ010000070.1:0-9784 GCA_046714435.1 Casimicrobiaceae bacterium
ATGCAAGCCGGCCGACATCAGGTCGTTCATCAGGTCGTAGCGACTCGCGACCGAATCGAACACGCTGCGCACGCGCCGTGCCTTCTCGTCGATGTCGACCTGCTCGAATCCAAAGTGAGTCTTGTCGTTCACGCGCTCCTGCCTAGCGGCTCGCCCCCGCCGCGGCGAGCCGGTCGAGGTACCGCTGCCACAGCTCGTCCTGCTCGTCGCCGAGCCCGTAAAGGTAGTCCCACGAATAGATGCCGGTACTGTGGCCGTCCGAGAACGTCGGCCGGATCGCGTAGTGGCCGACCGCCTCGACATCATTGATGGCGACGTCGCGCTTGCCGGTCTGCAGGACTTCCTGGCCGGGGCCGTGGCCGCGCACTTCCGCCGACGGCGAATGGACGCGCAGGAACTCGTAGGGCAGCTTGAACGAGCGCCCGTCGGCGAACGCGACCTCCAGCACACGCGACGTCTGGTGGAGCTTGATCTCGGTGGGCTGTGGGGTCTTGTTGCTGAGACCGGCCATCGCGGGTCGCGAACGTCCGAACGGGGCAGCTAGCCTAGCACAGCGCCGTTTCCCATCAATTAGGGACAGGCACTCAATTCGCCGAAATGAGTGCCTGTCCCCAATTAGAACCGCGAGCCCGCGGTCGTCTGCTGCGCGTCGGGAACGAGATCGAGATTGCCGGTGCCGGCGAAGATGTTGCGGTTCTTCGCCTCCTTGCCGTGCAGCTTGATCTCGAGGCGGAGGTCGTTCAGCGAGTCGGCGTTGCGCAGCGCATCCTCGTAGCTGATGAGGCCGGCTTCGTAGAGGTCGAACAGCGACTGGTCGAATGTCTGCATGCCAAGCTCGCGCGACTTCTTCATCAGGTCCTTGATGCCGGAGACGTCGCCCTTGAAGATGAGGTCGGAGATCAACGGCGAGTTCAGCATCACCTCGACCGCGGGCACGCGGCCGCGACCGTCGCGTCGCGGGACCAGCCGCTGCGCGACGAAGGCGCGAACGTTGAGCGAAAGGTCCATCAGCAGCTGGGCCCTGCGCTCCTCGGGAAAGAAGTTGATGATCCGGTCGAGCGCTTGGTTCGAGCTGTTGGCGTGTAGCGTCGCGAGCAGCAGGTGGCCGGTCTCCGCGAAACTAATCGCGTAGTCCATCGTCTGGCGTTCCCGCACCTCGCCGATCAGGATCACGTCCGGGGCCTGGCGCATCGAGTTGCGCAGAGCGATGTCCCAGCCGTCGCAGTCCACACCGACCTCGCGCTGCGTGACGATGCAGTTGCGATGTTCGTGGACGAATTCGATCGGGTCCTCGATCGTGATGATGTGGCCGTGGCTGTTCTCGTTGCGGTAGCCTAGGAGCGACGCCATCGACGTCGACTTGCCGGAACCGGTCGCGCCGACGAACAACATGATCCCGCGCTTGGACATGATGACGTCCCGGAGCACCGGTGGCAGTCCCAGCTCGTCGAACTTCGGGATGTCGGTGTTGATCGTGCGCAGCACCATGCCGACCCGGCCCTGCTGCACGAACGCGTTCACCCGGAAGCGGCCGATGCCGGGCGGGCTGATCGCGAAGTTACATTCCTTCGAGGACTCGAACTCGGAGGCCTGCTTGTCGTTCATCACGCTGCGCACCAGCTCGATGGTGTGCTGCGGCGTCAGCGTCGACTTCGACACCGGGCTGATCTTGCCGTCCACCTTGACCGCCGGCGGGAACGACGAGGTGATGAACAGGTCCGAGCCCTTCTGCTTGACCAGCAGGTCCAGGAGCTCGTGGATGAACTTGGTGGCGCGTTCGCGTTCCATGGTGTTTCCTTTGCGCTCTGGCAAGGCCTGGTCGGGAGCCCGGTTTGGCTAGCCCGCGAACAGCTCCTTGTTCACCGCGCGGTTGCGCGCCTCGGCAATGTTGACCAGGTTACGCCGCACCAGCTCGACCAGACACTGGTCCAGCGTCTGCATGCCGATCGCCTGCGAGGTCTGGATCGTCGAGTACATCTGCGCGACCTTGCCCTCTCGGATCAGGTTGCGGATCGCCGGCGTGCCGATCATGATTTCGTGCGCCGCCAGCCGGCCCTGGCCGTCCTTGGTCTTCATCAGCGTCTGCGAGATCACCGACACCAGCGACTCCGACAGCATCGCGCGGACCATCTCCTTTTCGGCGGCCGGGAACACGTCGATGATACGGTCGATGGTCTTCGCCGCCGAACTGGTGTGCAGCGTACCGAACACCAGGTGGCCGGTCTCGGCCGCAGTCAGCGCGAGGCGGATGGTCTCGAGGTCGCGCATCTCGCCGACCAGGATGTAGTCCGGGTCCTCCCGCAGCGCGCTCCGCAGCGCGTTGGCGAACGACAGCGTGTGCGGGCCGACCTCGCGCTGGTTGACGAGGCACTTCTTCGACTCGTGCAGGAACTCGATCGGGTCCTCGATCGTCAGGATGTGGCCGTACTCGTTCTCGTTGACGTGGTTGGTCATTGCCGCCAGCGTCGTCGACTTGCCGGAGCCGGTCGGACCCGTGCACAGGATGAGTCCGCGCGGGCGGTTGGTCATCTCGGCGAACACCTTCGGCGCGTTCAGCTCCTCGAGCGATAGCACCTTGGCCGGAATGGTCCGGAACGCCGCGGCAGCGCCGCGCTGCTGCACGAACGCGTTGACGCGAAAGCGCGCGAGGTTCGGCACGGCAAAGCTGAAGTCGCACTCGAGGTGCTCCTCGTACACCTTGCGCTGGGCGTCGCTCATGATGTCGTACACCATGGCGTGCACGTCCTCGTGCTCCATCGGCGGCAGGTTGATGCGCCGGATGTCGCCGTGGACCCGGATCATCGGCGGCAGTCCCGATGACAGGTGCAGGTCCGAAGCCTTGTTCTTCACCGCGAAGGCGAGGAGCTCGGTGATGTCCATCTATAATCCTTAGACGCTGGGCGCCCGATCGGTTTGTAGCACGCAAAAAGCATGCCGTGGCGGGATGATGCCGGTGTCATGGGATTATGGCCCGCTACGAGAAGGCGTTGCAAGACGTGAGAGCGCAAATCGCGGCTGCCGCCCGGCGGGCCGGTCGGGATCCCGGCGGAGTGACGCTCCTCGCCGTTTCCAAGACATTTCCGTCATCTGCGGTGCGGGCGGTGCACGCGCTGGGTCAGCAGGCGTTCGGGGAGAACTACGTCCAGGAGGCGGCCGCCAAGCGGGCCGACCTGGCCGACCTTCCCGACCTTCGCTGGGTGCTGATCGGCCCGCTGCAGAGCAACAAGGCTGCACTCGCGGCCGAGGTTTTCGATCGCGTCGAAAGCATCGATCGGCTCAGGATCGCGGAGCGGTTGTCCGCTTCGCGAGCGCCTGAGCGCGGTGCGCTTGACGTGCTGGTGCAAGTCAACATCAGCGGCGAAGCCACCAAGAGCGGCGTCGCGCCGGGCGAGGCGGTGGCGCTAGCCCGCGCCATCGCAGTGTTGCCGCGGCTTGCCTTGCGCGGTTTCATGGGCATTGCCGAGCCGACCGAGGACGCCGCGAAGGCGCGCGCGCAGTTCGCTACGCTGCGCCGGTGTCGCGACGACGCGCATCGCGCGGGGATCGATGCCGAAGCGCTGTCGATGGGCATGACTGCGGATCTCGAGGCCGCGATCGGCGAAGGATCGACCGAGGTGCGGGTGGGAACTGCGATCTTCGGGCAAAGAACAGGTGAGCAAGTGAGCAAGTGAACAAGTGAAAACTACGACCACGCGTCCATTTCATTTCACTCGTTCACTCGTTCACCCGTTCACGCGCGACGGGGTCCGGAGCGCATGAAGACACTCTTCATCGGCGGCGGCAACATGGCCACGGCGCTGATCGGCGGCATGCGCTCCGCCGGCCGCTCGGTGTCCGGGTTTCGGGTCATCGAGCCTTCCGACGCGCAACGGGAACGCCTTGCGGCGCGCTTTCCCGGCGTCGAGGTGATCGCCCGCGCCGGTGAAGCCGCACTTTCCGACGTGGAGCTGGTGGTGCTCGCGGTGAAGCCCCAGCAGATGCGCGAAGCCTGCGGCGCACTGGCGCCGCAGATGCGCGGCGTGCGCGCGGTGCTCTCGATCGCCGCCGGGACGCGCATCGCCGACATCTCGCGCTGGTTGGGAGGCTACAACTGCATCGTGCGCGCGATGCCGAACACGCCGGCGCTGGTCGGCGCGGGGATCACCGGCATGCATGCCTCGCCGGCAGTGGATGCGCGGGGCCGCGAACTCGCGAACGCGGTCGCCATGGCCGTGGGCGAAGTGGTCTGGTGCGACGAGGAGGCAATGCTGGACGCAGTCACCGGCATATCCGCCAGCGGCCCTGCGTACGTGTTCTATTTTCTCGAGGCGCTCGAGCAGGCGGCGCGGGACCTCGGCTTCCCGCCGCAGGACGCGAGGCGCCTCGCCTACGCGACCTTCGACGGCGCGGTGAGGCTCGCTCGCGCGTCCGATGCCGATCCGGCAACGCTTCGCGCCCAGGTCACGTCGAAGGGCGGCACCACCGAACGAGGCATCGCGACGCTGGAGGCGGCGCGGGTCGGCGACGCGATCGTCAGCGCCGCCAAAGCGGCGACCGCACGCGCGACCGAACTCGGCGGCACGCCGACTGACGATCGCGCGGGGAAGGCGCAATGATCGACCAGGCGGCAAAGCTCATCGTCGATGTCGCGTTCGGGCTCATCGTGTACGCGCTGATCGTGCGTTTCCTGATGCAGCAGATGCGCGCGCCGTTCCGCAATCCGATCGGGCAGGCGGTGATGGCGCTGACCGACTGGATCGTGAAGCCGCTACGGAAGATCGTTCCCGGCTTCGGCGGCGTGGACTGGGCGTCACTGCTTGCCGCATTCCTGTTCCAGCTCGCCTGGTTGCTCGCGCTGTATGCGATCTTCGGCAGCGGGTTCGGCTTTTCCGGCGCGGGCGTGATCTACCTGCTGGCCGCGGCCCTGCTCGAACTGGTGAAGGCCGTGCTGTGGCTGCTGGTGTTCGTGGTGATCGTGCAAGCGGTGCTGTCCTGGGTCGCGCCCGACGGCCCGCTGGCCGGGCTGCTGAACGCGATGACCTTTCCGTTCCTGCGTCCGCTGCGCAGGTGGATTCCCCCGATCGGCGGCGCGCTGGACCTCACGCCGCTGATCCTGATCGTGATCCTGCAGCTGATCCTGATCCTGCCGATCCGCTGGCTCGAGCAGGCGTTGCCCACGCTGCTGCGCTGATAGCTCATGAAGCTCGAGATGGCCAAGAATTCGCTGTTCGCGATCCTGCTGCGCTCGCCGTGGTGGATGAGCGCCGGCATCGCCATGGCGGTCGCGGCGCTCGCGTACCTGGTGCTGCCGTCGGCTTATGCACCCTACGGCGCCTTCGGCGCTACGCCGTTCCTGGTGATCGCCGCGATCGCGGGTTGGAAAGCGCTGCGGGCGCCGAGCGCTACGCGCGTCGCTGCGGCGCTGGAGCGGGTGGGCGGGATGTCGTGGAACGAGTTCTCGACGGTGCTGGAGCAGGCGTTCCGTGACGAAGGCTACGCGGTGCGACGCCTTGCCCTGCCGCAAGCGGACTTCGAGCTGACCCGGGAAGCGCGCGTCACGCTCGTGAGTTGCAAGCGCTGGAAGGTGGCGCGGACCGGTGTCGAGCCATTGCGCAGCCTCAGCGAGGCGGCCCAGGCTCGCGAAGCGCACGAATCGATGTACGTCGCCGCCGGCGAGTTCACCGACAACGCGACGACGTTCGCGGCGGCGAAGCGCATCCGGCTGGTGCACGGCGCTGATCTTGCGCGAATGCTGCCCGGCGCCGGTCGTGCGAAGACCACGTGATCGCTCGACCAACGACACCCGCCTGATTGCGTGACGCGCCACCCTCGGAATCCCATGACCGACCTCCTCGCGTATTTCCGCCAACCGGCATTGCACGGCGACGCCATCGTCTTCGTGAGCGACGACGATCTGTGGCACGTGCCGTCGACCGGAGGCACGGCACGCCGGCTCACCGCCGGGCTTTCGGAACCGTCGACGCCCTGCTTTTCTCCCGACGGGCGCCAGATCGCGTTCGTCGGCCGCGACGAGCAGCATCCTGAGGTCTACCTGATGGCGGCCGACGGCGGGCCGGCGCGGCGCATGACCTGGCTCGGGCCCGACGTGATGGTTCGCGGATGGACGCCGGAAGGCCGCATCCTGTTCGTGTCGACCTACGGTCAAGCGTTTTTCCGGAACTACCGCGCGTTCACGCTCGATCCCAGCGGCGGGATGCCGGAGCTGCTGCCGCTGGGACAGGTCAATCACCTCGCCTTCGGTCCGGGCAAGGCCCGCATCATCGGCCGGAACACGGCGGATCCCGCGCGCTGGAAACGTTACCGGGGCGGAACGGCTGGGCATTTCTGGATCGACGCGAAGGGCAACGGAGCCTATCGGCGGATGAGCGAGCTTGCCGGAAACCTGACCAGCCCGATGTGGATCGGCAAGCGCATCTACTACCTTTCCGACGGCGAGGGTGTGGGCAATCTCTATTCCTGCCTGCCGGACGGGTCGGATCAGCGCCGGCACACCGATCACGATGACTACTACGCGCGAAACGCGCATTCCGACGGCAAGCGCGTGGTCTACCAGTGCGGCGCGCAGTTATGGTTGTTCTATCCGGCCAGCGACAGGACCGAGCGACTCGACGTGCACATGCCTTCACATCGCACGCAGGCGGCGCGTCGCTTCGTGCCGGCTTCGGAACACCTCGACGGCTTTCACCTGCATCCCGCCGGCCACAGCGTGGCGATGGTGGCGCGTGGCAAGCTGTTCAGCTTTCCACTCTGGGAAGGCGCGGTTCGCCAGCATGGCGACGATTCAGGCGGCCGCTATCGGCACGGGCAATGGCTCGACGACGGCGCGAGCCTGGTGGCGGTCGGCGATGCATCCGGCGAGGAACGCGTCGAAGTCTTCGAGCAGGGACGCTCGCGCGTGCTGCCCTGGGACATCGGTCGGGTGATCACCATGCGCGCGGCGCCGCGCGGGAGGCGAATCGCGCTCACCAATCACCGCAATGAAGTGATGATCGGCGACGTTGCGACCGGCGTGCTTACCGTCGTCGACCGCAGCGACGCGGGTCGCAGCGAAGATCTGGCGTGGTCGCCCGACGCGGCGTGGCTCGCCTATTCGTTCTGGACCTCGTCGAGGAACACGGCGATCAAGCTTCACGATGTCGCCGGCGGGACCAGCACGCTGGTGACCCAGCCCGAGTTCCGCGACTACGGCCCGGCGTTCGACCCCGAAGGTCGCTACCTGTATTTCCTTTCGCTGCGCACCTTCGATCCCGTGTACGACAGCGTGCAGTTCGAGCTCAGCTTTCCCCGCGGCGCGCGTCCCTACCTGATCGCGCTCCAGGCGCGCGGTCGCCCACCGTTCGAACCCGCGCCGAAGGGACTCGCACCCGAAGTTCCGAAGTCGCGCGACACCCATGCCGCCACCGACGCCGCGGGCGCGATGCCGCCGGTCGAACTCGACGGCATTGCTTCCCGGATCGCGGCTTTTCCAGTTCCGGAGAGCATGTTCGGTCAGATCGCCGGCGTCGCCGGGGAGAAAGTGATCTGGACCGTGCTGCCGATTGTCGGCGCGCACGGCCGCGGCGGACACAAGGAAGCGCCGGGTCGGCTGGAGATCTTCGACTTCGCCACCTTGCGCGCCGAAACTCTGATGGATCAGGCCGACAACTTTGCGCTGGCCGCGGATCACGCGACCGTGGTGGTACGACAGGGCAAGCGGCTGCGCGCGATTGTGGCGAGCCGCAATCCCCAGCCCGTTAGCGACCCCCGCGAATCGTCCGATCAGCCGTCCCGGGTCAGCGGCTGGCTCGATCTTGGTCGCATCCGGCTGTCGGTAGAGCCGCGGCAGGAATGGCGGCAGATGCTGCGCGAGGTCTGGCGCCTGCAGCGCGACCAGTTCTGGGTCGCGAACATGTCCGGCGTCGACTGGGAGGGCGTCTATCGTCGCTACGAGCCGCTGCTGGATCGCGTGGTGACGCGGGCCGAACTCTCGGATCTCATCTGGGAGATGCAGGGCGAACTGGGAACGTCGCACGCCTACGAGTCGGGCGGCGACCATCGCCGTCCGCCGCAGGTCGCGCTCGGCTGCCTTGCCGCCGACCTCAAGCTGGTCGACGAGGACGGCAGCTACGAGATCACGCGGATCGTTGCCGGCGACGCCTGGGATGGCGGCGCGGATTCACCGCTCAACGCAGTCGGGGTGGAGGCGAAGCCGGGTGAGCGCATCGTCGCCGTGAACGGGCAGCGCACTACGCGCGAACGCCCCCCGCACTCGCTGCTGGTGCATCAGGCGGGGACCAAGGTCGAACTCACACTCGCAAGCGGCACCGGCGAGCAGGCATCGACGCGGGAAGTGCTGATCACCACGCTCTCGGATGAGGTGCCCGCGCGCTACCGGGAGTGGGTGGAAAGCAATCGGGCGTGGGTCGCTCGAGAGTCGTCGGGACGCGTCGGTTACCTGCATCTCCCGGACATGATGTCGGCGGGATTCGCCGAGTTTCACCGCTACTTCGCTTCGGAATGCGACCGGGACGGTTTGATCGTCGACGTTCGCTACAACCGGGGCGGACATGTTTCCCAGCTGCTGCTCGAAAAGGTGGCGCGCAAGCGCATCGGCTACAACCTGTCGCGCTGGTGCCATCCGAGTTCCTATCCCGACGAGGCGGTCGCCGGTCCGGTGGTTGCGCTGGCGAACGAGCATGCGGGGTCGGACGGGGACATTTTTTCGCACGGCTTCAAGCTCATGGGCATCGGCCCCCTCGTCGGCACACGCACCTGGGGCGGGGTGATCGGCATCTGGCCACGGCATGCACTCGCCGACGGCACGCAGACGACCCAGCCCGAGTTCTCGTTCTGGTTCAGCGATGTCGGCTGGGGCGTCGAGAACCATGGCACCGACCCCCAGATCGAGGTCGACAACGCGCCCCAGGATGCGATGGCCGGACGCGACCGGCAGCTCGAAACCGCGCTGGCGACGGCGATGGAAATGATCGAGCGCGCGGGCCCGAGCAAGCCGCGCTTCGATGAGCATCCCAATCTCGCGCGTCCTCCGCTGCCGCCGCGGCGAAAGTCTACCTGACGATGCAGGCGCGCTGCGCCGCCCTGGCAGGCTGATGAAACTGGCAGACTGCGGGCTCCTGCCACCTTCATCCGGAACTCGCGAAGGGTTTCCCCGCCAGTGCCATTCAGGGCGAAGTGCGGGTTCTCCCTGCCGGTGTCATCCAGTGCGAAGCATGGGTTCTCCCTACGGGTGTCATCCAGAGCGAAGCGTGGGATCTGCTTTTCCGCGAGCTCACCGAACTGCAAACAGCAGATTCTTCGTGTCTCTGAATGACACAGGATTATCGGGTGTCATCCGGATACGCCGCGCCGGCGCCCGCCGCGGTGCGCGCGACCAGGTTCGCGAGCTGCACGAAATCGCCCACGGCCAGCGTTTCCCCCCGCACCCCCGGATCGATCCCGGCGGCCTCGATCGTGGCCGCGTCGCAAAGCGCGTTGATGGCGTTGCGAAGCGTCTTGCGCCGCTGCGAAAACGCCGCAGCCACCAGACGCGCGAACCCTCGGGTGTCGTCGATACGCGGCGCGTGTTCGCGCAACGGAACCAATCGGGCGACGGCGGAATCAACTTTCGGTGCAGGACGAAACGCGCCTGGTGGAACCACGAACAGGCGCGTGACCGCAAAGCAGGTCGCGAGCATTACCGTCAGTCGCCCATACGCCGGTGTGCCCGGGTCCGCGGTCATGCGTTCGACCACTTCCCTCTGCAGCATGACGTGCAGATCGGTTAGCGAAGGCGCGAACCCGGCGA
>JBKKAZ010000071.1:0-8203 GCA_046714435.1 Casimicrobiaceae bacterium
CCAGCTTCGACGTCCCCGCGGCGATGGCCAACGCCATGACGCTGGTTCGCGGCCGCGCCGAGCGCCAGGGCATCAGGCTCGCCTCCGAGGTCGCACCCGACGTGGGCGCCTACGACGGCGACGAGCGCAAGTTCAAGCAGATCGTGCTGAATCTCCTCACCAACGCGGTGATGCCGTCGACGCGCTGCAGCGCGATGTCCATGAGCACCAGTGCGGGCCGATGTCTCCTCGCGAGTTCCACCACCGGTTCGCCGTCCTCGCACTCGATCACTTCGTAGCCGCGAAACTCGAGGATGGTGCGCACCAGCTTGCGGTTGCGCTCGTTGTCCTCGACGACAAGGATGGCGGTTTTCACGGAGCCGCGATCGGAAGGTTGAAGGTGAAGACCGAGCCTTTGCCCGGAGCACTTTCGACCCTGATGAGCCCCCCGTGCAACTCCACGAGGCGGCGCGTGAGCGTGAGGCCCAAGCCGGTTCCCTCCGCCTTGCGCTCGTAATCGCTGCCCACCTGCCGGAACTCCTCGAAGATCCTGTCGTGGTCCTCGGGCGCGATGCCGATGCCCGTGTCCTTCACCGAGAACACATATGAGCCGTTGACGCGGTCGGCGGCGAGCGTCACGGTGCCCCCCTCCGGCGTGAATTTCACGGCGTTCGTAAGCAGGTTCAGCACGATCTGCTTGAACTTGCGCTCGTCGCCGTCGTATGCGTCCACCTCGGGGGCGATGTCCGCCTCGAGCAGGATGCCGTGGCGCTCCGCCCTGCCGCGGACGAGGGTCATGGCGTTGTCCATCGCGTTGCGCAGGTCGAAGCGCGCGACGTCGAGCTCCATGCGTCCGGCCTCGATCTTGGAGAGGTCGAGGATGTCGTTGATGAGGGCGAGCAGGTGCTTGCCCGAGTCGCGGATGTCGCCGATGAATTCCTTCTGCTTCCCAGGCAACGCGCCGGCCATGCCGCTGAGCATCACTTCGGAGAAACCGATGATCGCGTTGAGCGGCGTGCGCAGCTCGTGCGACATGTTGGCGAGGAACTCGCTCTTGTGCTGGTTGGCGACCTCGAGCTGGCGGCTCTTGGCCTGGATCTCGCGGAACAGCCGCACGTTCTCGATCGCGATCACCGCCTGGTCGGCGAACGAGGATGCGAGCCGCGTCTCGCTGGCGCCGAACGGCCGCACCTGGTTGCGCCACAGCACCACTACGCCGATGGGCTCGCCCTCGCGAAACATCGGCACGCCCAGCATGGTCCGAAAGCCGATCCGCTTCTGGTCCTCGGTCCGCATGTACTTCGGATCGCTTGCGGCATCCTCGATCTGCACCACCTGGCGCTCGAGCACGGTCCGGCCCGTCAGCGTGCCGGGGCCGGGAGGTATCGGGTTCGCCTGCATGTGCGCGACGTGCTCCGCCGTGGCGCCATGGCTGGCCGCGAGGCGAAAAACGTCGCCATCGCGTATGTACACGAAGCCGCTGTCCGATTTGGCGAGCCGGGTCGTGTTCTCGATCAGCGTGGCCAGCACGCCATCGAGATCGAAGGTCGTGCGGCTGATCACCTTGAGGACCGCTGCGGTTCCGGTCTGCTGCTCCAGCGCCTCCTTGGTCTCGTTGAACAGGCGCGAGTTCTGGATCGCGATCACCGCTTGCTCGGCGAACGTGCGCAGCAGCGCGATCTGCTTGTCGCCGAACGCGCCCTTGGTGGCCCGCCCCACCCACAGAACGCCCAGCGCCCGGCCCTCGAAGAGCATTGGGGCGAACACGATCGACTTCACGCCGATCGAGCGGCAACCATCGCGGCTTGCGACCGGCATCTCGCCACTCTCTATGTCGGCATAGGCCTTGACCTCGCGATCGAGGATCGCCAGCCCCGACGAGGTTTCGCGGGCGAGCGGCTGCGGAAACAACTTCTTCAGTTGGTCGAAGCCCTCCCCGGCGTTGGCTTCGACATCCAGCATCCCGTCGTCGCGCAGCAGCGTCACGCCAACGGTGTGTCCCGCGAACAGTCGCTGGCAGCTCGCCAGGATCACGTCGAACACCGGCTTGGTGTCGGCGATCGAGCTGCTGATCGCCGAGAGAACCTCGCCGGACGCGCGTTGCTGGTCCAGCGCCTCGCGCGTCTCGTTGACCAACCGCGCGTTCTGGATGGCGATCACCGCCTGGTCCGCGAACGTCCGTAGGAGCGCTGTCGCCTTGTCGCCAAATGGCCCCTTGGTCGCGCGCCCCACCCAGAGCACGCCCAACGCCTTGCCTTCGGAGAGCATCGGCGCGAACACCATCGACTTCATGCCCTGCGCACTCGCTCCGGTGCTGACCAGGGTGGGCACACCTTTGGCGTCGACGTCGGGAAAGTCCACGACGCGGCGCTCGATGATCGCGGTCCCCGTTCCACTGTCGCGGGCAACGGGCCGCGGAAAGAGCCCGACGAGCTCGTCGCGACCCGGCCCGACGTAGGCACCCACCTCGAGCATGCCGTCGTCCCGCACCAGCATCAGGCCGACGTTGTGCCCGGCGAAAAGGCGCTGGCAGCTCGCCAGGATCACGTCGAAAACGGGCTTCGTGTCGGCGATCGAGCTGCTGATCGCCGCAAGGACCTCACCCGACGCGCGCTGCTGATCCAGCGACTCGGACAGCTCGCGAGTCCGGTTCTGCACGTCGTCGAACAAGCGCACGTTCTCGATCGCAATGACGGCCTGGTCGGCGAACGTCGTCGCCAGATCGATCTGCTGCTCGGTGAACGGCCGCACGACCGAGCGGGTCATGGCCAGCACGCCAATCGGGACGCCCTCGCGCAACAGCGGTACGCCGAACGCAGTCCTGTAACTGCCTATTTCCTGGGCCTCGTGCCAGGAGTACTCGGAATCGGCGAGGACGTCCTGAATGTGAACCGGCCGGCCCTCGAGCGCGGTCCGTCCCACCAGCGACCCGCGTCCCGGCGCGACCCGCTGGGTGGCCATGAACGTCTTCAGCCGTTCGTGCACATCGCCTGCGAAGCCGTAGCTCGCCGCATACCGGTAGACCTCGCCATCGCGCCGGAACAGCCAGGCGTGATCCGAATGACACAGCCGCGCCGCGGATTCGACCAGCGTGTCGAGCACCGTCTGCAGGTCGAACGTCGACCGGCTGATGACCTTGAGCACTTCGGCAGTCGCGGTCTGCTGTTCGAGCGCCGTCTTGGTCTCGTTGAACAGCCGCGCGTTCTCGATCGCGATCACCGCCTGGTCGGCGAAGGTCTTCAGCATCGCGAGCGGCTTTTCGCCGAACGCGCCCTTGACGGGGCGCCCGACCCACAGTGCGCCAATGCCGCGGCCTTCCACGATGAGCGGCGCGGCGGCGATCGAGTGGAAACCGAGCATGGTGGACGCTTCGCGCGCCACCGATGGAACGTCCGCGGCGTCGACGTCCGGATAGTCGACGACTTTGCGATCGAGAATCGCGATGCCGGACACCGTATTGCGGTCGAGCGGCCTCGGGTATTGCTCCTTCCACTTGCTCCAGTTGGCGCCCCGGAGGGCCGCGGCGTCGAGCATGCCATCGCGCACCAGAATCATGCCGATCATCGTGCCCTCGAACAAGCGCTCGCAACTCTGCAGGATGGTATCGAACACCGGGGCGGTGTCCGCGATCGAGTTGCTGATCACGGAGAGGACTTCGCCCGAGGCGCGCTGCTGGTCGAGCGCCTCGCGCGTTTCGTTGAACAGCCGCACGTTGTCGATCGCGATCGCCGCCTGCCGCGCGAAGGTCTCCAGGAGCGCAACCTGGCTGGGTGCGAACAGTCCCGGCTGGTGGCGCCAAACGAACAGCGCGCCGTAGGCGGTGCGTTCGCGCATCAGCGGCACCGCCAGCACGGCACGGAACCCCAGCGTCTTCGCGTTCACGCGCGCGTCCGGGAACTCGGTATCAAGCAGTGGCACGATGTCGGCGTGGTGGACCGTTTGGCAGTCCAGCACGGCGCGCCCGGTGACCATCGTGCGCCGGAGCGGGACAAGCAGGTCTCGCGCAGGGACCGGCAGATTGCCCGTGGAATAGTGCGCCCTCGAGCGAAGCGCCCCGTCGACGACCAGCAGCACGCTGGCGACGGGCGTGTCGCACAGGTGCGCCGCGCGCTCCGCGACCACATCGAGCACGGGCTGCACGTCGGTCGGCGAGCCCGAGATCACGCGCAGGATTTCGGTGATCGCGGTCTGCTGCTCGAGGGTTGTCGCGAGCTCGCGCGTGCGTGCCTCGACCTTGCGCTCCAGCCCGGCATACGACTCCGAGAGCTGCGCGGTCATCCGGTTGAACTGCCCGGCCAGCGCCTCCAGTTCGTCGCCGGTCTTGATCTCGATGGTGTGGTCGAGCTTGCCTTCGCCGATCCGCTGCGCGCCCTCCTGCAGCGTGCGGATCGGCCGCGCCATGCCGCGGGCGAGGAACATGGCGGCCAGCGCCGAAATGACCAATCCCGCGAGCACCAGCACGCCCGTTCGCACGATCGACGCATTCAGTCGCGCATTGACCTCCGCGGCCGGCTGCTCGGCAAACACGACCCATCCCAGCGGTGCAATCTTGGCGTACGCGGCAAGCACCTCGGTACCGCCCGCATCGTGGGTCACCACGACCGGCTGGTCGCCGCCTTCGGCCGCCAGCGCCGCCGCGACGTGCGGCAATTTCGACCAGTCGGTCTTCTGCAGCACCAGTCCGATGTCGGGATGGGCGATCAGGTAGCCGGTGCTGTCGACCACGTAGGCCTTGCCCTTCTCGCCGATGCGAATCCGGGTGATCACGTCCCACATGAACTTGAGGTTCACGTCGGCGCCGGTGACCGGGCCCTTGTCGCCCCCGCCGGCACGCACCGCGATTTGCATGTACGGCTCGGTCTCCTTGCGGAAATAGACGCGGCCGTAGTGTGGTTGGTTGGGCCGGGCCGCGATGAACGCCGGATCCTGCGCGCGATCGCGCAGGCAGTCGCCAACCTCGTCCATCGCCAGCCGCGAGACTCGCAGCTTTTCGCAGCCGTCAGCGCCGATGTAGGCGATGTCGGTGACGTCGGGCACCTGTTTCAGGAGCTTCAGGAATTCCAGCCTGCGCTGCTCCAACCCCTCGGCACCGAGCTGCGGCAGCGCCGCGCCGCGCAACTGGCTTTGTACCTGCACGATGTACTGCTCGATGCGGCCGGCTGCCGCAATGGCTTTTTCCTGTTGGACGCCGTGCAGCGCCGTCTGCGTCTCCTGGCGCGAAAACCACAGGGAGATCCCGCTCGGAATCAAGACCGCACTGGTGACCAGCGCGAGGATCAGGATGAAGTACTTGCGGAACAGCCTGCCGCTGCCGCGCCGGGCGGCCGGCGGCGGTTTCGCGGCGGCCGCATCGCCTGCCGGTCCGGCGACGGCGGCTTCAACTCCGGTGGCGGGCATGTCCATGGCGTGGGGGCGAGGCTAACAGACTTCGCGCCTTCGCGATGCTACCGGGCGGCCGATCGCGCCAGCGATCACGGGAACAGCTCGGCGCGGGCGCGCACGGACTCCGGGATGACAAGTCCCAGCGACTTCGCCGACGAGATGCTCAACCCGAGCTGGAAATTTGCGGGCTGCTCGATGGCAAGCTTCGCCGGATTCGCGCCGCGAAGGATCCGATCGACGTAGCGCGCGGCCAACACCGGATACTGGTCGAAACTTGGGCCATAGGTTAGCAGTCCACCGGAGTCCAGCAAGCGCGGCGCGCCAACGAGCGCGAGCGGCAGCCTATGATCGGCTGCGAACCGGCCGATCGCGACGCGTTGCGAACGAATCAGCGCCTCGGGCAGGAGCAGCAGCGACTCCGTGCCCGACCGGCGAATCGTGGCGAACGCGGGCTCGAAATCGGCCGCGGTCCTCACTTCGAGCAGCTGGATCCGGACGCCGAGCGCCTGGCCCGCGGCCCGCATGGCCTTCATGCCCGGTTCGGCGCCTTCGTTGGTCGGATTGACGAAAATGGCGACACTCGCGATCCGCGGGGCCACCTCCTTCAGCATCTCGAGCGTCTTGTTGGACGATTCGTTGACGAGGTAGCTGGCGCCGGTCACGTTGCCGCCCGGCTCGGCATAGCTCCGCACGATGCCGTAGAGGACGGGATCGCCGACGCCGACCATGACGATCGGGATCATGGCGGTCGCCTTCATGAGCGCGCGAGTGGCGGGTGCGCTTTGGACCAGGATCACGTCCGGCGCCAGGCCGACGACCTCGGCAGCCAGTGCAGGCAGCCGATCGTTGCGGCCCTCGGAAGTCCGCGGCTCCAGCAGCGTGACGGTGCGGCCCTCGGTCCAACCGAGCCGTTCCAGTTCCGGCCGTAGCGCCTTCACAAACGCGTCGACGTCGCTGCCAGGAAACGCGGACAGAAACGCGATCCGCCGCAACTTGGCCGTCGGCTGGGCGAAGACCACGGACGGCAATGCGAAATACGCGACGCCACCCAGAACCGTCATCGTTCCAGCCGTCAGGAACTCGCGACGATTCATCGGTTCCTCCTTCATTCGATCACCCGGTCGACGCGCAGGAGGAAGCTCGGAGGAACCGCTACGCCGAACGCGCGTGCCGCCTTGAGATTGACCACCAGCTCGTAGCGCGTCGGCTGGTAGATCGGGAGGTCGCCGGGCTTCGCTCCCTTCAGGATGCGATCCACGTAGCTCGCCGAGCGCCGGAAGTTGTCGAGCACGTCCGGCGCGTGGACCAGCAACGCACCCTGCTCCGGCGTCGTCGGCCAGAAGTGGACGACCGGGATGTGTAGCGCCGTCGCACGCTCGATCAACGCGCGCGAATGCGCCACGAACAGTCCATCGCCGCCGACCAGTAGCGCGTCGATCTCCTTCGGACGGAGCCCCTCCAGTAGCGCGTCCAGCGCGTTACGGTCGCGAGCATGCAGGATCCGCAGCGTGACGCCGGCGCGCTGTGCGGCGGCCTGCACGGTGCGCTCGATCTTGGGCGTCGCGGGAAAGTCGGGATTGTTGAGGAGCCCAACGCGCGTCACCCTGGGCAGCAAGTCGCGCAGCAACTCGAAGCGCTTGGCCGCGGTTTCGTCGGAATTGTCGGCGACACCGGTGAGATTGCCACCTGGTCGCCCGAGGCTCTTGATCAGGCCGGCGTCCGCGAGATCGCTGGAGGTGCCAATCACGATCGGTACGGTCTTGGTCGCCTCGTACGCGCGCTTCGCGTTGGTCAGCCCGGCGACGATCAGCACCGCGGGTTGCGACGCCGCAGCCTCGCGGATCAACGCGACGCTGCGCTCTGGATCGCCGTTCGCGTAGAGCATCTCGAGCCGGAACGTACGCCCCTCGGCCTGGCCGGCCTCCCGCATGCCGGCGAGGAATGCGTCGATTCGCGGTTGCGTATCGGCGGATGACACAAAGGAGATCCACACCACTCGCGGCAACCTGCCCGCGCCCTGGCCCTGCGCACGCCGCGCGCCGATGGCGAGCGGCACCATCGACCAGCGAAGGAAGCTGCGACGGTCGATCATCGGATCACCTCGTCGGCGCCCCGTAACCGGAACAGCTTGAGACACGGTGCACCCGCAGCCTTGTTGATCTGACACCCGGCGTCGGGTCCGGAGGGCGCTTGCACGCCGATCGGCACGTCAACCGAGATGGCACTGCCTGCGCTAAACTGTGAAAATGGGCCGTCCGATTCTCTCCGAAGCGCGGCAGAAGGAGATTGTTGCCGCATGGCAAGAGACCGGGCGCCGGCTCGAAGCGCAGCGATTCGCGGAGCTCGCGGCGCGGACGCCGTCGCAGTCCCGCCAGGCCGCGTTCGACATGTTGCAACTGGGGAGCATGTTGCCCGGCGATACCGCCCGGGACAAGAGCTCCGGCCTGATCGAAATGCAACGCCTCTTTGCCCGCTGGCACAGTCGTGGACGGCCCTAACCGGCTGCTCATTGCAGCCGAGGAAGTCCAGCAATTCTGCACGCGTCGCAACTGGCGCTTCTGTTTCATCGGTGGCATCGCCGTCCAGCACTGGGGCGAGGCGCGGCTTACCCGTGACGCCGCCTTGCTCGAACTCAAGGACGACGCCTCTGCACTCGAACGCCTGGAGGAGCTGCTCGCGCGTCATTCGATGCGGTAGCGCGTGCACTATCGGATCACCTCGTCGGCGCGCAGCAGTAGCGCCTGTGGAATCGTGATGCCGAGCGATTTGGCGGTCTGCTGGTTGACGATCAGCTCGTATTTGGTCGGCAGCTCGACCGGCAAGTCGCCCGGCTTCGCCCCCC
>JBKKAZ010000072.1:0-2749 GCA_046714435.1 Casimicrobiaceae bacterium
GCCGTCGGCGCCGCCATCGACCTCGACAAGACGCGCGAACCCTACTGGCAGCCCGTGTTCAAGGGTTACGAGTTCTCCAAGCAGTGGATCGCTGGGCACCAGCCGGACGTCATCGTTCTGGTCTACAACGACCACGCGTCCGCGTTCTCGCTCGAGCTGATCCCGACCTTCGCGATCGGTTGCGCCGAGTCGTTCGCCCCGGCGGACGAAGGTTGGGGCCCGCGCGCCGTGCCGGCCGTGCAAGGCCATCCGGAACTCGCCTGGCATATCGCGCAGTCGACCATCCTCGACGAGTTCGACATGACCATCGTCAACCGGATGGATGTCGACCACGGGCTGACCGTGCCGCTGTCGCTGATGTTCGGCCAACCGCAGGCGTGGCCGTGCAAGGTCGTTCCGCTCGCGGTGAACGTCGTCCAGTACCCGCCGCCGACCGGCAACCGCTGCTGGAACCTCGGCCGCGCGATCAGGAAGGCGGTCGAATCGTTCGACGGCGACCTGAAGGTGATGATCTGGGGCACCGGCGGCATGTCGCACCAGCTGCAGGGGCCGCGCGCGGGACTGATCAACCGCGAGTTCGATACCCGCTTCCTCGACACGCTGAGCTCCGATCCGGAGAGTCTCGCGCGGATCCCTCATGTCGAGTACGTGCGCGAGGCCGGCTCCGAGGGCATCGAGCTGGTCATGTGGCTGATCATGCGCGGGGCGCTCCAATTGAACGCGCGCGAGGTCTATCGCTTCTATCACGTGCCCGCCTCGAACACCGCGGTGGGCCACATCATCCTCGAGAATCCGCGCTCCGCGCCCTGACAGACTGTAGAACTTCGCATGCAGCCCCACTAACCCGTGTCATCCCGAGCTTGTCGAGGGATCTGCCCATTGGTGTCATCCAGAGCGAAGCGTGGGATCTGTTTTTTCATTGGGCGGCACGGCAGAAGCAGATCCTTCGCTTAGCTCTGGAGATTCCTCGTCCCTCGGAATGACACCGCCTTTTTTGCAAGCTATCAGGGAAGCCGAACCATGAAGATCTGCCTCGCCGGTGCCGGTGCCTTCGGTATCAAGCACCTCGAAGCTCTCGCGCTAATCGACGGAGTGGAGGTGGTGTCGCTGGTGGGCCGGACGCGCGAAGCGACGGCCGAGGTCGCGAAGCGCTTTCGCATCGCGCATGTCACGACCGAGCTCGCTGAGAGCCTTGCGCGCACCGATGTCGACGCCGTGATCCTCGCAACGCCGACGCAGATGCACGCCGGCCAGACGCTGGCTTGCCTGGCGGCCGGCAAGCATGTGCAGGTCGAAATCCCCCTCGCCGACAATCTGGCCGACGCCGAGGCCGTCCTGCGCGCGCAGCGGGCCAGCGGCAAGGTCGCGATGGTCGGTCACACCCGGCGTTTCAATCCAAGCCACCAGTGGGTGCGCCGACGCATCACCGCGGGCGATTTCCGCATCCAACACATGGACGTGCAGACCTTCTTCTTCCGGCGCAAGAACATCAACGCGCTCGGCCAGCCGCGCTCCTGGACCGACCACCTGCTCTGGCACCACTCGGCGCATACCATCGACCTGTTCACCTACCAGACCGGCGGCGAAGTCGTGGCCGCGCACGCGGTGCAGGGGCCGGTCCACCCGACGCTCGGCATCGCCATGGACATGTCGATCCAGCTCAAATGCAGCACCGGCGCGATCTGCACGCTGGCGCTTTCGTTCAACAACGATGGGCCACTCGGGACGTTCTTCCGCTACATCGGGGACACCGGTACCTACATCGCCCGCTACGACGACCTGGTGGATGGCAAGGACGCGAAGATCGACGTTTCGAAGGTCGACGTCTCGATGAACGGGATCGAACTGCAGGATCGCGAGTTCGTCGCGGCGATCCGGGAAAAGCGGGAGCCGAACGCCAGCGTCGCCATGGTGCTGCCCTGCTATCGGACGCTCGACAAGCTCGAGCGGTTCCTCGCGGCGCAGTCGTTGTAGCCGCTATTTCACCGTGAGGCCGCGCTTCGCGTGCCAGTCGGCGATGCCCTCGTCCGGATATTCGCGGAAGTGCGTGTGCGCTTTCCCGCTCGGGATCTCACACCATGGCGCAGCGTAGTCGAGCATGATCTCCTGTTCTGCGGGCGGTTTTGGCAGCGGTGTGTCGATGGCCGACGCGAATGGATACACCCACTCGACCCAGCGCGAATCCCACGCCCAGAGCGCACTTCCGCATTTCGTGCAGAAATGCCGGCGGCCGGGGGAGAGCGTACCCCGCGCGCTGTTCTTGTCGCGAATGCGCGCGCGAAACACGCTGACGAACTTGCGGCCCCGAACGGAGAGCGACTTTGCCGTACCCATGATATTTATCGCGTAGCCGCCGCCGCCGGCCGTCTTGCGGCAGATCGAGCAGTAGCAGCGCAGGTACGGATAGGGCGTTTGTGATTCGACTGTGAACTTCACCGCGCCGCAGTGGCACGAACCCTCGAGCTTCATCGGAGCCTCCTTTGCGAATTGCGGGGGAATGATAGTCCTTTGGTCAGAAGATGCCCGTCACCCACCGAACTCCCGGACGCCTCTTGCATCGGGCTGGTCGGCGGCAGCGTGTACCATTACCCAGTCATCGCCTGAAGGAGAAACCGATGAACCACCGCCTCCAACCGACCCGCCGCCGCATCCTGCAGGGCATCGCCGGCGCCACCGGGCTTTCCGCGCTGCCGCGCGTTGCCTGGGCCGCCGAGCCTCCGGTGAAAATCGGCCTGATCCTGCCGATGAC
>JBKKAZ010000073.1:0-1355 GCA_046714435.1 Casimicrobiaceae bacterium
CGCCGCCGCCCCGATCGCGGTCGAAGGCGGTACCACCGATCTCACCGTGACGGTGAGCGGCGAGGCGATCCTCGACAGCCTCAAGCCGCGCTGAGCGCCCGGGTCGCGGCCAAGCGGCGCGACGGAAACGAAAAGGGCGCCCGAAGGCGCCCTCCCGGTGCAACGCGAACCGCGCTACTGCGCGGGCGCCGGCGTCTCCGCCGCGGCAGGCGCCGCCGACTTCTGCGCGTCGTCCTCGGCGGCGGCCTTCATCGACAGGCGCAGTCGGCCCTTGTCGTCGGCCTCGAGGACCTTGACCCGTACGTGCTGGGCTTCCTTGAGGAAGTCGGACACCTGGTTGACCCGTTCCTTCGCGATCTGCGAGATGTGCAGCAACCCATCCTTGCCCGGCAGCACCTGGACGATCGCGCCGAAATCGAGCAGGCGCAGCACCACGCCGTCGTAGATCCTGCCGACCTCGACCTCGGCCGTGATCTGCTCGATGCGCTTGCGCGCGGCGTTGCACGCGTCGGCGTTCACCGACGAGATGGTGATCGAGCCGTCGTCAGCGATGTCGATGGTGGTTCCGGTCTCCTCGGTCAGCGCGCGGATCACGCTGCCGCCCTTGCCGATCACGTCGCGGATTTTCTCCGGATTGATCTTGAAGGTCATCATGCGCGGCGCGTGCTGGGAAACCTCGGTGCGCGCGTGCGGCAGCGCCTCCTGCATCAGCTTCAGGATGTGCATGCGGCCCTCGCGTGCCTGCGCCAGCGCCACCGCCATGATCTCCTTGGTGATGCCCTGGATCTTGATGTCCATCTGCAGCGCGGTGATGCCGCGGTCGCTGCCCGCGACCTTGAAGTCCATGTCCCCGAGATGATCCTCGTCGCCGAGGATGTCGGTGAGCACGGCGAAGCGCTTGCCGTCCTTGATCAGGCCCATCGCGATGCCGGCCACGTGCGCTTTCATCGGCACGCCCGCGTCCATCAGCGCGAGGCTCGCGCCGCACACCGAGGCCATCGACGAGCTGCCGTTGCTCTCGGTGATCTCCGAGACGACGCGCATCGAGTAGGCGAACTCCTCGGCAGTGGGCAGCACCGCCAGAAGCGCCCGCTTGGCGAGCCGGCCGTGGCCGATCTCGCGGCGCTTCGGTGAGCCGACGCGGCCGGTCTCGCCGGTGGCGAACGGCGGCATGTTGTAGTGGAACATGAAGCGCTCGCGGTATTCGCCCATCAGCGCGTCGATGATCTGCTCGTCGCGGGCGGTACCCAGCGTGCCGACCACCAGCGCCTGCGTCTCGCCGCGCGTGAACAGCGCCGAGCCGTGAGTGCGCGGCAGCACACCGGTGCGGATGCTGATCGGGCGCACGGTGCGCG
>JBKKAZ010000074.1:0-28137 GCA_046714435.1 Casimicrobiaceae bacterium
CGACGCCATGGCGTCGACGTATCCAACGACGAGGAGACCGACGATGAACGCCAGCACTGCTCCGGACCTGCTGATGCCGGCCGAGTTCACAACCTGCTTCGAAACGCAGCGTGCCGCGTACCTGGCGCACCAGAACCCGTCACATGACGAGCGCGTGGCTGACCTTCGCGCGATGCACCGCCTGCTGGTCGAGAACCGCGAAGCGCTGATCGAGGCGGTTGACAAGGACTACGGCGGCCGCTCGCGCTTCGAAACGGTCTTTGCCGAACTGTTTCTGAATCAGGAGGGCATGCTTGACGCGATCAAGCACCTGAAGAAATGGATGAAGCCGCAGAAGCGACGCCTCGACATGACGCAGTACCCCCTCGCCAGGGCGCGCGTGATCCCGCAACCGCTGGGCGTGGTCGGCATTGTCGTGCCCTGGAATTTCCCGATCTCGATGGCCTTTTCGCCACTGACCGGCATCGTCGCCGCGGGCAACCGGGCCATGGTCAAGATGTCGGAGAATTCCAATCATCTCGCGCGACTCTTGATGGCGATCTCGCCCAAGTACCTGCCCGAGGACAAGCTCAAGTTCTTCGAGGACGGCGGCGGCCGCGGCCCGGCGTTCACCACGCTGCCTTTCAATCACATCTTCTTCACCGGCTCGCCGGCCACCGGCAGGGCGGTGATGGCAAGCGCGGCGAAGAACCTGACACCGGTCACGCTGGAACTGGGCGGAAAGTCCCCCGCGGTGGTCGCGCCGGACTTCCCGCTCAAGACCGCGGCCGAGCGGATCCTGTGGGCGAAATGCTTCAACGCGGGCCAGATCTGCACGAACGTCGACTACCTGTTCCTGCCCGAAGGCAAGGTGGACGAGTTCGTCGGCCTCGCGCGGCGGATCGTCATCGAGCGCTATCCGGACATCAACGGCAACGACTACACGTCGGTGATCGACCAGCGCTCGTTCGATCGCCTGCAGGCAACGCTTTTGGACGCGCGAGCCAAGGGCGCCCGGATCGTCAACCTGTTCGAAGGCCAGACGGTGGACGCGTCGCGCCGCAAGCTGCCGGTGCACCTGGTCCTCGACGTCACCGATGAGATGGACATCATGCAGCGCGAGATCTTCGGTCCGCTCCTGCCGATCCGGACCTATCGGACCCGGGAGGAGGTGGTCGGCTACATCAACGCGCGCCCGCGGCCGCTCGCGATGTACGCCTACACCCACGACAAGGCGCTGCAGGACTTCTACCTTGACAACACGATGTCGGGCGGGGTGGGGATCAACGAGGCCGTGATCCAGGCCGGCCTGCACGCCTTGCCGTTCGGCGGCGTCGGCAACAGCGGCATGGGCCACTATCACGGCTACGACGGTTTCACCACGTTCTCCAAGATGCGGCCGGTGTTCTTCCAGGGCCCGATCCGGGCGCTGAACCTGTTCCTCCCGCCGTATGCGGGCAAGGCGACCAGGCTGCTGAACTTCATGCTCAGGATGAAGTCCTGATCGGCTGACGTTACAGATATGCCAACTGGGAGGAACGTGAAGCTCCGACATCTTGCAGGCCTGATCCTCTGCCTCGCCGCCAATGTCGGATCGGGGCAGCCGGCCGCGTTCCCCGACGCCGCCGCGAGCGACCCACTGACGCTGGGCTGGATGCAGGGCTCGCCACCGCCGCCGGACAAAGTCATCCGCTTTTCCGACGGCAGCATGTATCGCTTTCCGCAACTGCGGTGGACGTTCTCGCACCTCCGCCAGCTGGTGCCGACCTCCCGCGTATCGCGCGGTAACGGTGGGGTCGCTGTGCTGCAACGTGCGGAGCGCGCCGACATCGATGCGGTGAACTTTCAGCCGCTCGGCAGTGACCAGAGCATGACCTGGGTGCAGTCGCTCGCGGCAACTTACACCGACGGCATCGTGGTACTGCACCGGGGCCGGATCGTCTACGAACGCTATTTCGGCGTGCTAAGCCCTGGCCAGCAACACATGGTGATGTCGGTCACCAAGTCGTTCTTCGGCACGATCGGCGCGATGTTGGTCGCGGAAGGCGCGCTGGATCCGGCCGCGCCGGTGGCAAAGTACGTTCCCGAGCTGAAGGACAGCGCGTTCGGGGATGCGACCATCCGCCAGGTGCTGGACATGACTACGGGCCTCAAGTACTCGGAGAACTACGCCGACCCGACGGCGGAGATCTGGACCCACGTGCGTGCTGGCGGCGTGTTGCCGCGGCCACCCGGATATCAGGGACCGCAGAGTTTCTACGAATTTCTTCAGACCGTGACCAAGGAAGGCGAGCACGACCGCGGCTTCGCCTACAAGACGGTCAACACCGACGTGCTGGGCTGGATGATCCGGCGCGTCACCGGCAAGCCGATCAGCGAGGTCCTGAGCGAGCGCATCTGGCGCCGCATCGGCGCTGAGCACGACGGCTACTTCGCGATCGACACCGTAGGCAACGAGTTCGCAGGGGGTGGGCTGAACGCGGCGCTGCGCGATCTGGCGCGCTTCGGCGAAGCGATGCGCAATGACGGCCGGTTCAACGGGAACCAGATCGTTCCCAGGGCCGTCGTCGACGACATTCGCCGCGGCGGCGACCGCGACAAATTCACCAAGGGCGGCTACCAGTTGCTGCGTGGCTGGAGCTATCGCAACATGTGGTGGGTGACGCACAACGAGCACGGCGCGTTCGCGGCGCGCGGCATCCACGGCCAGGCGATCTACGTCGATCCGAGGGCGGAAATGGTGATCGCGCGCTTCGCTTCCTTTCCGCTGGCCAGCAACGTGAACCTCGATCCGGTGAGCCTGCCGGCGTTTCACGCGCTGGCGCGGCACCTGGTCGCTCATCCCCGCTAGCAGGCCGATGCAAGAGGCGTTCGGGACCGCAGTTGCCGGATAGGTACCCGAGGGATCCTGCAAGTTGGCGACGACACGACCGCTTTCGTCGAACGCGAACACCTGCCCGTAGGACGGTGGGACCGGCCATAACCGCTCGGGCAAGCGTAGCGTGAAGTTGCGTAGCCACGGTCGGCCGGTCGCAGCGTCGATGAATCGCCCGCGCGGCTTGACCAGGCCCACCCAGATACGTCCGTCGCGCCCGCGCATCAGGTTGTCCGGGAAGCCAGGCAGATTCAACAGCAGCACCTGCGCCTGCGGGTACGGCGCGACGATGGCGTGGCGGGCACTGACCGATCGCGCGTCGACCGCGACTTTCCAGATCCGGTATTCGCAAATCGGATCGCCGGGCTGCGGGTCGTCGACGCGATCAGCCAGCAGCTCGATGCGCGCGGCCTCGCCGCGTCCACTGACGCGGAGGAGGCCGCCGTGCTCGCCCCACATTGGATCGGCGATGATCAGCGCGCCTTCGGCGTCGAAGTCGAATCCAAGCGGCCGGCCGCCGGTGGCGGCGAACGGACCCGCGTATCCGGCGTCGGGAGGTGGGGACCAGGCCACGGGGTCAATCGGCGTTGGCCAGGTCAACAAGCAAGCCGCTGCCGCGAGCAGCACGACAGCGGCGGACGAAATCAGCTTGCGCATCGTGTCAGTGAACCGGCAGGAAATCGTAGCCACGCCAGGCGCCCGGGTCCACCGGCCTTCGATGTTCGCTACAGCCATCGAACTTGCGGGACTGTGGCAGCGTGGCGGCGCGACCTGGGCAGCCACGGGACCGGACGTGTTGCAGCGCAGCATTCCGCGGCTATCTGGTGGCGACGGCGCAAGCCGAGGCGTCCTTTCGTTGCGTGCCGGCAAAAACGGACACCAACCTTCGCTGACAACGTGCGCTGGGGTCGACGGAAAGCCGCCAGTCGGGCATTGTTGCAATTGAACGTTCGGCTCAAGGCGCAGCAAGGTTCGGGTCGCGTCGCCTCGATCCACCGGCTTGATCCGAATGAGCAGCGATTCATAAATTGGGGGAGGCATGACCATGGTGAAGCACGCAGGCCGTCTGGCACGCAAGAAGGCCGCAGTCGCTGTGATAACGGCGCTCGCGGCGATCGGCGCAGGTTCGGCATCGGCGATCGAATTCGAATTCGGCGATGGCTGGAAGGGCAGCTGGAACACCACGCTTTCCTACACCCAGAGCTTTCGGACGGATAAACAGGACAACAAGCTCTATTCGCGCGCCGATGGCCTCGTTCGTGGATTCACCGACGGTCTGGGCGGGTCGAACACCGACGCCGGCGACCTGAACTACGACCAGGGTGACGCGTTTTCGATGGTGGGCAGGTTCATTACCGACTTGTCGGTGTCAAAGGGCAATACGGGAGCCTACGTCCGGGTCAAGGGTTGGTACGACTATCTGCTCGAAGAGAAGAACGTGCCATACGGAAACCAGGCTCAGAACCCCCGTTACACGCCGAACACGCCGTTGGGCGACGACGGCCTGCGCGTCGAAAACCGCTTCACGGGCATCAGGCTGCTGGATGCCTACGCGTACACACAGTTCGACGTGGGCGCGAACCCGCTGCAGGTCCGCCTGGGTAACCAGGTGATCAACTGGGGCGAAAGCGTGTTCATCCAGGGCGTGAACGTCACCAGCCCGATCGACGTGCCGGCGTTGCGCCGCGGTGCGGGCACCGAGATCAAGGAATTCCTGGTGCCGGTGCCGATGGCCTACTTCAATCTCGGCTTGCCCAACGGGATGTCGATGGAGGCGTTCTACCAGGCCAAATGGGAGCGGACCGCGGTGGACGCGTGCGGCACCTACTTCTCGCCGTCGGAGAGCGCGGTCTCGTATCAGGCCGGAAACTGCAATATCGCGACCACGTTCGGTGCGTTGAATAACCGCGCGGCCATCGCAGCCGGACAGTATGTCAAGCTGGTCAACGGCCCGAAGCCCTCGGACGGCGGGCAGTTCGGCGTGGCGTTTCGGTTCCCGGTCGAAAAGATCGATACGGAGTTCGCGTTCTTCTACCAGAACCTGCATTCCCGAACCCCGATCATCAGCGTACAAACCGGACAGCCGCTCCCCGTGGGGACGCCGGGGGGACTTATCTTCCTGCCGGGCGGATCCGCGAACGCGTCTGCGGGATTCTGGGAGTACCCGGAGGATATTCAGGTATTCGGCGTCAGCGCGGCGACCAACTTCGCCGGGTGGGCCACGGGGTTCGAGTTGAGCTACACCAAGGACATCCCGGCCCAGATCAACGGTAACGACCTCATAGCCGCGTTCCTCCAGGGGGCCGGTCCGGTCGGACTGGAAGCGCGCACGCTGGCAGGACGCGTAGCGGGTACGCCGGCGGCGCCGATCGGAACCGTGTTCCATGGCTACGACCGCTTCGACAAGTGGCAATTTCAGGCCAACGCGATCCAGTTGTTCAGCAACGTGCTGGGTGCCTCGACCCTCACCATCGTCGCCGAGGCCGGTTTCCAGTGGAACAACGTGCCCGACTACGGTGCCGGCGGTCATCGCTACGGCCGCGGCTTCATCTTCGGACTCGGTACCAATCCGACCATCGCGGGCGGCGCGAGCCTCTGCACGATTCCGGTCGTCACCGGGGCGCGCAATCCGCAGCCCGAAGGTTGCAATAACGACGGCTATGTCACCGACTACGCTTGGGGACTCCGGTTGCGCGGCGCGCTGACCTACAACGACGTGTTCGGCACCGGCATCACCGCCACGCCGAGCGTGTTCGTGGCCAAGGACATCGAGGGTGTGGCGATCGACGGACAGTTCAATGAAGGGCGAGCTGTCATCGCCGCTGGCCTGAAGCTCGAGTTCGCCAAGCGCTACTACCTGGATCTCGCCTACACCTATTTTGACAACGGCGCCAAATGGGACAACTTGCGCGATCGCGATTTCTTCTCGGTTGGCCTGTCGGTCACGTTCTAATTCGGAAGGATTCACTCATGCGTACTCAGACCCCAATGAGACTGACGCGGTACTTGGTGGCAGCCGGTGCGTTCGCCGCGTTCGCGGCCGGCGGCGCGGTCTGGGCCAAGGCGACCCAGGCCGAGGCCGATCGACTGGGCGGCGACCTGACGCCGGTGGGCGCGGAGAAGGCCGGCAGCAAGGATGGCACGATCCCAGCCTGGACCGGCGGCGTGACGACGGCGCCCGCGGGCTACAAGCCGGAAACGGGTTATGTCGACCCGTTCGCGGCGGACAAGCCCAGCCTCACGATCACCGGCCAGAACGCGGAGCAGTACAAGGACAAGCTTCCCGCGGGCTCGATGGCGCTGCTGAAGAAGTACCCGACCTACAAGATGAACGTGTATCCGACTCGGCGAAGCGCAGCCCTGCCGAAGGCAATCACCGACAAGGTGAAGGAGCAGGCGACCAAAGTGGACCTCCAGGGCTTCGGGTTGGCCAATGTCGGCGGCTCGACCACCCCGTTCCCGGTTCCCAAGTCGGGCATCGAGGTGATCTGGAACCACAACGTGCGCTACCTCGGCGGCGGGCTGGAACGCCAGTTCGTCACTTACCCGGTGCGCGCCAACGGTTCCACGTTCGAGATCAGGACGGTCGAGTCCCGGATCTTTGCGCAGAACATCGACAAGCCGGAGGACAACCGGTTGCTGTACTTCCACAGCAGGCTGCTGGCGCCGGCGGCCATGGTCGGCAACGTGACGCTGGTGCACGAGCCGCTCGACCAGGTCAAGGAACAGCGGTCGGCCTGGATCTACAACGCGGGTCAGCGTCGCGTGCGTCGCGCACCGGACCTGGCCTACGACTCGATCACCGACGGCACCGAAGGCATGCGCTTCACCGACCAGTACGACGCCTACAACGGGGCGCCGGATCGTTACGACTACAAGCTGGTCGGCAAGCGGGAAATGTACGTTCCGTACAACGCCTACAAGCTGGTCGATAAGAAACTCAAGTACAACGAGATCATTCAGCCGGGCAGCCTCAACTCCGACCTGATGCGCTACGAGCTGCACCGCGTGTGGGTGGTCGACGCCACGCTGAGGGAAGGTCAGAAGCACACCTACGGCCGGCGCACGTTCTACATCGACGAGGACAGCTGGAGCGTGCTGGTCGAGGACGCCTACGACACGCGCGGCAACCTGTGGCGCGTCGGCCTGCATCCGGTGATCCAGTTCTACGACCACAACCTGATGTGGTACGCGGCCAACATCTGGCACGACCTTTCCAACGGCGGCTACCTCGTTGCGTCAATGGCGAATCAGGAACCGCCCTGGAAATTCGGCGTCAAGGCCAAGCTGGCCGATTTCCAGCCCGACGCGTTGCGGCGCGCCGGCACCCAGTAGACGCGAAGGACGCTCATCAGTTTTTGACGACTACCTGGCGGGTGCGGCGATAAGCCGCGGCCGCCGGGCCTTTGGCTCCTGGGGGGAGGCCCATGCCACGAGTACCTAATCTCGCGGCAGCGCTGGCGGTTGCTTGCGCTGCGGGCGGTCCCGGCGTCGTTCTGGCCGCCGATTCGCCCGCGGCGCCAGCCGAGTACGCGCCAAGCTTCGTGCCGACCAAGCCGAACCGGGTCATTCTGCTCGACGCGGTCCAAGTGGGTCCGCGGCTGCTCGCCGCCGGCGAACGCGGCGTGGTGCTCAGTTCCGACGACGGCGGTACGACCTGGAAGGCCCAGCGTACGCCCACGACGCGCACGCTGACCGGACTCGCGTTCAACGGAGAAAAAAACGGAATGGCAGTTGGCCACGGCGCCACGTTGCTGCGAAGCTCGGACAGCGGCGCAAGCTGGCAGCAGGTGAAGGTCGCCGATGCCGGCGTCGACTCGCTGCTCGGCGCGGCCGCGCTCGGCGGAACGCGCGTGGTCGCCTACGGCGCGTTCGGGCTCTACCTGGAATCGAACGACAATGGCCAGACTTGGGTCCGGCATCAGGTGGTCGACAAGGACTTCGATCGGCACATCTCGCAGGTCTTCCGGGTGGGCGAGAAATTCCTGCTGGTCGGTGAATCGGCGACGCTGGCGATTTCCGACGACGGTGTTGGCTGGCAGGCGCTGAAATCGCCCTACCAGGGTTCGCTGTTCGGCGGGCTCGTCACCAAGGGCGGTGCCTGGCTGATCTACGGCATGCGAGGCAACGTGTTCAGGTCGGAGGACGGCGGAGGAAGCTGGGCCAGGATCGACGTCGGCACCCAGCAGTCGGTGATGAACGGGCGGGTGCTCCCCGACGGCCGGATCCTGCTGGTGGGTGTTTCCGGATTGGCGCTGGCGAGCGGCGACGACGGGCGCACGTTCGCGCGGATGCAGACCGGCCAACGGCAGAGTTTTTCACAAGTCGTCGCGCTCGCCGACGGCAAGCTGCTGCTGGTGGGTGACGGCGGTGTCGCGAAGGTCGACGCCAAAGGCGTAGCGGGTAAGTGACGGGCGGACCATGGCGAGCGAACCACAAAACGATCAACTGCCTGCCGCGATGCCGAACGCCGACGGTGATGATCCCGGGCTGCGGCGCAGCGATTTCTCCGAGGGTTGGGTCGGCAGGGCCTCGTACCTGATCTTCCATTACCGCAAGTCGCTGCTGTGGCTGTTCGTCGCCATCACCATCGCGCTGGGCTGGTCGGCCACCAGACTGCAGGTGTCGGCGGGTTTCTCGAAGATGATCCCGCTCAAGCACGAGTACATGCTGACGTTCAAGCAGTACGAGGATACGTTCGGCGGGGCCAACAAGATCCTGATGTCGCTGAAGACCAAGCAGGGCGACATCTACTCCAAGGAGTTCATCGAGACGCTGCGCGCGGCCACCGAGGAGGTGTTCTTCGTCAAGGGCGTGGAACGCAGTTCAGTCACCTCGCTGGTGACCCCGAACGTGCGCTACTCGGAGGTGGTTGAGGACGGGTTCCGCGGCGACGTGCTGGTGTCGGCGGACTTCAACGGGTCGCCCGAACACCTGGCGCGCGTGCGCGCCAATACGCTGAAGTCGGACTGGGTCGGCCGCATCGTGGCCAGCGACCACAGCGCCGCAATGGTCGTCGCGTCGTTGCAGGAACTCGACCCCGAGACCGGCCAGGACCTCGATCTGCGCGAGATCAGCCACAAGCTCGAGGCGATCCGGGTCAAGTACGAGAAGGGCAACGTCACGGTGCACGTCATCGGCTTCGCCAAGTCGATCGGCGACATCGCCGACGGTGCCGCGGGCGTGCTGGTGTTCTTCGCGGTGGCGTTCGTGATCACCGCGCTGCTGCTGTACTGGTACTCCGGCTCGCTGATGCTGACCAGCTACGCGCTGATCTGCGCGATCGTGCCGGTGATCTGGCTGCTGGGACTGCTGCCGATCCTGGGGCTGGCGCTCGATCCGATGTCGATCCTGGTGCCGTTCCTGATCTTCTCGATCGCGGTATCGCACGCGGTACAGATGACCAACGCCTGGAAGCTTGAGACGCTGCACGGGCACGATGGCATCACCGCGTCGCGGCTGTCGTTCGAGAAGCTGTTCATTCCCGGCGCCGTGGCGCTGCTGGCCAACGCATTGGGATTCATCGTCATTGCGTTCGTGCAGATCAAGATGGTGCAGGAACTGACCATCACCGCCACGCTCGGAGTCACGGTGATGATCATCACCAACAAGATGTTGCTGCCGATCCTGCTGTCCTATCGCCAGTTCTCGTCGACGGCGGCCGCGAAGCTGCACGGCCGCGAGACCATGGGGCACGCCCTGTGGGAACGCATGGGGGTTCTGGCCACGCGCAAGACCGCCAACATCGCCATTGCCATCGGCGTGATTGCCACCGTCATCGGCCTGTGGATCGCCAAGGATCTCAAGGTCGGCGACCTCGGTGCCGGCGTGCCCGAACTGCGGGAGACCGCGCGCTACAACAAGGACGTCGAAACGATCACCAAGGATTACGCGATTGGCGTCGACCTGTTGCAGGTGATCGCGGTCGGCGCGAAGGGCGCCGAGGCGCCCTGCATCGAGCGGCCGGTGATGGACAAGATGGAAGAGTTCGAGTTGCAGATGAAACAGACCGATGGCGTGGCGTCGATTCGCAGCCTGGCCGGGTTCATCAAACAGGTCACCCAGAACTTCGCGGAGACCTTCATCAAATGGCGCACGCTACCCGAGGAAAAGGCGCAGCTGGGGCAGGGCGTCGGATTCGCCACGCGGCTGGGCAACGAGCTGATGAGTTCGGGCTGCAAGGAGATGGCGATCTCCATCTTCACCTCCGACCACCAGGCCACCACCATCAGCCACATCGTCGACAGGATCAAGGAATTCAAGGCGGCGGGCGGCGACGGCGATCGCGTGCAGTTCAAGCTCGCCAGCGGCAACGTCGGCGTCATGGCGGCCACCAATGAAGTCGTGCACGCGTCCGACAAGTGGGTGAACCTGGCGCTGTTCGCGTCGGTGTCACTCCTGTGCCTGATCATGTTCCGCTCCCTGCGCGTAACGCTTTGCATTATCCTGCCGCTGGCGCTCGTCACCTTGCTCTGCAACGCGGTGATGACGCTGCTGGGCATCGGCGTAAAGGTCAATACGCTGCCAGTCGTGGCGCTCGGCGTCGGCGTCGGCGTGGACTACGGCATCTATCTTTTCGAAAGCATGACTCACGCCATGAAGAAAAATCCCCTGCTGACGTTGCGCGAAGTCTTCGTCAATGCCTTGAAGGAGCGGGGTACCGCGTCGGTGTTCACCGCCGTCACGATGACGATCTCGGTAATAACCTGGTCGCTGTCGGCACTGAAGTTCCAGGCCGACATGGGCATCCTGCTCGCGTTCATGTTCCTGGTGAACATGCTCGGCGCGATCCTGTTGCTGCCGGCGCTGGCTGCGTACCTGGTGGCCGGCCGCGACAATCGCGTTCGCGACACCAGCGGCAGCCACGCGATCAAGGCCGTGCCGGCGGCGGTGCTGGCGGTGCTGTTGTCGGCCGCGGCGCTGCTGCCCTCGGACGCCCGCGCAGTGATGACCGCGGAGGAAGTCGGACGCCTGTCCAAGGACCTGACCCCGGTGGGCGCCGAGCGTGGCCCCAACAAGGACGGGTCGATACCGGCCTGGTCCGGAGGATTGGCCAGCCCACCCCCCGGGTGGAAACCGGCAGGGGGCAACGTCGACCCGTTCGCCGCCGACAAGCCGCTGCTCACCATCAGCGCGGCGAACCTCGGGCAGCATGGAAGCAAGCTGACCCCCGGCATGGCAGCGCTGTTGAAGGCTCGTCCGCAACTGCGGATGAACGTCTATCCCAGCCGTCGCACCGTCGCCTTCCCCAAGTCGGTCACTGACCTCGCGGCTCGCCACGCCGGAACGGCGGTGCTCGAGCCGGGAGAGGTGAAGAATTTCGGCGACTCGTCGGTTCCCTTTCCGATCCCCAGGAGTGGCGAGGAGGCGATCTGGAATCACCTGCTGCGCTACCAGGGTGGCGCATTCGACCTCGAATTCGCACGCTCGGTGGTCGTACCCGGCGCGGACGTGACGACAGCCACGATTCGGCAACGTGTGATCTGGGACACCAACCTGGACCCGCGCCCGGGCAAACGCGAAGTGTATTTCGTCATGCAGATCGTCGCTCCGCCGATCCTTGCAGGCACGATCCACGTGGTCCACGAACCCATCGGCGTCGTCAACGCCAATCGCGAAAACTGGATCCTGAACGTGAGCCAGAAGCGCCACCGCAAGGAACCGAGCGATGCCTACGATGCCGAGGCGATCGCAGTCGGCGGGTTGCGCGTCATCGACCAGGGCGGAGCCTTCAACGGCGCTCCGGACCGTTACGACTGGAAACTCTCGGGCAAGAAGGAAATCTACGTTCCGTACAACGCGTATCGGCTGGGCGACAAGTCGCTCAAGCTCAAGCAGCTGCTCGGCGCCAACTCGCTCAACCCGGACTTCATGCGCTATGAGTTGCACCGCGTGTGGGTCGTCGAGGGCACGGTGAAAGCGGGTCTGCGTCACATCTATCCGAAGCGGACCTTCTACCTCGACGAAGATTCGTGGGCAATCCTGTATGAAGACGCCTACGACGCGCGAGGCAACCTGTGGCGCGTGGCGATGCATCCGCTGGTTCAACTCTACGACGTGCCGACGCCGTTCTATCGCGCGCACGTTTATCACGACCTGACCAACGGCGGTTATTTGGTCGAAGGACTGGACAACGAAAGCACGCGGGCCCCACGCTACAACTTCAGGGGCAAGGCCGCCGACTGGACGCCCGAGGCAGTGCTGGAGGCGGCCGGCGGTCGCTGATTGCCGCTCTCACGGTCGCTGCGGTGAGGCACCACCGACCCCGAGTTCCTTCGCGAACCGGGCGACCCCGGGATCGTCGGGTTCCAGTTCGACCAGGAGCCGCGCGCGGTGCGCTGCCTTTCCGATGTTGCCCGCTTCGCGTTCGTAGCCGGCGAGCGCGAACAGGATCTCCCGATCGTACGGCGCCCGCGCGAGCGCCCTCTCGAGCACCTTGATCGCATCCTGGCGCCGGCCGGCGTCATGCAGCGCGACCGCGTGCACGTAGGCGTATCGGGAATCGTCCGGAGCAAGCCTTGCGGCCTCGCCGAGCAGGGCAAGCGCTTCGTTGGAGCGCTTCTGGCGGACCAGTGACAGGCCAAGCGCGTGGCGTGGAGCGGCGGCGTCCGGATTGGCCTTGATGACTGTCGCGAGCACGCTCTCGGCCTCGCGCTCCCGTCCGAGCCCTCGGTAAAGATCGGCCAGATTGACCGCGGCCGGCACATAGTTAGGATCGAGCGCGATCGCCTCGCGATAGTACCCGACAGCGGCGTCAGTGTTTCCGCGCGCGACGTGGTAGCTGCCAAGCTCGGATTGCGCCTCGGGCCGGTCGGCGTTGAAGCGCAGCGCGTCGAGGTATTCATTCAGCGACCGCTCGAAGCGCGCGCGGTCGGCGTCCGCCCCCTGGCGCTGTTCGGGGGGACCCACCAGTCCCCGTGCGGCCTCCATGCGTACGGTTCGGATCGGATCCGAGAGCAGCTTCGGTAGCAAACGCGCACGAATGGCAGGATCAGCGTCGCGAAGCGCCTGCGCGGCGGCCGCGCGGACCAGCGGATCGTCGTCCTCCAGCGCCTTGGCGATAGCCGGAAGTGTCTTCGCGCCTGGATAACGGGCAAGACGCGGAATCGCGCTCGCGCGCGCGATCGCAGGTTGGGTGCGGTCCTGCGCCAATGCGACCAGCGCGGCCTGCGCGCCGGGCGCGCCGCGATTCCCGGCGGCGAGCGCCTCCGCGAACGCTTGAGAGCCCGGCTTGCGCTCGGGGAACCAGCGCGCGAGGGCGTCCGCTGCCCACTTCGCGCCGTCCTTTGCGTGGCAGCCGCCGCAGGCATTCGGGACGCCCAGCGCCACGGTGCGATCGGGCCGCGGGATTCGAATCGAATGATCGTGGCGCGGGTCGACGATCATGTAGGTCGTCGTCGGCATGTGGCAGGACACGCACGCCGCGTCGGCGGAGCCTGACTTGTGATGGTGGTGGGAAGCAGCGTCAAAGACCGCAGGCGCGTGGCACGTGGCGCACACCGCATTGCCGGGCGCGCGCAGCTTCTGGCTGTGCGGTTCGTGACAGTCCGAGCAAGTTACGCCGTGCGCGTGCATCTTGCTTTGCAGGAACGAGCCGTGATCGTGGACCTCCTCGCGCTGCTGCCCATCGGCGTAGTAGAGCCCGGCGGCAAGCGTCGAGATTCGGAACGCGTCGCCCAGCGGCTCTCCCGGATGCCACGCGTCCGAGAACTGGCCGCGACGGGCGTGGCAGCGCGCGCAGGTGTCCACCTCGTTGCTGGAGAGTCGCGGCTTCGAGCGTGTCGCGTTGCCGGTCGCGGCGGTGACCGTCCAGTTGACGCCACTTCGCTCGTCCAACCGGATCGTGAGCCCTCGGGTCGCGTCGGCGCGGCGCTGCTCCGCGCTTCCGCCTGCCCACCCAACGTGGCCGGACCCGGGACCGTGGCAGGCTTCGCAGCCGACGTCGATCTGCGACCAGGTGGACTTGAACGTGCGCGTGGCCGCGTCGTAGTTCTTGCGCAGGTTGGTCGAATGGCAGTCGGCGCACTGGTAGTTCCAGTTCTGGTCGATGCCGGTCCAGTGCAGCGGATCGCCGGCCTTGAGCCGCCGGTCCGGGTACAGGTGGAACCAGCGCTGGCCGCCCTGCGCGTTGGAACGCGCATCCCATGCGATGCCGAGCGCCTGCAGCCGCCCGCCCGGCAGTTCGATCAGGTACTGTTGCAGCGGATACCAGCCGAACGCGTATTTGATCTCGAAGTTCGCGAGCTTGCCGTCGGGGCCGTCGGTGTGCACGAAATGCCGGCCGTCGCGTTTGAAAAACCGGCTGGTGACACCCGCATGGGTAAAGCGGGTCTCGGCGAAGCTGCCGAGCACCGAGGTGTCATTGGCCTCTTCCATTGCGCGGTCGTGGTGCGAGCCGCGCCACGCCTCGTCCTGTCTGGCGTGGCAGGAAGCGCAGGCCGTGTTGCCGACATAGGTGGGCGAGGCGCGCTGGCCCGCGGCGGTGACGGGCTGCGCCACCGCCGGGTGGGCGGCGACGCCGACGGCAAGGAACAGGATCGTCAGCATCGCCAGGATTTCATGGTTTGGCAGGCGCGACCTCGCGCTTGAGCTGCGCCGCGCCTGCCATCGCGTCCTGCGTCAGCCGGTACGAAATGTAGTACTTGTAGATGTTGCGAACGTAGGTGGTCGTCTCGATCCCGATCTTCTCGGCGGTGACCACTTCGACGTTGTTGAACCGCTGGTCGGGATCGAGCCCGCGCGGTTCGGCCAGCTTGCGCATTTTCGAGATGTTACCGGGACCGGCGTTGTAGCTCGCGAACGCGAACAGCGTGCGGTTCTGTTCGTCGAAGTTCGCGTCCTTGAAGTACTGCGTCATCAGTTGGTCCATGTACTTGGCGCCGCCGTGGATGTTCGCCTCGGTGACATTGATGTCGCCGACCTTGAGCGATTGCCCGGTCGCCGGCATGATCTGCATCACGCCGATCGCGCCGACCCGGCTGCGCTTGTTCTGGTCGAGCGTGGACTCCTGGTAGCCCTGCACGGCCAGCATCAGCGGATCGAAGCCGTACTTGCGGCCGTACTTGTCGAACAGCGCGATGATGGCGTCGAACCGCTTCTGATCCTCGTTGCCGGCCACATTGTTGAGCGCCTTGATCCGCTTCATGTACTGCGCCTGCCGGTAGGGAATCACTCTCTGTTTTTTCGCCCAGCCGTGGTAGAACTCGTTGAGTTCCGCGGTCAGCTTGGGGCTTCCCTTCCGGATCGCCCAGCCCTTTCTGGTCGGCTCCCGGAGCACGATCTCGTCGTGGATCCTGAGCTTGGGGAGCACCTGGGTCCACATCCGTGCCTTCCAGTCGTCCACGACCATCAGCTGCAGCAGGCCCGCATTCAGCATCTCGAGCATGTCCTCATCCTCGAGTGCGTCCGGCACGAGCACCCGATTGACTTCCGCCTCATGATCGTTCTCACTCAAGCCGCCCGGACCGCGGCACTCCGTCAGGCAACACGTCCACACATTCGTTGAAGACACGCACGTCGCAGGTCGCGCAGCGATCCGGCGCCAGTCGCCTGTAGATCGCCGCGATGGCTTCCGCCTTGCCTTCGAACACATTCTGCCGCCCGATCACCTCGAATGCGCCGCTGCGCTCGAGCACTTCGCGCACCTCGGGCTTGAGATTGCAAAGATACATCGCCACGCCCGCATCGCGCGTCTCGCGCGAGAGCCGGGCGATCAGCTCCGCACCCGCCACATCGATGAAATTCACGCCGCTGGCGACGAGCAGAAGGTGACGCAGGTCCGCACGCTCGCGACGCGCTTGCTCGACCTCGTCCCCGACATGGTCGACCGCACCGAAGTACAGCGAACCGTCGATGCGCAGGATGTCGAGCTGCGGGCAGATCGGCATCTGCGCGCTCGCTGGAGTGAAGCGTTGCGTCGCCTTATCGGGCGCGAGCCGGGTGACCCGCGGATGCGTGGTGCGGTGCAGGTAGACCAGCAGCGATACCAGTACGCCGACGAAGATCGCGAACTCGAGCTGCAAGGTCAGCGTTGACACGAAGGTGACCGCGAGCACCAGCGCGTCGGGGCGATGGGTGCGCAGGATGCGCCGCATTTCGGCAACGTCGATCAGTCCCCAGGCGACAACGAACAACAGTGCTGCCATCACCGTGAACGGCAGCCACGCGGCGAGTGGTGCGACCGCCAGCACCACGATCGCGAGTGTCACCGCCGAGAACACGCCGGCAAGCGGCGTTTTCGCGCCAGCCTCGTAGTTGACGCCGCTGCGGTTGAACGACCCGGATGACGGGTAGCCCGAGAACAGCGAGCCTGCCAGGTTCGAGAGTCCCTGGCCGATGAACTCCTGATTGCCGTCGATGCGCTGGCCGGAGCGAAGCGCGACGGCGCGTGCGATCGACACTGCCTCGGTCAATCCCAGCACGGTCAGCGCGAGCGCCGCCGGGGCGAGCCTGCGCCAGGTCTCGAGGTCGAGCGATGGCGCCGACAGCGGCGGCATCGCCGACGGCAGTGCGCCGACGACCGGAATCGATGCCCCTGCCACCTGTGCGAGCAGATAGCCGAACGCGCTGCCGACCACCATCGCGACCACCATGTAAGGTACGCGAGGGAAGAGTCGTCTCGAGGCGATCGCGGCGATCAGCGTGACGATGCCTGTTGCCGTGACCGCCGGATCCAGCGTACCCAGCGCGCCCGCGATCCGCGCGAGCGTCGGGAAGAAGCCTGCGCTCGCATCGACCTCGATGCCGAAAAAGTGGCGAAGCTGCGCCGCGATGATCAGCAGTCCCGCGCCGGCGGTAAAGCCGACGATGACCGTGTGCGAGATGTAGTTGACCAGTGCGCCGAGTCGTGCCAGCCCCATCGCAAGCTGGATGAGGCCGGTGATGAGGCACAGCGTCAGCACCAGCGTGATGTAGGTCTCTCCGCCCGGTGCAGCGAGTGGTGCGACCGTTGCGAACACGACCAGCGACAAGGCGTTGGTCGGACCGCTGACCATCTGCCACGACGAGCCCCAGAGTGCTGCGACCACCACGGGCACCATCGCGCAATAGAGTCCGTACTGCGGCGGCAGTCCCGCGAGCGTTGCGTAGGCGACGCCCTGGGGCAGCACGATCAGTCCGCCGATCAGTCCGGCGATCGCGTCGGCATGAAGCGTGGCAAGCGTGACGCGCGATCGCCAGGCGAGGAACGGGAAGATCCGGTAGGCGAGCGGGGACAACGGCGTGGCGGCGTCAGGCGAAGCCGCCATGATGCGGCTTTCCCGGCACCGGCGGCAAATCGACGCCGAAGGCATCGTCCCCGCGAAGCCTGCCCCCGCATGCCGCAATCAGGGGGCGGGGAGCCAGCGTCTAGGGTCGGACCCTAGGCAGCCGCGCGCGCACCCGCTTCGGCGACAGGCGTTGCCGAAGCCTCCGTGTCGCGCTTCGCGGAGCGGTCGATCGCGGTCATGGCCAGCGAGGCGAGCACGCAGGATGCGATCCGGACTTCCATCGGATCGCGCGGCGAACCCATGACAATCGGGACCTGCGCCCCGAGCACCAATCCGGCGGCAAGACCACCGCTGATCCCGGTCAGCGTCCCGACGATCATCATTGCGCATTCCATGGTCGGGGCGATCAGTACGTCGGCGCGGCCGGCGACCTCGGAGATCACGCCGTTCCGACTCGCCGCTTCCACCGACAGCGCGACCTCCGCCAGCATCGGTCCGTCGACAACGGCGCCGGGAAACATGCCCTGCGAGGCCATCGATTTCAGCGCGGCGGCCTCGCTCGTCGACGGGAACGCGGACGCAACCGTGCCCTTTGCCGCGACGATCGCCACCTTCGGCGCAGCGACGCCGAGCGCGATCGCCAGCCCGACCGTGTTCTGGACAATGTCCTTTTTCGCGGCGAGGTTCGGCGTCACGTTGAGACTCGCATCGGCGACCAGCAGGAAACGGGGTTGCCCGGGAAGATCGAGAAAGGTCGCGTGCGAAAGCCTTCGCTCGCCGCGCATTCCCGATTCCTGGTGCGCCACCGGCGCCAGCAGGTCTTCGTGCGCGAGACTTCCGCGGACCAGCGCGCGGACTTGGCCGTCGCGAACGAGCTGGATCGCGTGCTCCGCGGCGGCCCTCGGCTGATCGGGCGTGCCGACCAGCGCGAGTCGCGTGATGTCCAGACCGGCCCGGTTCGCCACGTCCCGGATGCGCTCCTCCGGACCGACCAGCGTGGGCACCAGATAGCCTGCGAACGCGGCCGACAGCGCGAGCTGCAGCGAGTCGCGGTCGAGCGGATACACGAACGCCGCGGGCAGTGCCGGTAGCTGCCGGACCCGCTCGACCAGCCGCTGCAGATGAGGTCGCGTCACCATTGGGCGAAGCCTGTCAAGCCGTCCCCCGGATTGTCAACCACAGCCCGATGGAAGGCGGCAGGCGGGGCATGAAGGGAAAGAAACCCATGAAGAATGAAGGATGAAGAATGAGGGGGGCAGCGGCGCGTGGCCGCTCCGTGGGCCACCACGCGCCTTTTTCATCCTTCATTTTTCATTCTTCATCGCATCATCCACTCATCGCCTCATCGCCTACATCTTCCCCTTCCACGGCACCGCCCGACGCTCGATGTAGCGCATCAGGAGGTCGAACCCGTAGGCGACGACGCCGATGACGACGATCCCCATGATTACGACATCGGTGCGAAGGAAGTTGGACGCGTTGAGCACCATCTGGCCCAGGCCGGCGTTCGCCGCGACCATTTCGGCGGCCACCAGCGTGGTCCAGCCGAAGCCGATCGCGATGCGCATGCCGGTGAAGATCTCCGGCAGCGCCGCCGGGATGATCACGTGGCGGATCACCTGCCATTTCGATGCCCCCAGCGAGTACGCAGCGTTGATCTGTTCGATCATCACGCTCTTCACGCCGGCGCGCGCCGCCATCGCCAGCGGGGCGAAGCAGGCGAGGAAGATCAGCACGATCTTCGCGGTTTCCTCAATCCCGAACCAGATGACAATCAAAGGCAGGTAGGCGAGCGGCGGCAGCGGCCGGTAGAACTCGACCGGCGGATCGAAAATGCCACGGGCGACGCGCGAAACACCCATCGCGATGCCGACGGGGATCGCGGTCAAACAGGCGAGCGCGAAGGCCACGAACACGCGGAACAGGCTCCAGCCGAAGTGCTCAGCCAGCGGGCGACCGCCCTGGATCTCGCCCTTCCACGCCTCCACGAAGCTGACCGCGATCCGCTCGGGCGTTGGCAGGAACAGGTCGCGGATCCAGCCGAAGTGGGTCGCCACCCACCACAACCCGAACAGGGCGACCACGGTCACAACCGCGATTGCAGTACTCGATCCCTCGCCGGGAATGCTGTAGCCGGAAACCCGTCGCGGCGCTGGCTCGGCAGATCCCGCGGGGGCGCTGGTCGCGGACGCTGGCGGGACCGGCGTATCGATGCGCCCCGGGGCGTCCATCGCGTCCGCCCGGCCTACGCCGCGGCCCGCGCGGCGGCAGGCGCCGACTGAATCAACTGCAAGACCTCCTCGCGCAGCCGAATGAACTCGGGATCGGATTTCACCATGCGCGCGTTGCCGCACTCGACGAAACGGCGACCGAAATCGAGCCGGTAGCGGTGCGCGATGCGGCCAGGCGAAGGCGTCATGACGATCAACTCGGTCGCCATGAACAGTGCTTCCTCGACACTGTGGGTGATGAAGAAGAACATCTTCCGGGTCTGCCACCACAGCAGCAGGATCAGCTCCTGGAGCTGCTCGCGGGTGAGCGCGTCGAGCGCGCCTAGCGGCTCGTCCATCAACATTACCTCAGGGTCGCTCGCCAGCGCTCGTGCGAGGCCGACGCGCTGCTGCATCCCGCCCGAGATCTGATAGACAGGCGAGTTCGCGAACTGCTCGAGACCGACGGCGCCAAGCTTCGCCAGCGCCGCCTGGCGGCGCTCGGGCTTGTCGACACCGCGCATGCGCAACCCGAATTCGACGTTCTCGGCGACGTCGAGCCAGGGCATCAGCGCGTGCTTCTGGAACACCACGCCGCGCTCGGCGCCCGGGCCGGTCACCGGCTTGCCGTCGAGAAGGATCTCGCCCGACGAGTAGGGCATGAACCCGGCGATGCACGACAGCAGCGTCGTCTTACCGCACCCCGACGCGCCGAGCGCGACGACGAAATCGCCGGGATCCAGCGCAAGGTTGACGTTAGCGAGCGCGTGCGTACCCGGCTCGCCGTCGTGGCCGGTGTAGTGCACCGAAAGATTGCGAACCTCGAGCTTGCTCATCCGGACGCCGCCATTCTTGCCGGCGTGGTTCCGGCGAAGGCGGGAACCCAGTTTCTTTGAGCTGCGCTCATCGACAGACGCTGGATCCCCGCCGTTGCGGGGATGACGCATTCGCACTCGGATCGCGCGACGCGCGATCCGGCTCCTGCGTCACTTCATCGCGTCCTGCACATAGGACGGGTTCACGGCCACCGAATAGTCGGGCAGTTTCTTTTCGATCTGCTTCTGCGAAAGCTGGAAGTCGGCGGTCGCCGACAGCGCCTTCGCCGCCATCGAGTCCTTGCCGCCACCCAGCCACTTCGAGGCCTGGTCCTTCGCGGTGGGGAACGCGTACAGCTCCATGCTGGCCGGCACGTCCTCGGGCTTGGCGCCGGACCACTTCGCAATCGCCTTGGCCTCGGCAGAGTCCTTGGTGTACTTCGCCTTGTTCCGGCGATAGTTGTCGTCGGAGGCCGCCAGCACCTTGACGAACTTGACCATGAAGTCGCGATTCGCCTTCGCCCAGTCGCGGTTGGCGACAAAGCCGTCGAAGGTCGCCTTGCCGGTGTCGGCGGAGATCTTGCCCGACGTCAGGATGACCGTCCCGTCCTTCTTGGCCTCGGCGAGCACCGGATCCCAGATGAAGGTAGCGTGGATGTCGCCACGCTGCCAGGCTGCACGCACTTCCGGCGGCCGCATGTTGAGAATCTGCACATCCGCCGGGTTGATCTTCGCCTGCTCGAGCGCGACCATCAGGTGGAAGTGAGTGGTCGAGTTGAACGGCATCGCGACCTTCTTGCCCTTGAGGTCGGCGAGCGTCTTGATCCCGGAGCCGTTCTTCGCCACCAGCGCCTCCGCGCTGCCGATGTCGTCGAGGATCCAGAACAGTTCCATCGGCTCGCCGCGCGACACCGCGGCTGCAATGCCCGCGGAGCCGACCTCGCCGATATGCACGGCGCCGGACGCCATCGCCTTGATGACCTCGCCGCCCCCGCCGAACTGCTTCCAGTTGATCTTGTAGCCGGTGGCCTTCTCAATCTCCTTGGTTTCCTGCGCGACCCGGTAGGGAACGACCATATCCTGGTACCCGATCGTCACTTCCTTCTGCTGTGCGAAGGCGGATGCCGCGACGGCAGCCACAACCAGTGCAAGCCAGCGATTCATGCGAACCCCCTCCAAGAAAAATCGTCGATGGTTACAACGCCCTGAGTATTCGGCGCAGGATCTCAACGATGCTGTCGACATGCGAGCGATCGGCGACCAGCGGCGGCGCGACGATCGCCGCGTCGCCGGTCGCCTTGAGGTGCAGCCCGTTGTCGAAAAGTTTTTTCTGCAACGCGTGCCCGCGCTTCCCGGGCGCGCCGTCCGGATGCACGTCGACCGCGCCGATCATCCCATAGCCGCGGATGTCGGCCACCACCGGAATGTCGCGCAGCGAGAACAGTCCCTGCAGGAAATACGGCGCGAGCTCGCGTCCGCGCTCGAACAGGCCATCGCGCTCGTAGATGTCCAGCGTCGCGAGGCCCGCCGCGCACGCGGCCGGGTGTCCCGAGTAGGTGTAGCCGTGGAAGAACTCGATGCCGCCTTCCGGTGCGGCGCCCATGATGGCGTCGTGGATGCGCGAACTGATCGCGACTGCACCCATCGGCTGGGCGCCGTTGGTGATGCCCTTGGCCATCGTGATCAGGTCCGGCGTCACGCCGAAACTTTGCGCGGCGAACGCCTGCCCGGTGCGCCCGAATCCGGTGATCACCTCGTCGAACACCAGCAGGATGCCGTGCGCGTCGCAGATCTCGCGCAGTCGCTTCAGGTAGCCCTGCGGCGGCACCAGGCAGCCGGTCGAGCCCGCGATCGGTTCGACAAAGCAGGCGGCGATGTTTTCTGGTCCGTAGAGATTGATCAGGCGCGCCAGATCGTCGGCAAGTTCGGCCCCATGCTTGCCTTCGCCCGGCTGGAAGTAGTTGTCCTTGACATGGGTGTGGCGCATATGCGCGATGCCGGGCAGCGTCGGCCCGAACTTGCGCCGGTTGTTCGCCATGCCGGACAGCGAGACCCCCCCGAAGTTGACGCCGTGGTAGGCCCGCTCCCGCGAGATGAACATGGTGCGCCCGCCCTGGCCCTTCGCCTGCCAGTACGCCAGCGCGACTTTCATCGCGGTGTCCACCGCTTCGGAGCCGGAGTTGACGAAAAAGATGTGCTTGAGGTCCCCCGGCGTCAGCGCGGCGACGCGGCTCGCGAGCTCGAACTGCTTGGGGTGGCCGCGGGTGAACGGCGCCATGAAATCGAGCTCCGCAAGCTGCGCGCCCACCGCCTCGGCGATTTCGCGACGGCAGTGGCCGGCGTTGACGCAGAACAGGCCGGAGGACGCGTCGATCAGGCGATCGCCGCGCTCGTTCCACAGGTACATGCCCTCGGCGCGCACGACCATCTTGGGGTCGTGCTTGAATTCGCGGTTCGGCGTGAACGGCATCCAGTACGCGTCCATCGAAATCGTCTTCAAAGCTGGCGATTCCCGGAGCTTCAGTTCGGCGTGGCCCATCGTTGACTCCTTCCGGACGGCGCGGAGGCCGTCATGCAAACACTCAATGCTACACCGTGGCTGTCCGTCCGGCGTCGCCGGCCGGCGCGGAACTTTCCGTGCCAGCCGTCCGGGGCAGTGGCCGCTTGACGGAAGACGCCGGGACGGCGCCAAATACGGGAAGCACGCCGCTCTAAAGGGAGCACCGCTATGCCAATTCGCTCGCTACGCTCGGTGGTTGCCGGGCGGACGCCGTTGACGGTCCCGTCCACCGCCACGGTCACCGAGGCCGCCCGCGCCATGCGGGATGGCAAGGTGGGCGCGGCCATGGTGCTCGATGGCACGCAAATCGCGGGCATCTTTACCGAGCGCGATGCGCTGTTCCGGGTGCTGGCGTCCGCGCGCGACCCGCAGACCACGCCGGTCGCTGCGGTGATGACGCGTAATCCGCAGACGATCCACCCCGACAAGCCGATGGAGGAAGCGTTGCGCATGATGCACGAGGGACGCTTCCGCCACGTTCCCGTGGTCGAGGACGGCCGTCCGCTGGGCATGGTGTCGGCGCGTGACGCGCTTCACCCCGACTTCATCGAGCTCAAGGAAGCGCTGGAACTGCGGGAAATGGTCCGCGACTAGCAGCGCCGATGCAAAAGGCGTCCGGGGATCGGTGGGTGACGGGACGGCTTCGTTGCGCCTTTTGCATCGGGATGGAATTCACGCGGTCGCCTAGGGGCGGCCCGTCGGCGCCCGCCGGCAACCGCACCGGACAACGCGCGTCATGCGCGGCACGGTGCATCTCGAGCCATTCTGCATCACGCTGCTGGCGAAGGTGCGCGAGGGCCGGCTCACTTCCCCCACAATATCCGACACTCCAGCCGCGGAGGGCGTAGTGCGCATTGGCGTTCCCAGTGAAATCAAGGTCCTCGAGAACCGGGTCGGACTGACGCCGGAGTCGGTGCGCGAAGTTGCCGCGCATGGCCACAAGGTTATCGTCGAGCACGACGCGGGCCTGGGCATCGGCATGGATGACGCCGCGTACGCCCGCGCGGGGGCGGACGTCGTCGGGACCGCGGCGGACGTGTACGCGGCCGCAGACCTGATCGTCAAGGTCAAGGAGCCGCAGCACACCGAACGAGCGATGCTGCGATCCGGCCAGGTGCTGTTTACCTATCTGCATCTCGCGCCCGATCCGGAACAGGCGGCTGAACTGGTGCAATGCGGCGCGGTGTGCATCGCCTACGAAACAGTCACCTCGTCGTCGGGCGGATTGCCGCTGCTGGCACCCATGTCCGAGGTCGCCGGTCGCATGGCAATCCAGGCCGGCGCCTATTACCTGGAAAAACCCCACGGCGGCCTCGGCGTGCTGTTGGGCGGCGTGCCGGGCGTGGATCCCGCCAAAGTCGTGGTGCTCGGCGGCGGCGTGGTCGGCACGCATGCGATCGACATCGCGCTGGGCATGGGCGCGGACGTGTGGGTGCTGGACCGCAACGTCGACGTCCTGCGCCGGCTGTGGGCCCAGTTCGGCCGCCCGCTCAACACCGTGTTCTCCACCCACGACGCGATCGAGCGGCACGTCATCGCGGCCGACCTGGTGATCGGCGCTGTGCTGATCCCGGGCGCCGAAGCGCCGCGACTGGTGTCGCGAGCGCTGGTTTCACGAATGAAAAAGGGTTCGGTCGTGGTCGACGTCGCGATCGATCAGGGCGGCTGCTTCGAGACTTCGCGGCCGACCACGCACGCCGACCCGGTGTACGTGGTCGACGGTGTCACCCACTACTGCGTGGCCAACATGCCGGGCGGCGTGCCGCGCACGTCCACCTTCGCGCTCAACAATGCGACATTGCCGTTCGTGCTGGCGCTCGCCAACAAGGGCTGGAAACGCGCGCTCCGCGAGGATTCGCATTTGCGCAACGGCCTCAACATCGCGTACGGCAAGGTCACCTGCGCTCCGGTCGCGGAGGCGCTTCGTTACCCGTACGTCGATCCGGCAACCGTCCTGGCGTAACAGCGATCGCGGGTGTCGTCGCTGCATTCGCAGCGGCGGCGGCAATCGAGAGGAAAATCGACTCCGAAATGGACCAGCAAGACGCCGCGCTCGGCGAGTTCGACTTCGTGATCGTTGGTGGCGGCACGGCCGGCTGCGTGCTGGCGCATCGCCTTTCGGCGAATCCCCGCAGCCGCGTGCTGATGCTCGAGGCGGGGCCCGAGGATCGCTCGCTGTGGATCCACCTGCCGATCGGCTACGGCAAGACCATGTTCCACCCGGTCTACAACTGGGGCTTCCACACCGATCCCGACCCGGGGATGGATGGACGGCGCATCTACTGGCCGCGCGGGCGGGGCCTGGGCGGAAGTTCGTCGATCAACGGCCTGATCTATATCCGCGGGCAGCCCGAGGACTACGACGCCTGGGCGGCCGCGGGCAATCCTGGCTGGGGATGGTCGGACGTGCTGCCGTATTTCATCCGCAGCGAGTCCAACGCGCGCGGCGCGAGCGCCTGTCACGGGGCCGACGGGCCGCTCGCCTGTTCCGATATCGGCGCCAGGCACGAGCTGATCGAGGCGATCATCGCGGGCGCCGGCGAACTCGGCGTACCGCGCACCGACGACTTCAACGCCGGCGTGCAGGAAGGGGTGGGCTACTACCAGTTGTTCACGCGCGGCGGCTGGCGCTGCAGCACTGCGACCGGCTATCTGCGTCCCGCGCGCTCGCGCTCGAACCTGGCGGTGGTAACGGGCGCGCAGGCGACTCGCATCGTCGTCGAATCAGGACGCGCCGTGGGCGTCGAGTACCGCCGCGGCAACGCCAAGCAATTCGTGCGCGCGCGGGGTGAGGTCGTTCTCGCCGCGGGAGCGTTGCAGAGCCCGCAGCTCTTGCAGCTCTCCGGCATCGGTCCGGGGCCGCTGCTGCAGCGCTTCGGCATCCCCGTCGTGCGCGAGTTGCCCGGCGTCGGCGAAAATCTGCAGGACCACCTGCAGCTTCGGCTGCTCTATCGCTGCACCAAGGCGATTACCACCAACGACGACCTCAACTCGTGGTGGCGCTCCGCGCGCATCGGCGCGCAATTCCTGCTGAATCGCAGCGGCCCGCTCGCCGTCGGCATCAATCAGGCCGGGCTGTTCACGCGCGCGCTTGCCGACTCGGCAAGGCCCGACATCCAGTTCCACTTCGCGACGCTGTCCGCCGACGTTGCCGGCGCGAAGCCGCACCCGTTTTCGGGATTCACGTTCAGCGTCTGCCAGCTGCGGCCGACTTCGCGCGGCTACGTCCGGCTGGCGTCGCCGGATCCGCTGGCCGCGCCGTCGATGCAGCCGCACTACCTGTCGACCGAGGCCGACCGGCGTTGTGCGATCGCGGGCATCCGCTACGCTCGATCGCTTGCCCAGACGCGCGCCGTGGCACCCTACGTCGCCGCGGAATACCGGCCGGGGCCGCAAGCCCGCACCGACGAAGAGCTCCTCGCCTTTGCGCGTTCTCACGGCGCCACGATCTTCCATCCTTCCGGGACCTGCAGGATGGGCCGCGACCCGCTCGCGGTTGTCGACGAGCGCTTGGCTGTTCACGGCATCGCGGGACTGCGCGTGGTCGATTGCTCGATCATGCCGACGTTGGTGTCGGGCAACACCGCCGCGCCCGTGGTTATGATCGCCGAGAAGGCGAGCGACATGATTGGTGAGAGAATGCGCTGACCGCCTGAGGAGAAAGACGCAATGAACAAGCCGATCGAGGTGCCGCAGGCCGTGCTGGGGCGGCAGAAGATGACCCCCTCCGAAGCGTTCGTCGAAACGCTGGTGGCTAACGGCGTGCGGGACGTGTTCGGCATCGTCGGCTCGGCCTACATGGACGCGCTCGACCTGTTTCCGCTCGCCGGCATCCGCTTTATCTCGGTGGCGCACGAGCAGGGCGGCGGGCACATGGCCGACGGCTATGCGCGGGTATCCGGCCGTCACGGCGTCTGCATCGCGCAGAACGGGCCGGGGATCACCAACTTCGTCACCTCGACCGCCGCCGCGTTCTGGGCGCACTCGCCGGTGGTCGTCATCACGCCCGAGACCGGCTCGGCTACGCTCGGCCTCGGCGGCTTCCAGGAGACCGAGCAGTTGCCGATCTTTTCCAAGATCACCAAGTACCAGGCGCACGTGAACAACAAGACGCGCATGGCGGAGTTCACCGCGCGCGCCTTCGACCGCGCGATGCTGGAGATGGGGCCCACGCAGCTCAACATTCCGCGCGATTTTTTCTACGGCGACATCGAATGCGAGATTGCGCACCCGATGACCATCGAGCGCGGCGCCGGGGGCGAACGCAGCCTCGACCAGGCGGCTGCGTTGCTGGCCGCCGCCGAGTTTCCGGTCATCCTCGCCGGTGGCGGCGTGGTCATGGCCGAGGCCCGCAGCGAGGCGATCGCGCTCGCCGAGCGCCTTGACGCCCCGGTCGCGAACAGCTACCTGCACAACGATTCGTTCCCGGCTTCGCATCCGCTGTGGCTCGGGCCGCTCGGCTACCAGGGCAGCAAGGCGGCCATGAAGCTGATCGCGAAGGCCGATGTGGTGCTGGCGCTCGGCACGCGGCTGGGACCGTTCGGCACGCTGGCGCAGTACGGGCTCGACTACTGGCCTTCGTCCGCGAAGATCATCCAGATCGACGCCGATCCGAAAATGCTCGGCCTGGTCAAGACCGTGTCGGTGGGAATCTGCGGCGATGCCCGGGCCGCCGCCGCCGCGCTGCTCGCGCGCCTCAAGGGCCGCACGCTCGCCTGCCACGCCAATCGCGATGCCCGCCTCGCCGAGATCCGCGCCGAAAAGGCCGCCTGGGAGTCGGAGCTGGACGGCTGGACCCACGAGCAGGATGCCTGGTCGCTCGAGGTCTCGAAGGCCTCGTCCCACATGCATCCGCGGCAGATGCTCCGCGAGCTGGAGCGCGCGATGCCCCGAGGCGCGATGGTATCCACCGACATCGGCAACATCTGCTCGGTGTCCAACTCCTACCTGCGATTCGACGCGCCGCGTTCGATGTTCGCGGCGATGAGCTTCGGCAACTGTGGCTACGCGTTTCCGACCATCGTCGGCGCCAAGCTCGCCGCCAAGGACCGGACCGCGATCGCCTATGTCGGCGATGGCGCCTGGGGGATGAGCTTCGGCGAGTTGCAAACCTGCGTACGCGAGGAGATTCCGGTTACCGCAGTGGTATTCAACAACGGGCAGTGGGGCGCGGAAAAGAAGAATCACGTCGATTTCTACGCCAACCGCTTCGTCGGCGTGAACCTCGACAAGCAGCCGTCGTGGGCGATCGTCGCGAAGGCGATGGGCGCCGAGGGCGTTCGTGTCGACAAGCTCTCGGACGTGGGCCCGGCATTACGCGCGGCCGCCAAGGCACAAGCCGAAGGCAAGACCACGGTGCTGGAAATGATGGTGACCCGCGAACTCGGCGACCCGTTCCGCCGCGACGCGCTGGCCCTGCCGACCCGGCATCTCGCCAAGTACCAGTCGACCGTGGCGAAGCAACGTTAGCAACGCATCGCGCGCATACTGC
>JBKKAZ010000075.1:0-11341 GCA_046714435.1 Casimicrobiaceae bacterium
TGTTGCCGGCGGGCGCCCGGAGTGGCCAATGCGCGCCGCCCCTAGGCGACCACCCGATACCAATCCCGATGCAAAAGGCGCATCGACGAAATCCCGTCTCGCACCGAACTCCCGGACGCCTTTTGCATCGGCCTTTCAGACGTGCCGCGGGTCGAGGGCGTCGCGCAGGCCGTCGCCGAGCAGGTTGAACGACAGCACCAGCACGAAGATCGACAGCCCCGGCCAGATCGCCATCCACGGCGCCTGCTCGACGTAGTTCTTCGCGGTGTTGAGCATGCTGCCCCAGCTCGGCGCCGGTGGCTGCTGCCCGAGACCGAGGAACGACAGGCTGGCCTCGGCGATGACGGCGGCGGCGATCGCGAGCGTCGCCTGAACGATCAGCGGGGGAATGACGTTGGGCAGCACGTGGCGAAGCGCGATGCGCCATTGCGGATTGCCAACGGCGCGCGCCGCCTCGACGAAATCCTCGACCTTCACGGCGAGCACCTGCGCGCGCGTCAAGCGGATGAATATCGGCGTCGCCGATATGCCGATCGCGATCATCGCGTTGGTGAGGCTCGGGCCGAGGAACGCCGCCAGCGCGATCGCGAGGATCAGGAACGGCGTCGCCAGCATCGCATCGGTCGCCCGCGAGATCAGGCCATCGGTCCAACGGCCGATGTAGCCCGCAGCGAGCCCGATCGGCACGCCGAGCGACAGCGAGATCAGCACCGACACGACACCGGCGAGAAGCGAGGCACGGGCGCCGAAGATCACGCGGGCGAGCACGTCGCGTCCCAGCTCGTCGGTGCCGAACCAGTGCGCGGCCGACGGCGCCTTGCGGATAGCGCTCCAGTTGGTGGCGAGCGGGTCGTACGCCGCGATCCAGGGAGCGGCGAGCGCGATCAACACGAAGCCGGCGACGACTACCAGGCCGAAAACCGCGCTACCTCGCCGCGACAAGCGCTGCAGCGCCCGGCGTCCAGGACTCGCCTCAAGGGGCAGCACTTCGATCGCCAGCGTAGCCACGGTCAACCTCGCATCCGCGGATTGACGAAGAAATACGCGATGTCGGCGAGCAGGCTGAGCGTGATGTAGGCGGTCGCGGTAAACAGCACGACACCCTGCACGACGGCGTAGTCGCGATTGAACACGGCATCGATGATCAGCTTGCCGAACCCGGGGATCGTGAACACCTGCTCGGTAAGCACCGCGCCGGACAACAGCGTCCCGAACTCCAGTGCGCCCAGCGTGATGATCGGCACCAAAGCATTTCGCAGCGCATGCTTCAGCACAACGATCCGCTCATCCAGCCCCTTGGCGCGGGCGGTCCGGACGTAATCGGACGACAGCACCTGCAGCATCGCGCTTCGCGTGTGCCGCATCAGCACGGCCGCGATGGCATTGCCGAGCACGAACGCCGGCATGATCATCGCGGCGAGGTTCGCCTTGAGATCCTCGAACGGACTCACGTAACCCGACGCCGGCAGCCAGCCGAGCGACACCGAGAACAGCAGGATCATCATGATCCCGAGCCAGAAGTTCGGCGTGGACAGTCCCCACAAGGCCACGGCATTCGCGGCATAGTCCCATGCGGACCCCTGGGCGATCGCGGCCAGGATACCCGCCGGGATGCCGATGGCGAGCGCGATGACGAACGCCATGCTGGCGAGCTGGATCGTCACCGGCAGCTTCTCGGCGATCAACGCAGTCACCGGCTTTTGCATGCGCAGCGACTCCCCGAGATCGCCCTGCAGCACGGCACCGAGCCAGTACACGTAACGCACGGGCAACGGCTTGTCGAGGTGCATCTTGGCGCGGAGGTAGGCGACCACGGTCGGGTCCTGCTCCTCGCCGGCAAGGACCATCGCCGGATCGCCGGGCAGCAGCTGCTGCAGCCCATATACGAGCATCGAGACGAACAGCAGCGTCGGGACGATGGTGGCGAGGCGGCGCGCGAGGAAGGTCAGCATCCGGCGTCATTCCCGCGCAGGCGGGAATCCAGTGACTTTCCTTGCAACGACACTGGGTCCCCGCTTTCGCGGGGACGACGAAAAACCGAATCGGCGATCGGCGATCAGCGATCGGAAGGTCTCCGAAGCGCGCATTCGTGCAATCCCGATCGCCTATCGCCTATCGCCTATCGCCTATCGCCTATCGCCTATCGCCGCCTCAGCGGCGAGCGCAGGTCACTGGAAGCGCAATCCCTGCACGCGCACCAGACCGTCGGGCACCGTGCGCAGCCCCGAGAGCTTGCTCGTGTACGCCCACACCCAGTTGCGGTGATAGAGATAGACGATCGGCCGGTCCTTCAGCGCATTGGCCGCCACCTGCTCGTAGAGCTTGACGCGCTCCGCCAGCGCGGACTCGGTGCGCGCGCGATTGAGCAGATCGTCCACCTCCGGCTTGCAATAACCCGCGTAGTTGAGCGGCTGCTTGCATGCGTCGAAGCTGTAGATGTTGCCGTCGGGGTCGGCGCGGCCACTCCACGCCAGCACGTACGCCTCAAACTGCCCCTTGTCGGCGAGGTCGAGCGAAGTCGCGAATTCCGTCGACTGGATCTTCACGTCGAAGCCCGCCTCCTTGACCATCGACTGCACGACCTGCGCGATCTTCTGCGCGTCGCCGGTCGTGGCGGTCATCAGCGTGAAGCTGGGATTGGGCACGCCGGCCTGCTGCAGCAGCTGCTTGGCGCGCGCGACGTCACGCTTGGGAACCGGCAGGTTTTTCGCATAGAACGGATTGTTCGGCGCAACCCACTGGTTGCCGGCCGTCGCCTCGCCTTCCATCACCACCTGCACGATCCCCTCGCGGTCGAGCGCGAGCTCGAACGCCTCGCGCACGCGCGGATCGCGGCCGAGCGGGTTCTTCTGCGCCTGCTCGCTCTTGCCGATGTTGATCGTGATGCCCTGGTAGCCGATCTCGGTGATCTTCGAGATCTTGAAACGGCTGTCCGAACGGAGTCCGGGGACATCGGATGAGGCCATGCGTTCGATGAAGTCGAGCTGTCCGGACTTGAGGTTCGCGAGGCGCACCGTCGGATCGACGATCGGCAGGTAAACGATCCGATCGACGTGAATCTGGCTCTTGTTCCAGTAGTTCGGGAAGCGCTCGACCACGATGCGGTCCTGCGCAACGCGCTCGACGAACTGGAACGGGCCCGAGCACACCGGCTTCGCGCCGAACTTGTCGCCCGCGGCCTGCGCGGCCTTCGGCGAGACGATCATCCCGGCGCGGTCGGCAAGCTGGGCAAGCAACGGCGAGAACGGCGCATTCAGGTTGAGCCGGACCGTCATCGGGTCGACGACGTCGACGCTCGCCACCGGCGCGAGCTCGCCTCGACGGTTCGAACCCGGCATGGTCTTGTGCCGCTCGATGCTGTACTTGACCGCCGCGGCGTCGAGCTTCTCGCCATCGTGGAAGGTGACGTTCGGACGCAGCTTGAGCGTAAGCGCCTTGCTGTCCGCCGACAACTCGTAGCCGGTGGCGAGCTGGGGCACGATCGCCAGCTTCTCGTCGATGTCGAAAAGCTTGTCGCACAGTGCTGCGAACACGATGCGGCCGACGAACGTGCGTGCCAGCGAAGGGTCCAGCACGTCCGGGTCCTCGGCGAGTCCGATGCGCAGCGTCTGCGCTGCGGCGGGCCCGGCACAGAGCGTCGCGCACGCGAACAGCGCGGCGAGGCGGCGTTGCCAATTGTTCGAACTCATCGCATTCCTCTTGGCGGAAGGGTCGCCCCGGTCTGGGCGCCCGCCGAATGAGCATAGCACCGGGCCGGCCGACCGTCTCATTCCCCCGGCGCGCGGAACGCCGCCTGCAAGCGCTCCAGCCTCGCATTCGGCGTGGCCTTGGCGATCGCGACCAGATCGCTCGTCGCGGCGATCTCGCGCCAGAAATGACAGGCGACGGCGTGTCCTCCCTCTTCGGTCAACGGCGGCGCCTCCTCGGCGCATCGCGCGCGCGCGTGCTGGCAACGCGTGCGGAAGCGACAGCCGGACGGCGGGGCGGCCGGATTCGGCACATCGCCCTCGAGCACGATGCGCTGCCGCAGCAAGGCAGGGTCGGGAACCGGGATCGATGCGAGCAGTGCCCGCGTATAGGGGTGACGCGGCGCGGCGAACAGCGCCCGCTTGTCCGCGCGCTCGACGATGCGGCCGAGGTACATCACCGCAACGCGCGTCGCGATGTGCTTGACGACCGCGAGATCGTGGGCGATGAACAGGTACGACAGTCCGAAACGCGCCTGCAGCTGTGCGAGCAGGTTGATGACCTGCGCCTGGATCGAGACGTCCAGCGCCGACACCGGCTCATCGCAGACGATCAGCCTGGGCTCGACCGCGAGTGCGCGCGCGATCCCGATCCGTTGGCGCTGTCCCCCGGAGAACTCGTGCGGAAAACGGCGCGCGTGCTCGGGTGCGAGGCCGACCAGCCCGAGCACCTCGACGACGCGTTCCCGGCGCCGGCCTTCAGCGAGGCCGTGAAGCGCCAGTGGCTCCGATAACGTCTGCCCCACGGTCATCCGCGGATTGAGCGACGCGAACGGATCCTGGAAGATGATCTGCAGCGCGCGCCGGTGCCGTCGCATCGCGGACTCGGGGAGTGCTGTCAGGTCCTCGCCGTCGAACCACACCCGCCCGGACGTCGGCTCGAGCAAGCGAAGCACCAGTCGTCCTGTCGTCGACTTGCCGCAGCCCGACTCCCCGACCAGCGCCAGCGTTTCGCCGACCGGCAATGCGAAGCTCACGCCGTCCACCGCCTGCACGCTGCCACGGCTGCGGCCGAACATCCCCCGCCGCAGCGGAAAGTGCTTGACCAGGTGCTCGACGCGAAGCAGCGGCTCAACGCGGGGTTCGCCCCCCGCGCTGGTTGGGTATCCCCCCTGCGTCGCTTCGCGCCGCTCCCCCCGAGGGGGGGGAGCGCCTTGGGGCGGCCCTGTGGCGCTCACGAGGCAACCTCGTCCCCCGAGAGCGGCGCGCGCCAGCACGCAGCCTCGTGCGCACCGGCGATCGGGATCAGCGGCGGGTCCTCGCGACGACAGCGCACGATTGCGAACGGACAGCGCGGATGGAAGCGGCAACCCGCCACCGGCGTCAGTGGATTCGGAACCTGCCCCTCGATGGCCGCCAGGCGCGGCTGTTCACGATAGAGCTGCGGGATCGAGCCCAGCAGCCCGATCGTGTAGGGGTGCTGCGGCTGGGCGAACAGCGCCCTGACGGGTGCACGCTCGACGATACGGCCGGAGTACATCACGGCAACGTCGTCGGCAATTTCGGCGACCACGCCGAGGTCGTGCGTGATCAGGATGATCGCGGTGCCTGTCTCCTCGCGCAGCGTGCGCATCAGATCCAGGATCTGCGCCTGGATGGTCACGTCGAGCGCCGTCGTCGGCTCGTCGGCGATCAGCAGCTTCGGGCCGCAGGCGAGCGCGATCGCGATCATCACCCGCTGCCGCATGCCCCCCGAAAAATGGTGCGGATAGTCGTCGTAACGCTGCTCCGGCGACGGGATGCGCACGCGCCGCAGCATGTCGATCGCGAGCGACTTCGCCTCGGTACGATCGATGCGCCGGTGGCGGCGGATCACCTCGACGATCTGGTCGCCGATGGTGAACGCCGGGTTGAGCGAGGTCATCGGCTCCTGGAAGATCATCGAGATCCGGTCGCCGCGAAGTTCGCGCATCGCCTGAGCCGGAAGTTGGAGAAGATCGCGTCCCTCGAACCGGATCTCGCCGCCGGCGATCCGGCCCGGCGGCTGCTGGACCAGTCCCATGATCGACAGCGCGGTGACGCTCTTGCCGCAGCCCGACTCTCCAACGACGCCGAGCGTGCGGCCTGCCTCCACGGTGAAGCTAACGCCATCCACCGCCGCGAACTCGCCGCCGTCGACGCGAAAGCAGGTCCGCAGGTCGCGTACCTCGAGTAATGCGCTCATTTGCCCCGATGCGACTGCTCTGCCTGGGCGCGTGCAATCGTCGCCTCAACCTCCGCACGATCGGTGACGCCCCATGGACGCGCCTCACTGGGCAGGCAGGCGAGCAGCGCCTGATAGCGCTCGAAGCTCTTGCGGTAGAGGCGCCACAGTTCGGGGATCGGATCGTCGTGGTCGTCCACGCGAAGATCGAGGAACGGATAGCGCTCGGTGGTGCAGACGAGCAGCGCGGCGGCCTGCTTGCCGCGCTTGTCGCCGCCCGCGTCCTCACCCGCGGAGAGCGCCGTGAGCAATCGCTCGGCGAACGGCTCGGGGAGGTTCGCTTCGTAGGCATGCGCGGTCGCTTCGACGACCTGCCGCCCCGCGAGCATGTTGCCCGCGACTGAAAAGCGTTCCCCTGTAGCATGCCCGCACCAGTCGACGCATTGGGCGCCGGTGTACGCCGCGGTCCGGCCGCGTGCGTCGACCAGATGCAATTGCCGGTGGTCGCGCCCTTCGTCAGGCGCGGTCAGGGTTCGGATCACCTCTTCCGGCGGCACACTCCGGGCAAGCAGGTCGAGCCCGGGGGTCGCGTAATGCAGATTCACGAGCGCCTGCGTGGACAGCGCGCCAACGCCGCTTCGCGCATGTGGACACAACGCTCCCACGGCGAACGCCTTGCTTGCGACGGCGACGCCGAACGCGCCGCCGGCATCAAAAGCGACGATCGACCAGGTCATGACTTGGCAGGCCGATGCAAAAGGCGTCAGCCCGGCCGCGTCATCGCCGCCGGATTCACCCAGCGATCGAAGTCGTCGCCCGAGACACCCATCGCGATCGCGGTCTCGCGTAGGCTGCTGCCGTTGCGGTGCGCGCTCTGCGCGATCTTTGCGGCCATTTCGTAGCCGACGTGCGAATTGAGCGCGGTGACCAGCATCAGCGATTCGCCCAGGTGCTGCGCAATCCTCTGGTGCGCGGGTTCGATCCCCCGCGCAGCGCGCTCGTCGAATGAGCGCGACGCGTCGGCGAGCAACTCGATCGACTCGAGCACATTGTGAAGCATCACGGGCTTGAACACGTTGAGCTGGAAATTGCCCTGCGATCCGGCGAATGCCACCGCGAGATCGTTGCCGTAGACCTGCGCGACCACCATCGTCAGCGCCTCGGACTGGGTCGGATTGACCTTGCCGGGCATGATCGACGAGCCGGGCTCGTTGTCCGGAATCGTGATCTCGCCGAGGCCCGCGCGCGGACCGCTCGCGTACCAGCGCACATCGTTCGCGATTTTCATCAGCGCGGCAGCGAGCGTGCGCAGCGCAGCGCTCACGGTGACCACCGCATCGTGCGCCGACAGCGCCGCGAACTTGTCTGGCGCGGTGACGAACGGGATCCCGGTCGCCTCGGCGAGCCTGCTCGCCACCCGTACTCCGAATTCGCGATGCGCATTGAGGCCGGTACCGACCGCGGTACCGCCCAGAGCGAGCGGATGCAGCCCCATCTCGGCGTGGCGCAGCGCGGCGAGCGCCTGGTCGAGCTGCGCGACGTAGCCCCCGAGCACCTGGCCGAGCATCACCGGCGTCGCGTCCTGCAGATGAGTGCGCCCGACCATGACCACCTCGGCGAACGCGGCGGCCTTCGCTTTGAGCGTCACGCACAATCCGTCGATCGCCGGGTACAGCGCGCGACGCAGCTCCTCCACGATGGCGACGTGCATCACCGCCGGAAACGCGTCGTTCGACGACTGGCCGCGGTTGACGTCGTCGTTGGGGTGCACCGGCTGCTTGCTGCCGACCACCCCACCCGCGAGCTGGATCGCGCGATTCGCGATCACTTCGTTCGCGTTCATGTTGGTCTGCGTCCCCGACCCGGTCTGGAACACGACCAGCGGAAACTCGTCGTCGAGCGCGCCGTCGATGACTTCCTGCGCGGCGCGGACAACCAGCGCCGCGCGCTCCTTGGGCAGTTCGCCGAGTTCAGCGTTGGCCTGCGCCGCAGCCTGCTTCACCCGTCCCAGCGCGCGGATCACCGCGCGTCCGAACCTGAATCGGTCGACGCCGATCGGGAAGTTCTCGATCGAGCGCTGCGTCTGCGCGCCCCATAGCCGATCGGCGGGGACGGCCACATCGCCCATCGAATCGCGTTCGGTACGGGTGCTCATGCGTCAATGCTACGCCAGGGTCTGACCCCCAGGACCATCAGCTTCTCGTGAGCCGGGACATTGAAGGTCAGACCCCGAGGACGGCGACGACGTGCCGCGCGATCATCAGCTCTTCGTGGGTCGGGATCACGTACGCCGGAACGTCGCTGTCCGGCGTCGTGATCCGGGGGCCGTGGCGGACGTTGGCCGCGACGTCGAGTTCGAGCCCGAGCCAATCCGCGCGCTCGACGATCGCCGCACGCACCGGCGCTGCGTGCTCGCCGATGCCGCCGGTGAACACCACCGCATCGAGGCCCCCAAGCGCTGCCGCGAGCGACCCGAGCTCGCGGCCGGCACGGTAGCAGAACAGTTCGATCGCAAACGCCGCGCGCGGGTCGTCGCTGGCGAGCAGTTTGCGCATGTCACTCGACACGCCGGACACGCCCAGCAGGCCGGACTCGTGGTAGAGCAGGCGCTCGATCGCGCGGGCGTCCATGCCGAGATCGTTCATCAGGAACAGCACAACCCCCGGGTCGAGCGCGCCTGGGCGCGTGCCCATCATCAGCCCGTCGAGCGCGGTCAGCCCCATCGTCGAGGCTACGCTGCGCCCGTGATCGATCGCGCACATCGACGCGCCGTTGCCGAGGTGCGCGACGACGACCTTGCCGCGCGCCGCCACCGCGTCGATTTCAGGCAGCCGGCCCACGATGTACTCGTACGACAACCCGTGGAAGCCGTAGCGGCGCACGCCCCGATCAGTCACCGACGGCGGCAATGCGAATGCCTGCGCGAGCGGTGGCTGGGTGCGATGGAACGCGGTGTCAAAGCAAGCGACCTGGGGCAGCGCGGGCGCTTCGGCGGCGATCACGCGGATCACCGCGAGGTTGTGCGGCTGGTGCAGCGGCGCCAGCGGAATCAGTTGCTCGAGCGCGGCCAGCACCTGTCGGTCGACGCGGACCGGCGATGCGAACGCCGTGCCGCCGTGAACAACGCGATGACCGATGCCAATCAGCGTGTAGTCCGCCGCCTCGCTGCGAAGGAAATCCAGCAGGTAGCGCGCCGCCGCCGCGTGATCGGGCCCTTCGGTGGCGTCCCAGTCGTGCGTAGCGATTACGGTCCCTTGTTCATCCTTCGCCGCAAACGCCGCATGCCCCGGAAGGCCGTCGACCTGCGCGCGCGCAACGAGGCGCGGTCCCGCGTCGCCCAACGCGAACAACGAGAGCTTGAGACTCGACGATCCCGCGTTCAGGACGGCAATTGCGTCTGGCATCGCAGGTTCAAAGCCATGGGGGAGTTGTGGCGTCGGCGCAATGGGTCACGTCGTCGCGGTCCTGGGTGAGACAGTTTGCCATCCCCACGGCACCGATCCCACCGAAGCCATCAACAAAAAGGGCGGCTCATCGCCGCCCTCGCGCCGCAACCCGGCGCGCGCTCACGCACGATTGCGCATCTTGCGAATCGCCTCCAGCTGCGCCAGCACGGCAGAGAGTTCGGCCTCGGCCTGGGCGACCTCTTCCTTCGAGGTCTTGTTCTGCATCGCTTCCTCGGCCGCGCGCTTGGCCTCGAGCGCAGCCTTCTCGTCCAGGTCCTTGGCGCGGATCGCCGTGTCGGCGAGCACCGTGATGTGATGCGGCTGCACTTCCAGAAAGCCGCCCTGCACGAACACCAACTCTTCTTCGGCCTGACCCGGGAGTTTCATCCGCACGGCGCCCGGGCGGATCTGCGTGAACAGCGGCGTGTGGCGCGGGTAGATGCCGAGCTCGCCCATGATGCCGGGCAGCACGACGAACTCCGCCTCGCCCGAGAAGATCGCTTCCTCGGCACTGACGACGTCGACTTTGATCGTAGGGGCAGCCATTTCCAGATGTCAGATGTCAGATGTCAGATGTCAAATGTCAGAAACGCGCAGTGAATGCCCGCAGACTCGCCCGATCGAGACGACGTGCAGGCTGCGTTGAGCGTCGGCGCACCAACCCTGATGAAGTCGAAAGCGCCGCTTCGACGACGCTTCAATGCGCCTGCACGCCGGACCCCTGCCGTTCGCATAACGCTGTGTCCCTGCGCATCCACGCTATTGGACTTTTTTCGCTTTCTCGAACGCTTCGTCAATGCCACCGACCATGTAGAACGCCTGCTCGGGCAGCGCATCGCACTCGCCGTCGACGATCATCTTGAAGCCGCGGATGGTCTCCTTCAGCGGCAGGTATTTGCCGGGCGAGCCGGTGAACACCTCGGCGACGTGGAACGGCTGCGACAGGAAGCGCTGAAGCTTGCGCGCGCGCGACACCGCGAGCTTGTCGTCGGGCGAGAGCTCGTCCATACCGAGGATCGCGATGATGTCGCGCAGCTCCTTGTACCGCTGCAGCGTCGCCTGCACGCGGCGTGTCGTCGTGTAGTGTTCCTCGCCGATGGTGTTCGGGTCGACCTGGCGCGAGGTCGAGTCGAGCGGGTCTACCGCCGGGTAGATGCCGAGCGAAGCGATGTCGCGCGACAACACCACGGTTGCATCGAGGTGGCCGAACGTGGTTGCAGGCGACGGATCGGTCAGGTCATCGGCCGGCACGTACACCGCCTGAATCGAGGTGATCGAGCCGACCTTGGTCGAGGTGATGCGCTCCTGCAGCCGGCCCATCTCTTCCGCGAGCGTCGGCTGGTAGCCCACCGCGGAGGGCATCCGCCCGAGCAGCGCCGAGACCTCGGTGCCGGCCAGCGTGTAGCGGTAGATGTTGTCGACGAAAAACAGGATGTCGCGGCCCTCGTCGCGGAAGCGCTCGGCCATGGTAAGGCCGGTCAGCGCGACGCGCAGCCGGTTGCCCGGCGGCTCGTTCATCTGCCCGAACACCATCGCGACCTTCGACTTCGCCAGGTCCTCCTGCACGATGACCTTCGCGTCCGACATTTCGTGATAGAAGTCGTTGCCCTCGCGGGTGCGCTCGCCCACGCCGGCGAACACCGAAAGGCCGGAGTGCTCCCTCGCGATGTTGTTGATCAGCTCGAGCATGGTCACGGTCTTGCCGACACCGGCGCCGCCGAACAGGCCGATCTTGCCCCCCTTGGCGAACGGGCACATCAGGTCGATCACCTTGATGCCGGTCTCGAGCAGCTCGGCCGAGGCCCCCAGCGCCAGGTAGCTAGGCGGCCGGTCTCTTATAAAAAACACCCCGCCCACCCCAGAGAAAAATAAAACACCCCCGAGCTTCTTGGCCAGGTTGTTGATGAGCTACATGAAGATGACCGTCTTGCCCACCCCGGCGCCGCCGAACAGGCCGATCTTGCCGCCCTTGGCGTAAGGAGCCAGAAGATCGACGACCTTGATGC
>JBKKAZ010000076.1:0-2542 GCA_046714435.1 Casimicrobiaceae bacterium
CCGTGTGCTCGAGTCGCGCGGCGTCGGCGTCCCGACTTGCGAATGCAATGCGCGCGCTCTCGAGCAACGACCTGGTTTCGGAAAGCGTCCGCAGATCGTCGATCCGCTGGCGTTCGTGCGCTAGACGGGCGGTATGGTATTCGTCGTGCTCCCGTCGCGCGTGCGATCGAGTCTTCTCCAGCGCCCGCGACAAGGCCTCGAACACGGCGAACGCGCCCGCTTCCTCGACTCCCGCCGGCCAGGAGAGCCTCGCGCTCATGCGATCCGCGCGGCGCGCAACTTCCGGCGTCACGGCCGGCGCGATCCACCCGTCCGGCTCGGTCAACGCGAAGCTGCGCTCGTCGACCCGAATCACCGACGCGGCGCAGTCGATGCCCTCGCCTTTGTTGCCGGCCGACCACAGCACCTCGCCGCCTGCGTGCAGCCGCCAGTCGAGCACCCGGATCACGCCGATGCGGTCGGCGAGCAGCAGCAGCAACGCGCCCGAGGGTTCGGGCAGCCTCCACTCGAGTTCAGCCGTCGCGCCGCCAACAGGAAGCTGCGCGGTCACCGCGCGCTCCAACGAAAGCGCGGTCGATTCGGCGGCGAACAGCAAGCGCACGGGAACGTGCTCTCCGCTTTGCATCGCCGCCGGCTCGGGTTGCGCATCGCGAACTCCGGGCGCGGCGCGCACCAGCCACTGGTAGACGTGCCCGCGCCCGCGGGAAGCGAGCGCATCGCGAAACGCCGGCGCGAGCGCCTCGCTGCGAACGCGGAACTCGGTGTCGAACATGCCGAGCACGGTCGTATCCCAGGCGTTGACTGCGTATCCGGCGCTGTGCAGCAGCGCCGCCAGCGAGCGCCAGGTGTAGAGCCGCAGATGGGTGGGATCGAGCAGGCCTTCGCCGCCGTAGTCGAAGCGATCGTCGATCAGGTTCGCGATCACCGCGCTGTGCGCGACGTTAGGCACCGACAGCAGCAGTTCGCCGCGCTCAGCGAACAGCGGCCGCAACCGCGCCAGCAGCCGCGCGCCGTCGCGCAGGTGCTCGAGGACGTCGGCGCAGACAATAGTGTCGTAGCGCGAGTCGCCAAGCTCTGCGAGCCACGCGTCGCCTTCGAGGTCCGCGACCACCGTGCGCCGCGCGTACCGCGCCGCCTCCGCCGACGCCGCCGAATCGATCTCGACGATGTCGACGGTGCAGCCCTGCGAGCGCAGGTGCTCGGTGAAATACCCCGCCGCCGCGCCGAGTTCGAGCACGGTGCTGCCCGGCCGAACCCAGCGCGCGAGTTTGGCAAGCGAGTCGTCGCCATCGGCGTCGAACTGGCGGCGATAGGTCATCTGCGCATCCCCGCCGGCGCTTCGATGGTCGGCCACAGATACCAAAAATGCCAGGCCGCGGGCGCTTCCTCGATGCGACGCGTGAGCAGCTCGCCGGCGCGCTCGACCGACAGCGACCCGGCCAGCGCAAACGATTCCGCCTCCACCCGGCGCGAGCCGTCGGCCACGACGCGTGCGGTCAACACCAGCGCCGCGGTAGCATGCTCCGCCGCGGATTCGAGCAACCCGGCTGGAAGGCATACGTCGCGGCCGAGCACCTTGGCGTTCACTGCGCGACCGGGGTCGTCCGAGGTCGGCACGTCGAGCAGGCCATAGACGGTGCCCTGGCGCTGCAGCGTCTGCGCGATCTCGCGCCGCGCGCCGCCGGTGAAGATCGGCGCGGCGACCGCGAGTCTGGCCACGGTCGCGATCCGCAATTTCGCATAGGCGTACCTCAACGTGCTGTCGCAGTCCTCGCGCGCGAACCGGATCGACACGAAGCGTGGCGGATGGCCGTGGGCAGCGAGCCAATGCAGCAACCAGAGCCCCTGCCCGTAGTGGAACGACAACACCAGCAGCGGCCGGTCGCGGGGGCAATCCGGCGCCGGCGCGCCGAGTTGCTTCAGCAGGAACGAGCGCGACCGCGTCAGCGACCAGAACAGGTCGGCGTGATCGACGAGCTGTCCGAACCGGAATTCGGCGCGCCACGCGCGTTCGTCGCCGCCTCCGGTAAGCGCGTGCCACTGCGCGGCACCCGCGTCGGTCAATTCGGGGTAGAGCGGGAACCAGCGCGCGGACAGCCGCGCGGCGGCGATACCGAGGCGGTAGGGCAGCAGCGCGAGCGCGAACGGAAGCAGCCAGAACTCGAACGCCGCGCGCAGCTCGCGTGACAGGCGCGTGCGCGGCATCAGCGCCAGATCGCGCACAGCCGGCGCTTCATGCGTCGCCCGCACCCGCGTTCCATTCGTGCGGCAGCCGGCAGTAGCCGAGCTCGCGGGTCGTCCCCGCCACGACGAACGACGCTTCGTGGTGGTCGAACAAGCGCATGCCCTCCGGATCCATCGCGTGGGCGCGAAAGTGATAGTGGCCCGGCAGCAGTGGTAGTTCATGGAAGTGCAAGTTGAACCGGTAATGCTGGCCGTTCAGCCGAGTCGGCGCAACGCCATCCACCTCGCTGGTGGTCCCGTACACCGGGGTACCGTCGGCGCGCACCACGCCCACCGCGATGACTGGCGCGCGGCCGTC
>JBKKAZ010000077.1:0-2089 GCA_046714435.1 Casimicrobiaceae bacterium
CGAGCGACTCCGCCAAGCTCGGCTAGCCGCTTCCGCGGCTCCCGACCGGGGCGCCGCGTCGTGCAGTACACTCGGTGGCGTGCGCTGGCCTGCCCTCGCCGCCGTATTCGCGCTTTCGGTCGCCGCGACCTTCGCGGTGGCGCAGCCGCACTCGGTCGCGGTCGCCCTTCCCGAAGTGCCCGTCGCCGAACTGCCGGCGCAGGCGGTCGCCACGCTCGCGCTGATTCGCAACGGCGGCCCGTTCCCGTTCGAGCGCGACGGCGTGCGCTTTGGCAACCGCGAGCGAGCGCTGCCGAACATGTCCCGCGACTACTATCACGAGTACACGGTCAAGACCCCCGGGAAGGGTAGCCGCGGCGCACGGCGTGTCGTGTGCGGCGGCGCGAAATCGGCGCCCGAGGTCTGTTACTACACCGACGACCACTACCGATCGTTCCGGAGGATCCGCGAATGAAGCCCCCTGATCTGGCCGTCGTCGACGCTTCCGGCTGGCACGAATGGAAGGGCACGACCGATACGCTCCGGGCCGGTGCGCAGCACGCTCGCCTCGGCTTCGCGCTGATCGATCTCGCCAAGGCCAAGGACAAGGCCGCCCTGTTCGGCGCGCTCGACCGGGCGCTGGTGCTGCCCGAACACTTCGGCCACAACTGGGACGCGCTCGCCGACGTGCTCGAGGATCGCGACTGGCTCGGCACGCGAGGCCGGGTGGTGGTGCTCGCGCATGCCGCCGCCTACCGCAAGGACCATCCGAACGACTGGGCCACGCTGGAGGAGACCCTCGGCGAAGCCGCGGAGTTCTGGAAGGAGCGCAACGTCGCCTTCTGGGTGTTCGTGACCTGACCCGTCGCGGCGGACCGTCGAGATTCGTGGCGTTCAAGCAACCCGTTTCGGTGCTGGTCCTCGTTCATACCCAGGACCTTCGCGTGCTGCTCATCGAGCGCGCCGACTACCCGGAGCATTGGCAATCCGTGACCGGAAGTCTCGAGCCGGACGAGCCGCCCTCGGTCGCGGCGATCCGGGAGCTTGCCGAGGAAACGGGCATCGACGCAGTGAATCACGGCGGCGTGCAGGACTGGAAGATGGAGAACGACTTCGAGATCTACGCCAAGTGGCGCCATCGCTACCCACCGGGTACAACCCACAACACGGAGCACGTGTTCGCGCTCGTCGTGCCCGAACCGGTGCCGGTGCGCCTCAATCCGCGCGAGCATCTCCGGCACGCCTGGCTACCCTGGCGCGAAGCTGCACAGCGCTGCTTTTCATGGACCAATCGCGACGCCATCCTCGCCCTTCCCGCACGCGCGCCAACCCAGGAGCCCTCCCCATGACCCGCACTGCGCTTTGTTGGCTTGTCCTGCTGTCGGCAGCGCTCACGGCAACGACCGCGTTCGCGGCCGCCGATACCGCGCTGATCGTGCCGGCGACGCCGAGTGTCGCCGTGACCGGTTCGGCCACCGGCAAGATCCAGAACGACCGCATGGTCGCGACCCTGCGCGTCGAGGCGGAACACGCAAGCGCCGCTGCGGCTGCCAACGAGGTCAACACCCGGATGGCCCGGGCGCTGAACCAGGCCAAGGCCGTGCCCAGCATCGAAGCGAAGAGCGCCGGCTACAACACCTGGCAGTCGTGGGAGAAAGGGCGTCCGTCGAAGTGGAAGGTCGTGCAGTCGGTCGCGTTCACCGGAGGCGATTTCGCCGCGCTGGCGGTGCTGGTGTCGAAGCTGCAGGACGAGGACGGGTTGCTGGTGTCGTCGATTAGCTTCGCCGTTGCGCCGGAGACACGTCGCAAGGCGGAGGATGCGCTGATTCGCGAGGCGATCCGAGCCTGGCAGCAGCGCGCGGCGACCGCGTCGGATTCGCTCGGCTACGCGAGTTGGCGTCCTGGCCGCGTGCAAGTGTCCACGACCGACGCCTTGGCGTTGCCGCGATCCGACCAGATGATGCGCGCGCAGGCCGCACCCGCCGCCGCCGCCCCGATCGCGGTCGAAGGCGGTACCACCGATCTCACCGTGACGGTGAGCGGCGAGGCGATCCTCGACAGCCTCAAGCCGCGCTGAGCGCCCGGGTCGCGGCCAAGCGGCGCGACGGAA
>JBKKAZ010000078.1:0-2899 GCA_046714435.1 Casimicrobiaceae bacterium
ACCGCAACATCGCGATGGTGTTCCAGAACTACGCGCTGTATCCGCACAAGAGCGTGTTCCAGAACATGGCCTTCGGCCTGCAGATGCGCAAGTACGCGAAGGACGAGATCGACAAGCGGGTGAAGGATGCCGCGGCGATCCTGGGCATCGAATCGCTGCTCGAGCGCAAGCCGCGACAGCTCTCTGGCGGGCAGCGCCAGCGAGTCGCGGTCGGGCGAGCGATCGTGCGCCACCCGGAGGTGTTCCTGTTCGACGAGCCGCTCTCCAACCTCGATGCGCAGTTGCGCGTGCAGATGCGCGTAGAGCTGAAGAGCCTGCACGAGCGCCTCGAGACCACCGCGATCTACGTCACCCACGACCAGGTCGAGGCGATGACCCTGGGCGATCGGGTCGTGGTGATGAAGGACGGCCGCGTGCAGCAGGTCGGCGAGCCGCTCGAGCTCTACGGCAAGCCCGCCAACAAATTCGTCGCCGGTTTCATCGGCTCACCGGCGATGAATTTCATCGACATGACGATCAGCGAGTCGGGCGGTGAGCTGTGGGTCGACGCCGAGGGCCTGCGTCTCAAGATGCCCCCGCAGCTGGCCGACCGCGTGCGAGCGCACGCCGGCAAGCGCGTGACGCTGGGCGTGCGGCCCGAAGCGCTGCATCCCGCGACTTCCGCCGATCCGCCCGAGTACTGCTTCGACTCGAAGGCGGACGTGGTCGAGCCGCTCGGCAACGAGATCCTGGTCAACTTCCGCGCCGGCGGCGTGCGCATGGTGGCCCGGGTGGATCCCAGCGTGCGCGTCAAGGCGCACGATCCGCTTCGCTTTGCGCTCGATCCGGCGCGCGTGCATTTCTTCGACGAGCAGAGCGGAGCGGCGGTCTGACGCGATTGTCGCCCGAGCTCCAACCTACCGTGATGCCGATGATCGACCTCTATACCTTCACCACGTCGAACGGCCAGCGCGCCGCCATCATGCTCGAGGAGTGCGGGCTGCCGTATCGCGTGCACAAGGTCGATTTGTTCAAGGGCGAGCAGCAGGATCCGTCATTCCTCAAGCTCAACCCGGCCGGTGCGATTCCCGTGATCGTCGACCCCGACGGCCCCGGCGGCAAGTCGCTGACGCTTTCGCAGTCCGCCGCCATCGCGCTCTATCTCGCGGAAAAGACCGGGCGGTTTCTGCCGGCCGATCCGGTGCGGCGGACGCTGGCGCTGCAGTGGCTGATGTTCAGCTTGAGCGATGTCGCGGCGGCGTCGGGCACGATATTCATCGTGTCCACATTGGCTCCTGAAAAATCGCCCGCGAACGTCGCTTTCTTCGAGGAACGGCTGGTTCGTTTCCTGCGCGTGGCGGATGGGGCGCTCGCCGATCGGGAGTGGCTCGCCGGAGAACTCTCGGTGGCGGACTTCTCGCTCTATCCGATCTACGCCGTGCGCCAGGCCCTCGTCGACAAGGCGGGCGGCATGCCGAATCTCGTGCGCTGGATGGCCGCGCTCGCGGCCCGGCCCGGCGTCGCTAAGGGCATGAAGGCGTGCGCCTGAGCGCTACTTGTTCGCTCGCACGAACTTGCCCGTGTTCGCGTCGAACATCACCTGCAACCCGTCGCGTTTCTGCGGGTGCTTGTAATTGACGTACCAGAAAGCTTCGGCGCCGGCCCCGGCGCTCATCTCGACCGACGGAAGGTAGCCGTCCTTGAGGAGCGGCGCGCCGCCCTTTTCCGCGGCGACGACGAGCAATTGTTTAACGTCGCGATAGAAGTCGGGCTTGAGGATCGGCATCCGTCCGGCCTTGCCCTTGTTGCCCCAGCAGGTGATCGTCCCGGCGTCGATTGAGATCCGCACGTACGCGTCGGCCGCGGGCGAGTACCAGATCATGTACCAGTTGGCCGAGCGCGCGTCCGCGTCGATCGGACCCTGCGAAGTGTGCGTCAGCCGCGCGACCGCCGCGTCGGGCGCCCACGCCTTCGCACGCTTCTCGGCGGCCGCGAACGCGGTAACGAAGTCCGGCTGCTTGTCGCGGCCAATCGCCTCCGGCTTACAGGCTTCACCTTCCTTCGCCTGCGCAGCGACGTTGCCGGCCATGCAGGCCAGCAGCGCCGCTGCGGCGATCGCTGTGCAGCGTGGGCCGCGTGTGCGTCGGCTCGCGGTGTTCGCCGTCAGGACACCCTGCGCGGTCATCGTCACGGCGTCGTGAATGTCTTGAGCATCGGCGCATCGAACTCGACGTCGATCTTCGGACCACCCGACCCCGACCTGTCGATGCGCAGTTTTCCGGTGACCCGCTTGCCATCGTTGGCGGTGGTCACCAGCGACGCGGGAGGCTCGGTCCCCGAGTACTGCACCATTTGACCATTGAGCGCCACCCAGTAGTTGAGCCGCGGGCCGGCGTCGAGGTCCACGGTCATGCCTTCCTCCACCGAGCCGCTGGTGCAGGACATCTTCTTGCACGCTGCGAGCTTCGCGCCGATGTCGGTCGCCGACAGGACGACGCGCCGGATGACCATCTTCGGTTCGACGGCATCGGGTCCCGAGACCAGCCAGGCATGCTTGATCGTCGCGGTGCGGGCGCTTTGGGTCACGCTTCCTTTCGCGGGTTCGGCCAAGGCGACGGCCGGTACGAATGCGAGCGTCGCAAACATCACAAGGGCGCGCGGCAATGCGCCGGCCAGATTGTGCATCAGCGGGTCAGTCACGTTAACTCCTCCCAAGTCGTGGCGGTGACGGCGCACATGCTCCGCCGCTGCGCCATGATGCGCTCGCGCGGCACGCGCGTCGATAGCGCCGCCGTCGCGCGACTACAGGCAGGCCCGGAACGCGTTCATCGCCCCAACGGCCCGAAGCGCGTAGCATTCGCGATGAGTCTGATCGCCAGCCCGAAACTCACCCCCTCGCGAACCGGTATGCCAAAGCACA
>JBKKAZ010000079.1:0-13273 GCA_046714435.1 Casimicrobiaceae bacterium
GGGCGGCCCGTCAGCGCCCGCCGGCAACAGCACCGAACAACGCGCATCATGCGCGGAGCGCGAAGGTGAAACCATGAAGGTGCAGGTCAAGCTCGCCCTCTCGATCGGCTCGCTCTGTCTGGCGGTGCTCGCGGCGGTGGCCGGAGTCGCCCTCGCGTTGTGGGCGGATTTCGACGCGGCGGAGCGCGCCGCGGCCGGTGCTTTGCTCGAACCGCGCCTTCTGCTGGTCTGTCTGCTTCCGGCGATGGTGGCAGGGGCGGCGGCGTTCGTATTAACGCCTTTCGTGCGCGAACAGTTCGCCGGCCCCGCGAAGCTTGCCGAACAGGCGCGCATCCTGCTCGGCGCGAACCGCGCCTACCGGGTGCGCGAAATCGAGACCGGCGAGCTCGATGCGCTTGCGTGCTCGATCAACGAGCTTGCCGACCAGCGCGACGCGTTGCAAACCGACGTCGAGCGCCAGATTCGCGAATCGCAGTCGAGGCTCGAGGAGGAGAGGAACCGCCTCTCCGCGCTGATGTCGGAGCTGGCCGAAGGCATCGTCGCCTGCAATCTCGACGGACGCATCCTGCTCTACAACAACCGCGCCCGCCTGCAGTTCACCGCGATGGCGCAAGGCGGCGCAGCAGGAAGCGCGTTGATCGGCCTGGGGCGTTCGATCTTCAGCGTCATCGAGCGCCCGCTTATCGACCATGCGCTCGACAAGATTCGCCACCGGCTGGTGGGCGGCGGCCAGCGCGCAATGGCGAATTTCGTCACGGCCAGCCGCGCGGGGCAGTTGATCCGCGTTCAAATGACCCCGGTGTTTGGGGCTGCGGCCCAGCCGGGCGCCGCGGCGCAGACTGGCCCGCAGCAAGCGGTATCGGGATACGTCCTGGTCCTGGAGAACATCACCCGCAGTTTCGAGGCCGAGTCGCGCCGCGACCAGGCGCTGCACACGCTCAGCGAAGGCAGCCGCGCCTCGCTGGCCAACATTCGCGCCGCGGTCGAAACGCTTGCTGGCTATCCGGACATGGAGGCCGGCCAGCGCGACCGCTTCGTCGCGGTGGTCGCCGAGGAGGTGCGCGTCTTGAGCGAGCGACTCGACCAAAACGCCGCGCATCACGCCGATGCGCTAAAGGCACGGTGGGTGATGGAGGAGATGCGCGGTGCCGACCTCGTTGCGGCGGCGCAGAGAACGATGGAAGCCCGGCTTGGCGTCGCCGTGCGCGCGGACGAGATCGTGCCCACGCTATGGGTAAGGGCGGACAGCTTCACCCTGATCCGGGCGCTGGCCTCGCTTGCCTCCCGGCTTCAGGCGGAGTTCGGGGCGCGCGAATTCATGCTGCGGCTGACACCGGCCGAGCGGCTGGGGCAGCTCGACCTGGTTTGGGCGGGAACCACGGTGCCGCTGGAAGTGCTGCAGGCCTGGGAGCGTGAGCCGATGAAGCTCGGCATCGAATCTATCCCGCTGACGCTGCACGATGTTGCCGAACGGCACGGCGGCGAAGCCTGGTTTCAGCACGACGACACCAGCGCGACGAGTTATTGCCGGCTGCTCCTGCCACTTGCGGAACCGGAGCGCGAGACGCTGCAGCGCGCGGACCTGGCGGCGCGGCCCGAGTATTACGATTTCACGCTCTTCGACCGCGTCGGCGATGCGCACGCGCTCGACGAGCGACCGCTCGCCGAACTGACCTACACCGTGTTCGACACCGAGACCACTGGCCTGCGTCCCGCCGAGGGTGACGAGATCATCCAGATCGGCGCAGTACGCATCGTCAATCTGCGGATGCTGCGCAACGAGACCTTCGACCAGCTCGTCGACCCGCGGCGCCGGCTCGATCCGGTCTCGGCCAGGATCCACGGCATTACCGAAGACATGCTGCGCGGACAGCCTGCGATCGACGAGGTGCTGCCCGCGTTCCGTGCGTTCTGCGAGGACACCGTGCTGGTCGCGCACAACGCGGCGTTCGATCTGCGCTTTCTGCAGTTGAAGGAAGCGTCGACCGGCGTGCGCTTCGATCAGCCGCTGCTCGATACACTGCTGCTGTCCGAAGTCATCCACCCGGCGCAGGAATCCCACACGCTGGAAGCGATTGCCGAGCGCCTCGGCATCCGCATCGAGGCGCGCCACAGCGCTCTCGGCGACGCGACCGCCACGGCGGAAGCGTTCCTGCGCATGATCGGCTTGCTCGCCGACTCCGGCATCCGCACGCTGCGCGAGGCGCGCGAGGCGTCCGCCAAGACTCGATACGCGCGGGTGCGATATTGAAACCGCAACCCGCCACGCCGGCCTTGGCGCAGCTCGATCTGCCCACGATGCACAGCCCGCTCGCCGGGCTGATGCGCAGCGATCCGGTCGTGGTGCCGCTCGACGGTTCGGTGCGCGCCGCACTGGAAGCGATGGCGAGGGAAAGCGTGGATGCCATCGTCGTTGCGGATCCTGCGACCGGATTTCCACTCGGCATCTTCACGCTGCATGACTTGCTCCGGCGCGTGGCGCTCGCGGGCACCGCGCTCGAAGAACCGGTGCTGTCGGTGATGACGGCGGGACTCGTGACCCTGAGAACGAATGCCACGGCCCACCAGGCCGCGACCGCGATGGCGCGTTACGGCATCAGCCACATTGTCGTGACCGACGAGCAGGGCCGTCTCGCCGGCTTGGTCTCGCAGTCGCGGTTGTTCGACCTGAAGCGCCCCGGCGTGCAGGAGTTGCAGCGCGAGATCACTCACTGCCCGGACCTGGCTTCGCTCGTGCACTGTGCGGAGGACATCACGGTTCTCGCGAAGCACATGCTTGCGCAAAGCGTTGGCGCCGAGACGGTGAGCCAGTTCGTATCAACCCTGAACGATCTGGTCACCACCCGCGTGATCGAGCTCACGATCGACGAGATCGCGCTGCCCGATGCTCCCTGGTGCTGGCTCGCCTTCGGCTCCGAGGGCCGACTGGAGCAGACGCTTGACACCGACCAGGACAACGGCATCGTGTTCGAGGCGAAGAAGCCCGGCGATGCCGCGCTGCTGCGCGAGGCTTTCGCGCCTTTCGCGCGCGTCGTCAACCAGCGTCTCGCTGCCTGCGGCTTCCGCCTGTGCGAGGGCAACATCATGGCGGGCAACCCCGCTTGGTGCCTCTCGCTCGAGGAGTGGCGTCGCCACTTCGGCGCCTGGATCCGCAAGCCCGAACCGGAACCGCTGCTGATGGCCTCGATCTTTTTCGATCTGCGTCCGCTGTATGGTGCGCAGGCCCTTGGCGAGCAGCTCAGTAAATGGCTGCTGAAGAATACCGCGGCGGCGTCCGCGTCGAGTCGCCTGTTCTTGCGCATCCTGACCGAGAACGCGCTGCAGCAGTCGCCGCCGCTCGGCTGGTTCGGTTCGTTCTCCGGGCACAGCCCCAAGGAGCACCCGAACACTATCAACCTAAAGACGCAGGGAGCGCGCCTGTTCGTCGATGCGGCGCGGGTGCTGGCGCTTGCGCACCGAATTCCGGACACGAATACCGCGCGACGCCTGCAGCTGGCGGCGCAGTTGACACAGCTTCGCAACGAAGACGTGCGCGCCATGATCGAGGCTTTCTTCTTCATCCAATCGCTGCGTCTCAAGCACCAGCATGCCGGCGCCGCGCCGGGTGCGGCGAACCGCGTCGACCCCGGCACGCTGAACGAGCTGGATCGCCTGATCCTGAAGGAAGCGTTCAGGCAGGCGCGCAAGCTGCAGCAGCGCCTGCGGCTCGAATACCAGCTGTGAACACCAGATTTCCTTGCATTTCCGCATCGCCGACAATAGCGTGATGACCCCGACGCTCAAGGTCCGGATCTGGCGTAGCGCGGGCGCGAAGCACGGCGCTTTCGCCCGCTACGAGGTTCCGCGCCAGCCCAGCCAGACGGTGCTCGACGTGGTCACCTACGTGCAGCGCTCTCTGGATCCATCGCTGGCCTACCGGTTCGCCTGCCGGGTGGGCATGTGCGGGTCGTGCGCGATGATGGTCAACGGCGTCGCGCGCTGGACCTGCCGCACGCGGGTGGCGAAGGTCGCGGACGGCGACGCGCTGGAGATCGCGCCGCTGGCGAACCTGCCGGTGATCAGGGATCTGGTGACCGACATGCAGGCGTTTTTCGACAAGTGGGCGCGCGCGAAGGGGCGCTTCCAGGGTGAAGCCACGCGACGCGACGCCTTGGCCCGTGTCGAGCCGGGCTCCCCGAAGCGCGTTGCGGCGAGCGCCGGCATCGAGTGCATCGGCTGCGGTATCTGCTACGCCTCCTGCGATGTGGTCCGCTGGCGGCCCGAATTCCTCGGACCGGCGGCGCTGAACCGGGCGTGGACGTTGGTCAACGACGTGCGCGACACGGCACAGCGCGAGCGTCTTCGCGCGATCGCGGGTGACGCCGGCTGCCACGCCTGCCACACGCAAGGCAGCTGCAGCGAGCGTTGCCCGCGCGGCATCGAGCCGACGGCCGGGATCGCGGGACTGAAGCGCTTGTCGGCGAAAGCGGCGGTGCGGGGGGAGCTATGAGCACGGTCGCAACGCAGGCGAAACTCTGGTACTGGCAACGGATCAGCGCGATGGTCCTGGCGATGTTCGTGCTGGTCCATCTGGCGACGCTGGTCTATGCGGTGCGCGGGGGCCTGACCGCAGCCGAGATTCTGGGCCGCACCCAAGGCAGCCTCGCGGTTGCCGTGTTCTACGGGATGTTCGTGATCGCATGCGCCATCCATGCGCCGATCGGCCTCGCGCGCATCGCGGAGGAGTGGCTGGGGCTTGCTCCGCGCCTGAGCAACCTCGCGGCGGGTGCGTTCGCGCTGGCGCTACTGATCTTCGGACTGCGCGCCGTTTACGCGCTGGTGGCGACGTGAATCGTGCACTCGCCTCGCGCGACCGCGGTCATCCGGCGTACTGGGCGTTCGTCCTGCATCGCGTGTCGGGCATTGCCCTGGCCGCGTTCCTTCCGGTGCACTTCTGGGCGTTGGGGAGCGCGCTCTCCGGGGAGGCGGCGCTCGACGCCGTCCTGCGCTTCGCCGATGCGCCCGTCTTCAAGTTCGGCGAATGGGGGCTCGTCGTGCTGCTGGCAGCACACCTTGCAGGTGGACTGCGGGTGCTGGCGATCGAGTTCCTGCCGTGGTCGGGACTGCGCAAGGATTGGATTGCTGCCGCGGTTGGCATTAGCATGGCGGCTGGGTTGGCGTTCGCGCTGGCGCTGGTTGGCTGACGCCTTGGTGGACCTGACAGGAGATATTCGATGAATATTCGGTACCGATTGCGGCGACGCGCGACGCTCGGCCTGCTGCTGGCGGCGACGCTCATCCCCGGCGCACCGGCGTTCGCGCAGGAAGCCTGGCCGAACCGGCCGGTGAAGATTGTCGTGCCGTTCGCGGCGGGCGGCGCTACCGACGTCGTCGCGCGAGCGCTCGGCAGGGACCTGGGCGAGCTCTGGGGGCAGCCGGTCGTCGTCGACAATCGCGGCGGCGCGGGCGGCAATATCGGCGCCGAGGTCGTCGCCAGGTCATCGGCCGACGGTTACACCCTGCTGATGACCTCGGGCAGCATCTTCACCGTCAATCCGCACATCTACGCGAAACTGCCCTTCGATCCGGTGAAGGACTTCATTGCGGTCACCAACGTCGCGAGCGGCCCGCAGCTGGTGGCCGTCCATCCCGCGGTACCGGCGAAGTCACTGCAGGAATTCATCGCACTCGCCAAATCGAAGCCGGGCGCGATGAATTTCGGCTCGGCGGGCATCGGCAGCCAGACCCACATGGCGGCCGAGAACTTCGTCGACGCGGCAGGCATCAGCGCGGCGCACGTGCCCTACAAGGGCGAGGCGCCGGCCTACGGCGACCTTATTGCCGGTCAGATCCAGTTCATGGTGGGCAACCTCGCCGTCGGCGCGCCGCATGTAAGCGGAGGCACTATCCGGGCGCTTGCCGTGACCAGCGCGACGCGTTCGCCGATGCTCCCCGATGTGCCGACCGTTGCGGAAAGCGGCGTACCGGGTTTCGAGAACACCGGCTGGTTCGGCCTCATGCTGCCGGCGGGAACGCCGCAGGCCATCGTGAACAAGATCCACGCCGATACGGTCCGGATCCTCCAGGGCAAGGAGATGAAGGATCGGCTGGCCGTACACGGAATGGCGCCGGTGGGCAACACACCTGCGGATTTCTCGAAGGCGATCCAGGCCGAGTCGGTCCGCTGGGCGAACGTCGTGAAGAGCCGCAACCTGAAAGTGAACTGACACAAGTCCGTCGTTCCCGCGAAGGCGGGAACCCAGCGTCGTTCGACGAAAGCCACTGGGTCCCCGCCTTCGCGGGAACGACACAAGTATTTCGTCGCGTGTCACGCGATTCCGTATTGCCTCTTGGATGGAAAGATGCAAGTCGACGCCGCCCTGATCGAGGAAATCGCCAGCGCGCTCTACATCCGGGCGCTGAAGGTCCTCCCGCAGGACATAAAGGACGGCTTCGCGGCGCTGGTGGCGAGCGAGACCGCGCCGACAGCGCAGCGCGTGTTGGCCACGATGGTGACCAATATCCGCGTGGCCGAGGCGACCGACAACCTGCTCTGCCAGGACACCGGGTTGCCGATTTACAACGTGACTGTCGGCCGCGACGTCGAGTTCGACGGCCCCGCGCTCAAGGAGGCAATTCGCGCCGGCTGTGCGCGCGCGACCCGCGAGCATTCGCTGCGCTCGTCGGTGGTGCATCCACTGACCCGGCGCAACGAGCAGACTTCCTGCGGCATCGGGATGCCCGCGATCCATCTCGATTTCGACACTGCGCCGCAGACACTGGTCATCGAGATGATTCCCAAGGGCAGCGGGTCGGAAAACAACTCGTTCCTGAAGATGGCGGTTCCGGCCGAGGGCATCGACGCCATCAAGACCTTTGTCGTCGACTGTGTCATCGCGGCAGGCGGCAGGACGTGTCCACCGACGATCATCGGCGTTGGCGTCGGGGGCACGTCGGATCTGTGCGTCGCCCTCGCCAAGCGGGCAGCCACGCGCGCGCTTGGCAGCCGCTGCAGCGACGCGGAGGGCGCCAGGCTCGAGGCAGAGCTTTCCGCCGCGGTGAACCGGCTGGGCGTGGGTCCGCAGGGCCTCGGCGGCGACTCCACCGCGTTCGCCGTGCACGTTGAGCTCGCGGCCACCCACATCACGATGAACCCGGTCGCCGTCAACATGCAATGCCATTCGGCACGGCGCGCGCGGGCGACGCTGACGCCGGATGGCGTCGCCTACGGATTCTGACCATGGCGCACTTTGACCTCGCGACGCCGGTCGGCGAGACGCAGATCCGCAAGCTTCGCGTCGACGACACCGTTACCCTGCAGGGAACGCTGTTCGGCATTCGCGACGCGACCCAGATCGCGATGTTCGACCGCGGGCGCATGACCCGCTTCGACCTCCGCGGTCACGCGGTGATCCACACGGCGCCGAACGTGCGAAAGGTGGCGCGCAGTGCGGAGCATCCGACCGGCTACGCACCGGTCTGCATCGGCACGACGACTTCCGATCGCATGGAAAGGTTCACGCGGCCGATGATGGCGCAGTGCGGCGTGCGCATCGTGATAGGTAAGGGTGGACTGCGCGGCGATTCGCTGGCAGCGTTTGGCGAATTCGGTGGCGTCTACCTCGCGATCACTGGGGGTACCGCCGCGCTCGAGACGACCTGGATCGAGGCGATCGAGGATGTCGACCTCGACGATCTTCATCCCGAATCGCTGTGGAGGTTCCGGGTCCGCGACTTCGGACCGCTGCAAGTCGCGATGGATAGTCACGGCGGTAGCCTCTACGACTCGGTCCGGCACGAGGTCGACGCGCGCCGCGCGGAAGTGCTTGCGAGCCTCGGGGTTCGGTCGCGGTGAAACCGAGGCAGATCAGCACCGACATCCTGATCCTGGGTGCCGGCGGGGCGGGCCTGTTCGCCGCGCTGCATGCGCAGCAGCGGGATCCGGCGCTTTCGATCACCGTCGCGGTCAAGGGCCTGCTCGGCAAGAGCGGCTGCACGCGCATGGTCCAGGGGGGCTACAACGTCGCGCTGGCCCCCGGCGACTCGGTCGAGCGTCACTTCATGGACACCATCGAGGGCAGCAAATGGCTCGCCGACCAGGATCTCGCCTGGACGCTGGTGACCAAGGCGATCGAGCGCATTCACGAGCTGGAGAACGAGCTCGGCTGCTATTTCGACCGCAATCCCGACGGCACGATCCACCAGAAGGCGTTCGCCGGCCAGACTTTCGACCGCACCGTGCACAAGGGCGACTTGACCGGCATCGAGATCATGAATCGCCTGGCCGAGCACGTGTGGGCGCGCGGGATCGGCCGCCTCGAGGAGCACCGCGCGGTGGAGCTGATTCGCACCCCCGATGGTGCCGCGATCGCCGGTGTCCTTCTCATCGACATGCGCACCGGCGAGTTCGTATTCGTGAGGGCGAAGGCGGTGCTGCTCGCCACCGGGGGCGGGCCGACGATGTATCGCTACCACACGCCGTCCGGCGACAAGAGCTGCGACGGCCTGGCGATGGCGCTTCGCGCCGGATTGCCATTGCGCGACATGGAAATGGTGCAGTTCCATCCGACCGGTTTGCTCGCGGGCACCGGCACGCGGATGACCGGGACCGTGCTCGAGGAGGGCCTGCGCGGAGCCGGCGGGTACCTCCTCAACAGTGAGGGCGATCGCTTCGTGCAACGCTACGATCCCGGCGGCGAGCGGGCAACGCGCGACATCGTTTCGCGCGCGATCTACGCGGAGATGCGCGCCGGCCTTACCACGCCCAATGGCGGGGTGTACCTGCAAATGCATCACCTCGGACCCGACCTTGTGCGGCGTCAGTTCAAGGGCATGGTCGAGCGTTGCGCGGACTGCGGATTCGACCTCGCCGGAGGATTGGTCGAGGTGGTGCCGACCGCGCACTACATGATGGGCGGGGTGGTGTTCCAGCCGGATTGCGCGACGGCGCTTTCGGGATTGTTCGCCGCGGGCGAAGACACCGGCGGCGTGCATGGTGCGAATCGGCTCGGCGGCAATGGCGTTGCGAACTCCACGGTGTTCGGCGGCATCGCCGGCGAGTGCATGGCGTCATGGGTGGGGCAGGACGCGGACTGGCGCCCGCCGGACGAGCCTGCGATCGAGGCCGCCATCGAGGCGAGCAGTACGCCGTTCCGCAAGCCGGCGGCCAGCCTCGAACCGATCCGCGAAGCGCTCTACCAGTGCATGTGGGACCAGGTCGGCATCCTGCGCGATGCGAAGGGGCTAAAGCACGCCGCCGAGAGGCTCGCCGAGCTTGACGATGCGCTGTCCCGGGTCGGTGTCGACGGCCGTGACCGCGTATTCAACCTGGCCTGGCACGACTGGCAGAACTTGAGGAGCCTAATCGAAGTCAGCCGGGTGATTACCGCCGCGGCGCTCTCCCGAGAAGACTCCTGCGGCGCCCATTTCCGGGAAGACCATCCGGCCACCGGTGATCTCGACCGCTCGTCGTACACGGTGGCGTCGCTTCACGGCGGCAGGCTGGAAATCGCCCGCGAGCCGGTCCGGTTCACGCGGGTTCGCCCCGGGGAAACGTTGACTCCGGCGCAGGCTTAGCTTTTCGCCGCGCCATGCCCTAGAATCGCAACCAGAGCGGGGCGTCCCGCCCGATTTCGCGTCCCGAGGAGGACACCATGCCGCATTCCGTGAACCGCTTCCTGCGCGCTGCGTTCGTCGCCGCGCTGTTCGGAACGACCGCCGCCGCCAGCGCCCAGACCGAGATCCAGTGGTGGCACGCGATGACCGGCGCCAACAATGACCGCATCAACGGCCTTGCCAAGCGCTTTTCCGACAGCCAGAAGGAGTACAAGGTCACGGCGGTCTACAAGGGATCCTATCCCGAGGCGATGGCGAACGCGATCGCCGCGTACCGCGCGGGCAACGCGCCGGCGCTCCTGCAGGTGTTCGAGGTCGGCACCGGCACGATGATGGCCGCCAAGACTGCCGTCCGGCCGGTGTACGAAGTGATGGCCGAGGCGGGCGAGAAGTTCGATTCGAAGACCTACATTCCGGCGGTGGCTGGCTACTACACGAACCCGAAGGGCCAGATGCTGTCGTTCCCGTTCAACAGTTCGACGACCGTGTTCTGGTACAACAAGGACGCCTTCGAGAAGGCAGGACTCAACCCCGACCGCGCGCCGCAGACCTGGCCGGAAGTCGTCGCTGCGATGGCGAAGCTCAAGGCCAGCGGGCATGCGTGCCCGTTTACGACCGGCTGGCAGACCTGGACCCAGCTCGAGAGCTTCTCGGCCTGGCATAACGTGCCCTTCCTCACCAAGGACAACGGCTTCTCGGGTTCCGACGCCAAGCTCGTGTTCAACGGCCCGGTCCAGACGCGTCACATCGAGAACATGCAGGACTGGATCAAGAAGGGCTATTTCGTCTACGGCGGGCGCAAGAACGAGCCGGAAGCCAAGTTCCATACCGGCGAGTGCGCGATGTTGACGACCTCGTCCGCCTATTACGGAACGCTCAAGCAGAACGCGAAGTTCAGGTTCGCCCAGTCGACGCTCCCTTACTACGCCGACGTGGCCGGCGCGCCGCAGAACACGATCATCGGCGGGGCGAGCCTGTGGGTCATGGGCGGCAAGAAGAAGGAGGAGTACAAGGCCGTGGCCAAGTTCCTCACCTTCCTTTCGCAGCCGGACATCCAGGCGGATTTCTCGCAGACGACGGGGTACCTGCCGATCACCGTGGCCGCCTACGAGCTCACGAAGAAGTCCGGCTTTTATCAGAAGAATCCGGGTACCGACGTCGCCGTCCAGCAGATGATCGTCAAGACGACCAGCAATTCGCGGGGTGTCCGTGCCGGCAACTTCCCGCAGATCCGCGACGTCATGGACGAGGAACTCGAAGCGGTGTGGGCCGGTAAGAAGACCGCGAAGCAGGGCCTGGACGACGCGACGAAGCGCGGCAACGAGATCATCGACCGGTTCAACCGGGCGAACCGCGGCTGATCCGCACGGTGTGCGATCCCCTCTCCCGCGCGGCGGGGGAGGGTCGGGGTGGGGGCAGGGCCCTGGAGTGAGCCGGCAAGCCTGACACACGGTCGATGGAAAAGCGCGCCCGATTTGAATCGCGGTGGCTGCCGTACGCGCTGATCGCGCCGCAGATGGCGATCACGCTGATCTTCTTCTTTCTGCCCGCCGGGCAAGCCGTGTATCAGTCGCTGCTGGTGCAGGACGCGTTCGGCATCAGCACGCAATTCGTCTGGTTCGAGAACTTCCAGGACCTGTTCCGCAACGACGAGTATCTCGCATCGTTCGGCGTGACCGCCCTGTTCTCGTTCCTGGTCGCCGCACTCGGGTTGTCGATCTCGCTCGTGCTGGCCGCGTTCGCCGATCGTGTGATCCGCAGTGCGACGATCTACAAGACGTTCTTGATCTGGCCCTATGCGGTAGCACCTGCCGTCGCCGGAGTGCTCTGGCTGTTCTTGTTCAACCCGACGCTCGGCGTCGTCGCGCACTGGTTGAAGGGTCTCGGCATTGCGTGGAATCCGCTGCTCGATGGCACCGACGCGCTGATCATGGTCGTGATCGCGGCCGTCTGGAAGCAGATCAGCTACAACTTTCTTTTCTTCCTGGCCGGTCTCCAGTCGATACCGAAGTCGCTGATCGAGGCGGCGGCGATCGACGGCGCGGGACCGGTGAAGCGCTTCATCACCATCGTATTTCCGCTGCTGTCACCGACGACGTTCTTCCTGCTGGTCGTCAACATCGTCTACGCATTCTTCGACACCTTCGGCATCATCGACACCGCGACCGGCGGCGGACCGGGGCAGGCGACGAAGATCCTCGTCTACAAGGTCTATGCCGACGGCTTCAAGGGGCTCGACCTCGGCAGCTCCTACGCGCAGTCGGTGGTGCTGATGGTCATCGTCATCACGCTCACCGTCGTCCAGTTCCGCTACGTCGAGCGCAAGGTCCAGTACGGCGCATGATCGAGAACCGCCCGATCCTGACGTTTTTTTCGCACCTGATCCTCGTGATCGGCGTGGCGATCGTGGCGCTGCCCGTCTACGTCACGTTCGTCGCCTCGACACTGGCGGAGGACGAGATCCTGCGATCGCCGATGCCGCTGCTGCCGGGATCGCATCTGCTCGACAATTACTCGAAGGTGCTGTCCCAGGGTACGACGACCACGGTGTCGACCGCGCCCGTGGGCCGCATGATGTTCAACAGCCTGGTGTCGGCACTGGTCATTGCCATTGGGAAGATCGCCATTTCGCTGCTGTCGGCATTCGCGATCGTGTACTTTCGCTTCCGGTTTCGCGCGCTCGCGTTCTGGATGATCTTCGTCACGCTGATGTTGCCGGTCGAGGTGCGGATCCTGCCGACCTACAAGGTCATCTCGGACCTGCACATGCTGGACACCTACGCCGGTCTCACGGTGCCGCTGATCGCCTCGGCGACGGCGACCTTCCTCTTCCGCCAGTTCTTCCTCACCATTCCCGATGAACTGGCCGAAGCGGCGCGTATCGACGGGGCCGGACCGATGCGGTTCTTCTGGGACGTGGTCGTGCCGCTGTCGCGCGCGAACATCGCCGCGCTGTTCCTGATCCTGTTCATCTTCGGCTGGAACCAGTACCTGTGGCCGCTGCTGGTGACCACCGACGAATCGATGTACACAACGGTGATCGGCATCAAGCGGATGATCACCGTCGGCGAGGCCGCCACCGAATGGAATCTCGTCATGGCCACCGCGATGCTCGCGATGTTGCCTCCGGCGCTCCTCATATTGTTCACGCAGAAATGGTTCGTCAAGGGCCTGGTCGATACCGAGAAATGACAATGGCGAAGGTCGCCGTGCGGCGACCGGACATTGTCATCCCCGCGAGGTGGCGATCCGATCAGGATCGTCATCCCCGCGAAGGCGGGGACCCAGTGTCTTGGCATGCATTGCGAAAGTAGTAGAAAGACGCTGGGTCCCCGCCTTCGCGGGGACGACGAGAATCATGTTCCCGCCTTCGCGGGGACGACGGAAGCTAGCGAATGGCCCGAGTCGAACTCCGCAACGTCAGGAAAAGCTACAGCACGCTCGAGGTGATCCACGGCGTGACCGTGAACGTCGAGGACGGCGAGTTCGTCGTCATCGTCGGTCCGTCGGGCTGTGGCAAGTCGACGCTGCTCCGCATGGTCGCGGGCCTGGAGGCGATCAGCGCCGGCGAGATCACGATCGGCGACCGAGTGGTGAACGACCTGGAGCCCAAGGACCGCGACATCGCGATGGTGTTCCAGAATTACGCGCTCTATCCGCACATGAGCGTGTTCGACAA
>JBKKAZ010000080.1:0-19997 GCA_046714435.1 Casimicrobiaceae bacterium
TTGATCTTCCTGATGATCACGACGACCTACCAGCGCGTCGCCGAGCTGTCGATCACGCTGCCGGAGGCCGAGGCCGACCCGGCCAAACAGCGCCCGCGCGAGATCAGCGTCGGCATCGACGCCCAGGGCCGCTACGTGATCGACCGCACGGTGTTCAATTTCACCTCGGTTCCGGCGCTCGCCGACATGCTGCGAAAGTCCGCCGGCGGCGCGAAGGACCCGGTGGTGATCGTCAATGCCGACGCCAACGCCACCCACCAGTCGGTGATCCACGTAATGGAGGCCGCCCGGGCCGCCGGGCTCCTGCACATCACCTTTGCGACCCAGTCGCCGGTCGCGGGCGGCGCGACACCGGCGAAGAAGTGACGGGGCCGGCGGCAGGCCGGCGACGCGGATGAGCGTGCGCGACCGCCTCTCCGCTGCGTGGTACGCGCCCCGGTTGACGGCGGTCTCAGCGCTGCTGCTGCCCTTGTCGCTGGCGTTTCGCGGCCTGGTCGCGGCGAGGCGCGCGCTGTATCGCCTCGGCGCGCTCCCACGCGAAGGCGTTGGCGTCCCGGTCGTGGTGGTCGGCAACGTGACAGCAGGCGGCGCAGGCAAGACCCCCCTGGTTATCGCGCTCGTGCAGGCGCTCGCGGCGAAAGGGCGCCATCCGGGCATGGTAAGCCGGGGCTACGGCGGGACGACGTCGAGTCCACGCGGCGTCAAGGCGAGCGACGATCCCGCCGTCGTCGGCGACGAACCGCTGCTGCTCGCCGCGACCGGCTATCCAATCTGGGTGGGCCGCGATCGCGTCGCCACGGCGCGCGGATTGTGCGCGGCGCATCCGGAGTGCGACGTCATCGTCAGCGATGACGGGCTTCAGCATTATCGGCTGCTTCGCGAGGTCGAGATCGCGGTGGTCGACGACCTGCGCGGAGTCGGCAATGGTCTGCTGCTGCCCGCAGGACCCCTCCGCGAGCCGGCCTCGCGGCTCGCCGAGGTCGATGCGGTCGTCCGGCTGGTCGGGAGTCCGCAGCCGTGGCGTGGCAACGTGCGCGATACGACCATGTACCACCAGCCGGTGCGATTGCGTAGTCTGACGGACCCATCCCGCGTCGCCGATCCCGGCACATGGCCGGCGGGAACGGTGCACGCGCTGGCCGGAACCGGCCATCCGCAGCGGTTTTTCGACACGCTTCGCGGCATGGGCATCGACGCGACCCCGCATGCGTTTCCGGATCATCATGTGTTCGCGCCGGGCGATCTCGAGTTCGCCGGCGCGAGCGCGATTCTGATGACCGCGAAGGACGCGGTAAAATGCACCCGTTTCGCCGACGCGCGCTGTTTCGCGCTCGATATCCGCGCGGTGATCGATCCCGCGCTCGTCGACCACGTGCTGGATTGCATCGATGGACGCCAAGCTGCTTGAAATCCTGGTTTGCCCGGTGACCAAGGGTCCGCTGATCTACGATCGTGAGCGCCAGGAACTGGTCTCCCGCTCGGCGCGCCTGGCCTACCCGATTCGCGACGGCATCCCGGTGCTGCTCGAGGACGAGGCGCGAAAGCTGACGCCGGAGGAAATCGAGGCGTTGCAAGGGAAGTGAAGTGAACGAGTGAACAAGTGAACGAGTGAGTCAAAGCGAGCGATCGCGCGCGCTTCACCCGTTCACCTGTTCACCCGTTCACTCGCGCACTCGTTCACCTCATGTTCACCGTCCTAATCCCCGCCCGCTACGCGTCCACGCGGCTGCCGGGCAAAGCGCTCGCCGACATCGGCGGCAAGCCGATGGTCGTTCGCGTGGCGGAGAACGCGCGCAGGAGCGGCGCGGCTCGGGTGGTGATTGCGACCGACGACACGCGCATCGGCGACGCGGCAACGGCGCACGGCATCGAAGCCTGCCTGACCCGTGGCGATCATCCGACCGGGACCGACCGTCTCGCCGAGGTCGCGGCGACCCTCGAGTTGGCCCCCGATGCGATCGTCGTCAATGTCCAGGGCGACGAACCGCTGCTGGCCCCGGCGCTGATCGCGCGCGTGGCGGCGCTGCTCGCCTCGCGGCCCGACGCCGCCATCGCCACCGCGTGCCATGCGATCCACGACGTCGAGGAAGCATTCAACCCGAACGTCGTCAAGGTCGTGCTGGACGCTCGCGGCAACGCGCTGTATTTCAGCCGCGCGACCATTCCCTGGGCCCGCGATGCGTTCGCGGGCGAGACGCCAACCGCAATCCCGGCCGGCTTGCCGCTCTATCGCCACTACGGGCTGTACGCCTACCGGGTCGGCTTTCTGCAACGGTTCCCGACGCTGGAGCCGTCGCCGATCGAGCGCTTCGAGGCCCTGGAACAGCTTCGCGCGCTGTGGCACGGCGAGCGCATCGTCGTCGAGATCGCATCATCGACCCCGGCGCCCGGCGTGGACACGCCGGATGATCTGGCCCGCGTGCGCGCGTTGCACGGCGCAGGTGCGGCCTGATTTCGAATTCCCCGGACACGACCATGCGACTGATACTCCTGGGACCGCCCGGCGCCGGCAAGGGAACGCAGGCGGGATTCATCCGCGAAGCGTTCGGCATTCCCCAGATCTCGACCGGCGACATGCTGCGTGCAGCGGTCAAGGCGGGAACCCCGCTCGGCCTGGCAGCGAAAAAGGTGATGGACAGCGGTGCGCTGGTGTCCGACGAAATCATCATCGGACTGGTCCACGAGCGCCTGAAGCAGCCGGACTGCGCGAGCGGCTACCTGTTCGACGGGTTCCCGCGCACCATCCCGCAGGCGCAGGCGATGCGCGATGCCGGCGTCGCCATCGACTACGTGCTCGAGATCGACGTACCCGACGCGGCGATCGTCGAGCGCATGAGCGGGCGGCGCGTGCATCCCGGCTCGGGGCGCAGTTACCACGTCAGGTTCAATCCACCGAAGCTGCCGGGCAAGGACGACCTGACCGGCGAGGCGCTGATCCTGCGCGAAGACGACCGCGAGGAGACCGTGAAAAAGCGCCTCGACGTCTACCAGGCGCAGACGCGGCCGCTGGTCGAGTACTACTCGCGTTGGGCGGCTGAGCGCGATCCGCGCGCACCAAAGTACCGGAAGATCGACGGCCAGCGGGGCGTCGAGCAGGTGCGCGAGGCCGCGCTGGCCGCGTTGCGCAGCTGAAGAGGCGAGTGCTGGCGTGCACCCGATGGCGCGCAGGCGATCACAAGCGTGGTGAGCGCAAGGCCAACGGTCAGCGTCGTCATTCGCAGCATGGCGAGGCCAACGCTGCAGGCTTCGCTGGACTCGATCGCGGCGCAACAGGGAGTGACGGCGGAAGTGCTGGTCGTCGCTGCTTGCGGGGCAGCGCATCCGATGCTGACCGGGACTTGCGGTCCCCATGCGCTGCGGCTCGTTGCAAGCGAACGCCGCCTGCCGCGGCCGGCCGCGGCGAACGCCGGACTCGATGCGGCCACCGGCGAGTGGATCACGTTTCTCGACGACGACGATGCCTTTCTGCCCGATCATCTCGCCGGCCTGGTGGCCACAGCTGCCGCCGCACCGCATGCCCGCGTGATCACGTCCTACGCGAAGGGCGTGTTCAGCGACGGACACGTCGAGTGGTTCGGGCAGCCGTTCTCGCTCGCGCAGCTCTACGAGCGGAACTTCATCCACCTGTCATCGACGCTGGTCGCGCGCGAACTCGTGGACGCCGGCTGTCGCTTCGACGAGTCGTTCCCGATCCTCGAGGACTGGGAGTTCATGCTGCAACTGGCGCAGGTCGCGGCGTTTCATTTCGTGCCGCTGGGGTCTTTTCAGTGGAACGCGGACGCGGGCGATTCGGGCGCGGCGGGCGGCGCCAATCATGACGACACCCGATTTCTGGCGCAGCGCGACCGCGTGTATGCCAAGTGGGGCGTTGCGCACGATGCCCTGGTTGCCCGTACGCAGCCGTTGCTCGAACGGGCCGCGACGCTCGCGCGCGAGGGCCGGCTCGCCGACGCCGACGCGCTCTGCGTTGACGTGTTGTCGATCAGCGGCAACGACCCCTGGGCGCTGAATCTGCGCGCCATGCTGTTGCGGCAGGCGGGCCGTGCCGCGGAGGCGCGCGTCGCGCAGGCGCTCGCGGTGGCGGTCCGCCCGCAGGATGCGGGCTTCGTCTACAATCTCGCACTGCTCGATCGCGAGGCCGGCGACGTTGAGGCGGCTCGCCGACATGCTCGCGAGGCCCATGAGCTCGACGCCGACTTTGCCCCCGCGCGGGGGCTCGTTGTTGAGCTGGGTTGATCGTCTGATCCCCGTCCTCTGATTCCTGACTCGTGACATGCCCAACGCGTTCTACGCCCAGTCCGGCGGCGTCACCGCCGTCATCAACGCCTCCGCCGCCGGCGTCATCGAGACGGCGCGCAAGCATCGCTCGCGCATCGGCAAGGTCTACGCCGGACGCAACGGCATCATCGGCGCGCTGACCGAGGACCTGATCGACACGTCGCGGGAGTCCGCGCGCGCGATCGCCGCGCTCAAGCACACGCCCTCGGGGGCTTTCGGCTCGTGCCGGTACAAGCTCAAGGATCCGGCCGACTCGCCCGCGCAGTACGAGCGACTGATCGAAGTGTTCCGCGCTCACGACATCGGCTACTTCTTCTACAACGGCGGCAACGATTCGGCCGACACCTGCCTCAAGGTCGCGAAGTTCGCGGCAGCGCAGGGCTATCCGCTCAAGGCCCTGCTGATCCCCAAAACGGTCGACAACGACCTCGTGGTGACCGACAACTGCCCGGGCTTCGGGTCGGTCGCCAAGTACGTGGCGACCTCGATGCGCGAGGCCGCGTTCGACGTCGCTTCGATGGCGAAGACTTCGACCAAGGTGTTCGTGCTCGAGGTCATGGGGCGCCACGCCGGTTGGATCACCGCCGCAGTCGGGATGGCCGATGACGAAGACACGCCGATCCCGCTGGTGCTGCTGTTCCCCGAGATCCCTTTCGACGAGGCGCGCTTGGTCGCCGCTGTCGACGACAAGACCCGGCGTTTCGGCTACTGCTGCATTGGCGTGTCGGAGGGACTCTCCAATGCGGAAGGTCAGCTGCTCGCGGAGGCGGGGACCCGCGACGCGTTCGGCCACGCGCAGCTAGGCGGCGTCGGCCCGCTGATCGCGAAGATCGTCAAGGACCGGCTCGATTACAAGTATCACTGGGCGGTCGCCGATTACCTGCAGCGTGCGGCGCGCCACCTCGCCAGCAAGTGCGACCTCGATCAGAGCTACGCGGTCGGCAAGGCGGCGGTCGAGATGGCGCTCGCGGGCCGCAATGGCGTGATGCCGGCGATCACCCGCCTCGCCGACAAGCCCTACCGCTGGAAGATCACCGCAGCACCGCTCGAAAAGGTCGCCAACGTCGAGAAGTCGCTGCCGCGCGACTTCATCTCAAAGGACGGCTACGGCATCACCGACAAGGCGCGCCGCTATCTCGCGCCGCTGATCCGCGGCGAAGCGCCGCCGCCGTTCAAGGACGGGCTGCCGCAATACGTACGGTTGAAAAACGTCGCGGTGGCGAAAAGACTCGCGACCGGATTCAGGATCTAGCAGGCCGATGCAAAAGGCGTTCGGGAGTCCGGTGCGTGACGGGATGGCGTCGTTGCGCCTTTTGCATCGGGATGGGATTCAGGCGGTCGCCTAGGGGCGGCCCGTCGGCGACCGCCGGCAACAGCACCGAATAACGCGCATCATGCGCGGCGCTGTGCATCGCGAGCCATCTTGCATCACGCTGCTAGGGAAACACTGCAGCCACGGAGTACCCGTTTAGCCGCTGCTCGATCGGCCTCGAAAAACAAGGCAGAATAGCGTGCTTTCCCGACCGCGCCCACGCACGAAGGCGCCCGGGACGCAATCGTTTCGAAGCAACGAATCCAGGGAGAAGCGTTCATGTCCATTTCCACAGGTCTCATCTTCGCGCTGGTCTGCGCGTTCCTCGCGATCGCCTACGGCATGTGGTCGATCAGCTGGATCCTGGCCAAGCCGGCAGGCAACGCGCGCATGCAGGAGATCGCCGCGGCCATCCAGGCCGGTGCCAAGGCGTACCTCGATCGGCAATACCTGACGATCGCCATCGTCGGCGTGATCCTGTTCATCGTCATTGGCCTGTTCCTTGGCTGGGCGACGGCGGGGGGCTTTGCGATCGGAGCGCTGCTCTCCGGACTCGCGGGCTACATCGGCATGAACGTGTCGGTTCGTTCGAACGTCCGCACCGCGGAGGCGGCGCGCACCGGGTTGAACGAAGCACTGTCGATCGCCTTCCGCGGCGGCGCCATCACCGGCATGCTGGTGGTGGGCTTGGGCCTGCTCGGCGTAACCGGGTTCTACTGGTACCTGATCGGCGCGTCGAACTGGGCGCCGAGCCTCATGCGCGAAGGCATGCTGCACGCGATCGAGCCGCTGGTCGGGCTTGCCTTCGGAAGCTCGCTGATCTCGATCTTCGCGCGTCTTGGCGGCGGCATTTTCACCAAGGGCGCGGACGTCGGTGCCGATCTGGTTGGCAAGGTCGAGGCCGGCATTCCCGAGGACGATCCGCGCAACCCCGCGGTGATCGCCGACAACGTCGGCGACAACGTCGGCGACTGCGCCGGCATGGCCGCCGACCTGTTCGAGACCTACGCGGTGACCATCATCGCGACCATGCTGCTCGGCGCGCTGTTGCTGCCGTCGATCGCGGAAGCCGCCGTGGTCTATCCGCTGGTGCTTGGCGGATTCTCGATCATCGCCTCGATCGTCGGTTGCTTCTTCGTCAAGATGACGCCGGGCAGCAAGAAGATCATGAACGCCCTCTACCGGGGACTGATCGTCGCCGGCGCCATTTCCGCGGTCGGGTTCTGGTTCATCACCCAGTGGATGATGAAGGACATCGGCGCGGCGGACGCGTCGCTTACCCCGGGCAAGCTCTACCTCGCTTCGCTGGTCGGGCTGGCGCTGACCGCGGCGCTGGTGGTGATCACCGAGTACTACACCGGCACCCAGTACAAGCCCGTGCAGCACGTCGCGCAGGCATCGACCACCGGACATGCCACCAACATCATCGCCGGGATCGGCGTATCGATGAAGTCGACGGCCTGGCCGGTGCTCGCCGTGTGCGCGGCGATCTACGCGTCGCACGCGCTCGGCGGGCTGTACGGCATCGCGATCGCAGCCACCGCGATGCTGTCGATGGCCGGCATCATCGTCGCGCTGGACGCCTACGGCCCGATCACCGACAACGCCGGCGGCATTGCCGAAATGAGCGAAATGCCGGCCTCGGTCCGCGCCATCACCGATCCGCTCGATGCCGTCGGCAACACCACCAAGGCGGTCACCAAGGGCTACGCGATCGGATCGGCGGGTCTTGCGGCGCTGGTGCTGTTCGCCGACTACACGCACGCGCTGGAACGATTCAACCTCGGGACCACCTTCGACCTGTCGAATCCCATGGTGATCATCGGCTTGTTCATCGGCGGGCTGATCCCGTTCCTGTTCGGTGCGATGGCGATGGAAGCGGTGGGCCGGGCCGCGGGTGCCGTGGTGATGGAAGTGCGCCGCCAGTTCCGCGACATCAAGGGCATCATGGAAGGCACGGCGAAGCCCGAGTACGGCACCGCCGTCGACATGCTGACCAAGGCCGCGATCAAGGAGATGATCGTCCCGTCGCTGCTGCCGGTGCTGGTGCCGGTGGTGGTCGGACTGGTCCTCGGACCGCAGGCGCTTGGCGGCCTGCTGATGGGCACCATCGTCACCGGCATTTTCGTCGCGATCTCGATGACGACCGGCGGCGGCGCGTGGGACAACGCCAAGAAGTACATCGAGGACGGCAACTACGGTGGCAAGGGCTCCGATGCGCACAAGGCGGCGGTGACCGGCGACACCGTCGGCGATCCGTACAAGGACACGGCCGGGCCGGCGGTGAACCCGCTGATCAAGATCATCAACATCGTCGCGCTGATGATCGTGCCTTTGCTCACCATGCACGCCGTGAAGCCCGAGGCGGTACCGACCAAGCCGGCGGCCGCGGCGACGGCGCCTGCTGCCAACGCCGCCGCGCCTGCCGCGCCGACGAAGCCTTGAGGATCTGATTCGGCGCCGACAGGTCGGAGCGGTCGGCGGCAGCCGCGGGCAAGTCCGACGCCGCCGCCGCGTGCGGCGAATCACAGGGAAAGGGCAGCCGCGGCTGCCCTTTTTCCATGATCGCAGCCGGCCCGCTGACGCTAGAATCGACACCGCACCGCTTTCGAAATCCCGTCCATGCCCGCCTCGCCCCGTTCCCTGGTTGCCTCGCTCGCTGCAGCGTTCGCGCTGCTCGCCGGTCCGCTCGCCGATGCGCAGCCCGTCCCTGGCGTGCGCGACCCGTCGCCCGTCACGTCACGACGCTTCATGATCGTCGCCGCGAATCCGCTCGCGGTCGACGCGGGCTATGCGATGCTCGCGCGCGGTGGCAGCGCCGTCGATGCCGCGATTGCAGCACAGCTCGTGCTGGGGCTGGTCGAACCGCAGTCCTCGGGGTTGGGGGGTGGCGGCTTCATGCTGGTGCATGACGCGGCATCGCGGCGGCTAACGGCGTACGACGGACGCGAAACCGCGCCCGCCGCGGCGAAACCCGACCGATTCCTCGACCGTGAAGGCAAGCCGCTGCGCTTTATCGATGCGGTAGTCGGCGGGCGCTCGGTCGGCGTTCCCGGCACGGTGGCGCTGCTGGGAGCGACGCATCGCGCGCATGGCCGCTTGCCCTGGGCCGATCTGTTCGCACCGGCAATCGCGCTTTCGGAACAGGGTTTCGCGGTATCGCCTCGGCTTGCGGCGTTACTTGCGGGTACGCGAATGGGTAACGACCGCGCCCGAAGCTACTTCGAGCGTGCCACCGGTGAACCGCTGCGAGCTGGCGACACGCTGCGCAATCTTGCCTACGCGCGTACGCTGCGGACCCTCGCGGCGCAGGGGGCGGGCGCGTTCTATGGCGGCGACATCGCCAGCGACGTTGTGGCCACCGCAAACTCGGCTGCCGCACATCCCGGTGACCTGGTGGCCGACGATCTTGCCCGCTACCGGATCAAGGTCCGCGCGCCCGTGTGCGGACCCTATCGCGGCTATCGCGTCTGCGGAATGCCATTGCCCTCGTCGGGCGGGCCGACGGTGCTGCAGATGCTCGCGATGCTCGAACCCCATGACTTGTCAGCGATGGGGCCGGCATCGTTCTGGAGCACGCATTTCATCGCCGAGGCGGGCCGGCTTGCGTATGCCGATCGCGGTGCGTACATGGCCGATCCGGATTTCGTGGCGCCGCCGCCGGGACTGCTCGATCCGCGCTACCTACGCGAGCGGAGCGCGGCGATTCGTCCGATGTCGACGCTCGGACGCGCCGCGCCTGGCGTTCCGCCGGCGCCGGTCGAAGCGCGGGCAGCCGCGGCGGGTGTGCACGAAGGGCTCGAACTCGCTTCGACCTCGCACCTGTCGGTCGTCGATGCCAGGGGCAACGTGGTGTCGTACACGACGACGATCGAAAACGCGTTCGGCAGCCGCCTGATGACCGAAGGCGGGTTCCTGCTCAACAACGAACTCACCGACTTCAGCTTCCGCGCGGTCGACGACGGCAAGCCGGTCGCCAATCGGGTCGAGGCGGGGAAGCGCCCGCGCTCGTCGATGGCGCCGACGATCGTCTACGATGCGCGCGGACGCGTCTGCCTGGTGACGGGTTCGCCTGGCGGCAGCTCGATCATCAACTATGTGGTGAAGATGCTGGTGGGCGTGATCGACTGGAAGCTCGCTCCGCAGGCCGCGATCGCGCTGCCGAACTTCGGCAGCCGCAACGGGCCGACCGAGCTCGAGCGTGGCACCGACGTGGCGCGACTGGCCGACAAGCTCGCCGCGCTCGGGCACGAGGTGGCCGTGATCGAGCTTTCCTCGGGCGCGCATGCGATCGGACGCACGCGGAAGGGCTGGATCGCGGGCGCCGACCCGCGGCGCGAAGGCTCGGCGCGAGGCAACTGAGCTGCCGTCATTCCCGCGAAGGCGGGAATCCAGTGACTTCCGCTCGCAAAGACGCTGGGTCCCCGCCTTCGCGGGGACGACGACTGTAACGGCCACCGCGTCAGCCGTTTCGGTTAACCTTGGTAGGCGACGATGGGACCTTCACCACACCGGATCGTGATCGTGGGCGGTGGCGCCGGTGGCCTGCCCCTGGCGGCGATGCTCGGCGAGCGTTACGGGCGTGGCAAGCGCGTAACGGTGACGCTCGTTGACGCGATTCCGACGCACGTCTGGAAACCGCTGTTGCACGAAGTCGCGGCGGGCCGCATGGATGCCGACGCGCACGAGGTCGACTATCCCGCGCTCGCCTACCGCCGGCATTTCAAGTTCCGCCAGGGGCGGCTGCTGTCGATCGATCGCGCGCGTCGCCGCCTGCGCCTCGACGCGGTAGTCGACGAGGAGGGAGACGAAATCCTCCCGATCCGCGATCTGCCCTACGACATGCTGGTGATCGCGGTGGGCAGCGAGAGCAACGACTTCGGCGTCGCCGGCGTGACCGCGCACGCGATCGCGATCGACACGCCCCACGAAGCGCAGCGCTTTCACCGCAAGCTGCTCGCGGCAAGCGTGCGTGCGGACGCCAACAAGGCGGTGGGCGAACCGGGATACGTCGACATCGTGATCGTCGGCGCCGGTGCCACCGGGGTCGAACTCGCGGCCGAGATCCGGCAGACGACGCGCACCCACGCGACCTACGGGCTGGACCATCTCGAACCATCGCAGGATGTGCGCATCAGCATCGTCGAAGGCGCGCCGCGCATTCTGCCGCCGCTCTCCGAGCGCGTCGCTGAAGGCGCCTCCGAACTGCTGCGCAGGCTGGACGTTTCGATCCACACCGGCGAACGGGTCGTGTCGGTGGGGGCTGACGGCGTTCGCACTGCCAGCGGCGCCTTCTACCCTGCGCATCTCGTGGTCTGGGCGGCGGGCATCCGGGCGCCGGCGTGGCTTGCGACGCTCGACGGCCTCGAGGTCAACCGCAGCAACCAGCTCGTCGTTTCCGAAACGCTGCAGTCGACGCGCGATACCGACGTGTTCGCGCTCGGCGACTGTGCGGCGTGTCCGTGGTCCGGTTCGCCGCACGGGCACGCCTGGATGCCACCGCGGGCACAGGTGGCGCTGCAACAGGCGAAGCTGCTGGAAAGAACTGTTCGTGCGAGGCTCGACCGCAAGCCATTGCCGAAATTCCACTTCAGCGACTACGGCTCGCTGGTGTCGCTTGGGGAGCTCTCGGCGGTGGGCACGCTGATGGGTAGACTGATCGGCGGCAGCCTGCTGGTGCAGGGACTCATCGCCCGCGTGATGTACGCATCGCTGTACAAGCTTCACCAGCGCGCGCTGCACGGCACCGTCGCGGTCGTGCTTGACACCATCGGCCGCTTCCTGCGCGGCCATGTCGAGCCGCGCGTTAAGCTGCACTGACGGCCATCGCAGGCGCGAGGCGGCGTGCCGCGGCAACGCGTCCTGAACTGGGACTCGGATTCACCCGCCGCGACTGGTCGACACGGCCGCGACGGGTGGTTTGCGCGATTGCGCGCGCGCTGACTACTGGTCCTTGTCGCCGGCGAACGCGACGATCAGCGTGATCTCGTCGCCGATCGACGGAATACCGCGCTTCATGCCGAATTCGGAGCGTATCAGCTTGCCGCTGGCTTCGCCGCCGCAGCGCTCCTTGGCGGTGGCTGTCGCCGGATTGCACTTGAAGCGCGTCAGCGTGAGCGCCACCGGCTTGGTCACGCCGAGCAGCGTCAGGTTGCCGTCGATCCGTGCCGGCGTGTCACCATTGAAGCCGACCGCGGTGGACTTGTAGGTCATGCGCGGAAACTCCGCCGCGTTGAAAAAGTCGGCGGTGCGCAGGTGATCGTCGCGCGAACGTGGCCGGCTGCCCTTGTCGCTGTCGCCGGTATCGACCGAAGCGGTCTCGATCGTGATTTCGGCCGAACCAGCCTTCGCGGCGCGGTCGAGCGAGAACTTGCCGGAGAACTTGGCGAACTTGCCGTGGATATTGGTCAGGCCGAGGTGGTCGATCGCAAAGTTGACCGAGCTGTGGATGGGATCGACGGTGAAATTTTCGGCGGCCGCATGCGCGGCGAGGGGCAGCGCGGCGACGAGCAATGCGGCAATGCGTTTCGACATTTGGATTCTCTCCATAGACATTTGAGGACTACGTTCCGCGCGCCGCGAACCATGCGGCGGCGATGGGAATGACGGCGGCGGCCAGCGCGAGCGCCGACAGTGACGCGGCGCGGGCGAACGGGCCGGACGCGGCGCCTAGCGGCAATCGAACCGCCAGCGGGATCAGCAGCATCAGCGGCAGCGCGTACCACTCGAGTTCGGCAAGGAGTACTGATCCCGCAGCGAACAGCGCGCACAGCACGCCAATGGTCAACGCGCCAAGATAGCCAGCCGATAGTGTGCGCGCGGTCAAGACCTGCGCTAGCAGCAGCGCGCCGGAAGCGGCCGCGACCGCAACGCCGGAAATGAGGAACCCTATCGAGGCGGACAGGACACCCGCGATCCCCGTCGCCAGGCCGAGTCCGAGTCCCGCGGCGCCCATCGCAAGGCCATCGGTACGCAAAGACAACGAAATCGACGTGGACAAGGCAACAAAGGCGGCGGTGGCGATTGCGGCGATCAGGAGCGCCACGCCTTCGCGCTGTGCGAACAGCGAAGCGAACACCCAAACCGACGCGATACCCGCTGCCAGCGCGGTCGCGGCGGCGACTCCCTTCGACGCAGGTCGGGCCCGGTCGAGTATCAGCCCGGCCAACGCGGCGAGAGCACCCATGAGAACGATCTTGCGCCCAGCGGTGAGCGGCACGAACTCGAGGCCGACGGCCATGGCCACGCTCACCAGGTATGCGGCGAGGATCGCCAGCCAGGCGTAGCGTGTCCGCGCGAGAGAGAACGCGACGACCAGCGCGATGACCAGCGGCGCGACGCCCCCCTGGATGGCGATAGGACCGAGCCAGTCGGTCATGGGGAATTCCGGAGGGAGTGTTGACGACGCATCGAATCAGGCCGAATCTGGCGACCCGCGCGGAACCCCGCGGCCGGCATTCTAATATGGTCAACGGCGGGCGCAAATCGTTCCATCTACGGACCGCAACGCGCACCGCCGGCCGCAACGATGTGCTAGCGCCCCATCGCGGCGGAAGCCGCCGGCACGAGATATCCGGATTCCCGGCGCGCCGCGTTCGCCCGTACCAGTTCGTCGATAAGCCAAGTGGCGAGATCAGCCGGCGGGAGCCGGAAGAACAGGGCGTTGAAGTCGCGGAACAGCTCCACCCCCTCCAGGTACGCAGCCATGCCATCGAGCGGCATGCGGCGGACGTCGAGCAGCTTGAAGGCCAGCAGGGACTTCAGCGCATGGCGCACCAGCCGGATCGGATCGGCCTCGTAGCTCTCGAGACGGCGGAACGCGCGTTCGAGTGCCTCGTTGGCCGCTTCGAACGGCTCGCCGTGGCCGGGGATAACGACCCGCACCGGCAGCCGCGCGAGCAGTTCGAGCGTCGCGCGCGTTGCCGGCAGGGCCTCGGGATGGATCTGCGGCGGCATGACCAGTCCGAATCCGTTCTGCCACAGCGCATCGCCCGAGATCAGCATGCCGTGCTCGGCATTGAAGAAGCATAGAGCGCCCATGTCGTGGCCGGGTGCCGCGATCGCCTCCCAGTCCAGGTCGCCCCAGCGGTAGGTGGCGCCGGGCACGAGCACCTCGTCGACCGCGAATCGCTCCGCGGACTGGCCGGCATAGGCGAGCAGCAGCGTCTTCTCGTCCCAGGCCTCGATGAGCGGAAACTCGCCCTCGGGTACCGCGACTGGACAGCCGTAGGCGCGGACCAGTGTCGCGTTGCCGCCCATGTGATCGCTGTGGCAGTGCGTGTTGACGATTTTTGCGAGCGGCTCGTCGCCCAGCCCTTGTGCGCTTCGCAATAGCGCGAGCGTCATCGGGGCGTGGCGGATATAGCCGGTGTCCACGATGACCGCGCCGTCGCGGCCCTTGAGGAGCACGTTGTTCGCGGACAGCCAGTCGCGGACGAACACGTGAACTTGCGGCGGAAACCTAGGCGACATGCGTTGACTGCGGGCCGGATCGGGGCGAGTATCGCACGCGCCCCAAGTGGATCGGCTTCACGCGGGCGTTCGATCCTGTTCACACGACGATCGCGCCCGGCGGAAAGCTGTTGCCCCACCATCGTTCCCATCCGGAGAAGCCGATGCACCCGACCCCTTCGCTGACGCTGCGCTCGCTCAACGTACGTGCCGTCAACGCGCCGCTCGCGCGCCCGGTCCGCACCGCGAGCGGGAGCATCGAGATTGCACCGCTGGTGCTGCTCGACCTTGTAACGAACGAGGGCGTCACCGGCTCGAGCTACGTGTTCTGCTACACGCCGGTCGCGCTGCAGCCGGTCGCGCGCCTGCTGAAGAATCTCGAGGCGTTGTGCGCCGGGGACGCGATCGCGCCGGTCGCGATTGCGGCCAAGCTCGAGCAGAGGTTCCGCCTGCTGGGCCCGCAGGGGCTGGTTGCGATCGCCGCGGCCGCGCTCGACATGGCGGCGTGGGATGCGCTGGCGAGGGCCGCCGGGCTGCCGCTGGTCGAGTTGCTCGGCGGACGCGCACGACCGCTCAGAACCTACGACAGCTACGGGATGGAGGCGGTCGACAAGGTCGGCGCACTCGCAGCCGGGTCGGCACGCGCCGGGTTCGGCGCGATGAAGATCAAGGTCGGCTTCACCGACGTTGCCGATGACGAGAAGTCGGTCGCCGAGGTCCGTCGCGCGGCGGGTGATGCGATGACGCTGATGGTCGACTACAACCAGTCGCTCAGTCTCGCCGAAGCCTTGCGCCGCACGCGGCGGCTCGACCATCTCGGGCTCGCGTGGATCGAGGAGCCGTTGCGCGCAGACGATGACGCGGGTCATGCGCAACTCGCCGTTGCGATGCGCACGCCGCTTCAGCTTGGCGAGAACTGGTGGGGACCGAACGACATGGCGCGCAGCATCGCGGCGCGCGCCTCGCGGCTGGCGATGCCCGACGTGATGAAGATCGGCGGCGTCACCGGCTGGCTGCGCGCTGCCGCGCTGGCTCAGGCGGCAGGGCTGCCCGTGTCGAGCCACATCTTCCCGGAGATCAGCGCGCACCTGCTCGCGGTGACGCCGACCGCCGATTGGCTCGAATACCTCGATTTTGCCGGTTCGCTGATCAACGAGCCGGTCCGCGTCGTGAACGGCTTTGTCACGGCGTCCTCGCGCCCCGGCTGCGGCATCGAATGGAACGAGGAGGTGGTGGCGCGCCATCTTGCCTCGTGAATGGCAATCCGCGCCGATGAACAGCAGATTCTTCGCTGCGCTCTGAATGACACAGTTGTGTAGGACGGCGTCGTCGAACCGGCCGGCTTCCGCGTCCTCTTCCTTCCGGTGTCATCCAGAGCGCAGCGAAGAATCTGCTGTTCGCAGCGTCGAGTCGTCGAACCAGTCGGCCGCGAGATCGTCCCAGGTGGGATTCGCCTGCTCGATCCATGCAATCTTGCGCGCCCGGCTCCACCCCTTGATTTCCTTCTCCCGGGCGATGGCGGCGTGCACGTAGTCCGTCTCTTCGAAGTGCACCAGTCGCACGATACGGTAACGCGATGTGAATCCTTCCATGGTGCCGTTCTTGTGCTGGAATACGCGCGCCTGGAGATTGCCCGTCACGCCGACATTAAGCACGCGTGAGCGGCTGGCCATGGCGTACACGAAGTAGCTATGCACGCCGTCATGAAAGCAGATTCTTCGCTGCGCTCTGAATGACACGAATGGATGAGGCGGCGGCCCGACGAGCCTAGCCCCGGGGCCGTCACCCCGAGTCTGTCACCCTCGGGTGTCATCGCGAGCGAAGCCGAGGGATCTCCAGAACGGAGTGCGGGATCTGCTTCTTCTTCTGGCAGTACGGCAACAGCAGATTACTCGCTGCGCTCTGAATGACACAGGGGAGGGTGGTGTCATCCCGAGCGATTGACACCGATGGGCGCGCCTCAACTCACGCGCGCGAGAAAATCCCTGACCAGTGCCACCCGATCGGCGAGCCCCGGTGCAGCCTTGTCGATGCGTACCCGGTGGGGTCCCGCGAAGCGCACCCGGCCGTCACGCTGCACCAGCAAGATCAGCTTGCCGGGATCGAAACCGGGCTCCTTAGCGAACTGAAGCGTGCTGCGTTCCGGTCCGGCGTCGACCTTGGTGACGCCAAGCGGCCGGGCGGCGAGTCGCAGCCGGTGGCTCGCGATCAGCGCTTGCGCGGGATCCGGGAGCTTGCCGAAGCGGTCGATCAGTTCCTCCTGGATCAGGTCGAGCTCATCACTGGTTTCGGTGCTCGCCAGCCGCTTGTAGAGAACCAGCCGCTCGTGAACATCGCTGCAGTAGCTCTCGGGAAGCAGCGCCGGCACGTGCAGGTTGATTTCGGTGGTCACGCCGAGCGGTTCGTTGAGATTCGGCTCGCGGCCGGCCTTGAGCGCATTCACTGCGGACTTCAGCATATCCGCGTAGAGCTGGAAGCCGACTTGGGCCATCTCTCCGGACTGCTCGTCGCCCAGCACTTCGCCGGCGCCGCGAATCTCGAGGTCGTGCATGGCGAGATAGAACCCGGAGCCCAGGTCCTCCATCATCTGGATCGCCTCGAGCCGCCTGCGTGCCTGCGCCGAAACCGCATCCTCGGGGGGCGTCAGCAGGTACGCGTAGGCCTGGTGGTGCGAGCGGCCGACGCGGCCACGCAGCTGGTGGAGCTGGGCCAGTCCGAACCGGTCGGCCCGCTCGATAATGATCGTGTTCGCGGTCGGCACGTCGATGCCGCTCTCGATGATCGTCGAGCACACCAGCAGGTTCACGCGCTGCTGGTAGAAGTCGCGCATCACGCCTTCGAGTTCGCGCTCCGGCATTTGCCCGTGCGCGACCGCGAGCCGCGCCTCGGGAACCAGCTCGGCGAGCCGCTCGGCGATGCCGCGGATGGTGGCGACGTCGTTGTGCAGGTAGAAGACCTGGCCGCCACGCTTGAGCTCGCGCAGCGCCGCTTCCCGCACGATGCCGCGCGACCACGGCGTCACGAAGGTCTTGATCGCGAGGCGCCGCTGCGGGGCGGTGGCGATCACCGAGAAGTCGCGGATGCCCTCGAGCGACATCGCCAGCGTGCGCGGGATCGGCGTCGCGGTCAGCGTCAGGACATCCACTTCGGCGCGCAGCCGCTTCAGCCGCTCCTTCTGGCGCACGCCGAAGCGGTGCTCCTCGTCGATGATCACCAGCCCGAGGTTCGCGAATCGGACGTCGGATTGCAGCAGCTTGTGGGTGCCGATCGCAATGTCGACGCGGCCGGCGGCGAGGCCTTCGAGCGCCGCTTTCACTTCCTTGGCCGAACGGAATCGCGATAACTCGACGATCTTTACAGCCGACTCGGCGAAGCGATCGCTGAACACCTGGAAGTGCTGCTCGGCGAGCAGCGTTGTCGGAACCAGCACCGCAACCTGCCTGCCGTCGGCCACAGCGACGAACGCCGCGCGCAATGCCACCTCGGTCTTGCCGAAGCCGACGTCACCGCAGACCAGGCGGTCCATCGGCTTGCCCGCGGTGAGATCGGCGATCACCGCTTCGATCGCGGCCTGCTGGTCCGGGGTCTCCTCGAAGCCGAAGCCGTCGGCAAACGCCTCGTAGTCATGCGGGGTGAACGTGAACGCATGGCCGGTGCGAGCAGCGCGTTGGGCGTACAGATTCAGCAGTTCGGCGGCGGTGTCGTGCGCCTGCTTCGCGGCCTTGCGCTTGGCCTTGTCCCATTGCCCGCTGCCGAGTTCGTGCAAGGGCGCGGCCTCGGGCTGCGCACCGCTGTAGCGCGAGATCAGGTGCAGCGTCGAGACCGGCACGTACAGCTTGGCGTCGTTGGCGTAGACGAGCTGCAGGAATTCGTTCGCGCCGTCGCCGAGGTCGAGCGTCGTCAGCCCCAGATAACGGCCGATGCCGTGCTGCTCGTGGACCACGGGGTCGCCGATGCGGACCTCGGAGAGGTCGCGCACCATGGCGTCGACGTTGCTGCGCCGGCCGGTCTCGCGGCGGCCGCGCCGCACAATGCTCGCGTACAGCTCGGTCTCGGTCACGAACGCGAGCTTCGCGGCGGGCCAGAGGAATCCCGCATGCAACGGCGCCGGCGCCATCGCGAACTTGGTGTCGCCGGCGAGGAACGCGCCGAGGTCGTCGACCAGCGCGGGCTTGAGCCCGTACTCGTTGAAGTACTGCTGCATGGTCTCGCGCCGACCCGCGCTTTCGGCGACCACCAGCACGCGGCCGTCGATCGCGTCCAGCGCGCGCTTCAGTGCCGCCAGCGGATCGTCAGCACGACGGTCAACCTGGACCGGCGGCAAGCGTCGCGTCGGCGCATCAGGCGGAAGCGCGGCGTTCGGGTCGGCCACCGGTAGCTCGACACGCCCGAATCGTTTCAGGGTCCCGCGAAACTCGTCCGGCGGCACGAACAACTCGGTGGGCGGAAGGATCGGCCGCGTGCGATCGCCGCGCAGCAGGCGATAGCGCGCTTCGGTGTCCTGCCAGAACCGGTCCACCGCGCCGGTCACATCGCCGTGCAGCGCGATCACCGAATCCAGTGGCAGGTAGTCGCCAAACTGGGCGGTTGCCTCGAAGAACAGTGGCAGGTAGTACTCGAGGCCGCCGGGCGCGAGGCCGCTGGACACGTCCTTATAGAGCGCCGATCGCGAAGGATCGCCCTCGAAGACTTCCCGGTAGCGGCTACGGAAGCGGTTGCGGCCGGCCTCGTCGAGCGGGAACTCGCGCGCCGGCAGCAGTCGCACCTCGCGCACCGGATACAGCGTGCGCTGGGTGTCGACGTCGAAGGTGCGGAGGGTTTCGATCTCGTCGCCGAACAGGTCGAGCCGGTAGGGCAGCGTCGAGCCCATCGGGAACAGGTCGACGAGACCCCCGCGGATGCTGAACTCGCCCGGCGAGACAACCTGGGTGACATGAGCGTATCCGGCGAGCGTCACCTGCGTGCGGAAGACGCCGGCGTCGAAGCGTTCCCCCTGCTTCAGGAAGAACGTATGCGCGGCGAGGAAGCTGATCGGCGCCACGCGCTGCAACGCCGTCGAAGCGGCCAGCACGATGACGTCGCAATCGTTGCGCGACAGCCGGTACAACGTGGCGAGCCGCTCGGAGACCAGATCCTGGTGCGGCGAGATCGGGTCGTAGGGCAGCGTTTCCCAGTCCGGAAAAAACGACAGGCGCAGCGCGGGCGCGAGCGCCGCCATCTCGTCGGTGAGGCGCTGTGCGGCGAGCGAGTCCGCGCAAGCGATTGCGAGCGTCCGGCTCTCCGCCGCGCAGGCCAGCGCAAGCTGCGCGAGAGCAAGCGCGTCGGCGCTTCCCGCCATTGGCGGAAGCTTGATGCGGCGTCCGGGATCGGGGGGCGCGCAGGCGAGCGAAGGCAGCGCGGCGAGCGGCGACGTCGCGGATGCGGGAGCGGCGTTGCTTGGACGGGACGGCGTCCCGGTGGCCGTCGCGGCGACGGGCGAGTCCGTCGGCATGCCTGAATGAGTCTGATCCTGCGCTTGAGAGCGCGCGATTATACGCGGCACGGTAGCCGTCGTACGAATTTACAGTTGCCGGGCCGAACAGGCCGTAACGCACAACTTTATGCTTGTGTGTCAACGCGTTAGAACGCTGGATCGATTCGTGCTGTTGATGAGAGCGCACCACCCAGCGTCAACCACGAGGGGACTTCCGAATGAGAACCCACGCAGCGCTCCGTACCGCGTTCGCAGCTGGTTTCGTCGCTCTAGCCAGTGTCTTCGGGACGGCGCAGGCTGACCCGCTGCCGCCCGCCACGATCGTGGGCACGGACCTGTTCGCAGGGGGCACGACGATCACGGCCACCTTCCTGTTCGCGGATGCAGGCGACGACAGCGATCTCTACGTCTCGATCAACCTGGGCGTCGCATCGTTCCTGTTCAGCAACTCGAACTCGGTGACCCCCAACGCGAGCGCCATCG
>JBKKAZ010000081.1:0-5221 GCA_046714435.1 Casimicrobiaceae bacterium
AGCACATCGGCTATCGCGGCTCGGGGCCGATGCACAATGACCTGCTGGGCGGAACGATCAAGTTCGCGATCGACACGCTGCCGCAAAACGTGCAGTACCAGAAATCCGGGAAGCTCAGGCTGCTGGCGGTGACCTCGCCGCGCCGTGCCAGCATGGCGAGCGATGTTCCGACGGTGATCGAGATCGGGCATCCCAAGCTGGTTGCGGAGAACTTCTTCGGCATCTCGGGGCCCGCTGGCGTGCCGCGCAATGTCGTGGATACCGTGCATCGCCACCTGATGGTCGTGCTGGACGATCCCAAGCTGCAGAAAAGCTTCGAGGAACTCGGCATCGCGACGCGCAAACAATCGCCGGACGAATTCCAGGCGTTCGTGCAGAAGCAGGTCGGCGAGTGGGCGCCCGCGGTCAAGGCGTCGGGCGCGAAGCTGAACTGATCGATGCCCGGAATCTCCATCCACGTCGTCGACGTGACGCGGGGCCTGCCCGCGCTCGGGATGCGCGTCGAGGTTGCGCGCGTCGACGACGGTGGCGGCCGGCATCGAGTTGCCAGCGGTGAAGTGGGCGCGGATGGCACGGTGCCTCACGCGATCAACGCTGGCACGGGCGTCGTGCCCGGCCGTTACGATGTGGAACTCGCCGCCGGCGCGTACTACCGCGCGCTCGGCGACGATGTCGGCGCGCCAGCTTTCCAGGAGACGGTCGTGTTCCGTTTCACCGTCGTCGATCCCGGCGAGCACTTCCATCTGCCGGTGAAGCTGTCGCCTTGGGGTCTGTCGATTTGGCGCGGTCGCTGAGGTTTCTACCTGTCTCAGTAGGTCGATTTATTAGCAACACAAGAGGGCACGGCTGTGAATCCGGCCCGGCGTGGGGCCGGGGTCCGGGCGCGATGGCGCCCGCCGCGTCAGCGAGCGAGCCAGCCTTGCGTACGCAAGCCCCGGGCGACGTTCGTCGCCATCTCGCGATATCCCGCAGCGTTGAGATGCACGCCGTCGGCGCGCATCGACCGGGAGCCGAGCAGGTCCTTGAGGCCGGAATCGATCACCGGAACATCCAGCGCTTTCCCCGTCTCCTCGTACAACGGCGCGTTGGCCAGGTTGCCGATGCCGAAGCGGGGAACGGGAAGCAGCGCCAGCGGCGTGCTGGCGGCGCGCGCATCACGCACGCACGACGCGAGCGCTTCGCGGATGCCCTGCTCGGGCATGCGCCGAAGGAAGTCATTGCCGCCAAGCAGCACGAGCACCAGTTGCGCGCGATGCTCGTCGATCAGTGCCGGCAGCCGTGCACATCCTTCCGCGGCGGTCTCGCCGGGAACGCCGGCGTTCACGACGCGCCAGCCGGTTTCCTGCGCGAGCACTGCGGGATAGCTGGTGTCCGGCGTCGCACCGGTGCCGTAGGTCAGGCTGTCACCCAGCGCGATAACGGTCGACGCCTGCGGGAGCGGCGCGTACCGCGGCCTTTCCTTGCACGCTCCGGCGATCGCGAGCACCACCGACATGGCGACGATCTGCCACCGTGCGCGCAGAGGGACCCTCGCCATCGGCGCATGGTACCGTAGCGCGAAACTTCGCGCCGATAGTCCCGCCGTGCCTCGCAAGCTTCCGCCCCCTCCCGATCTGCGCCGCGATGCGTTCGGCGTCGACGTCGATGTCGATGCGCTGGCCGACCGCGCGTTCGGCCGCGCGGCGGGCGCGAATTCGAGCGAGCACAACGCAGTCCGGCTGTTGCTCGACGGCACCGAGAACTTTCCGGCCTGGCTCGATGCGATCCGCAAGGCGCAGCGCCTGATCCTGTTCGAGTGTTACATCGTCGATGACGACGAGATCGGTCGTGAGTTTGCGGGCGCGCTTGCCGACCGCGCGCGTGACGGGGTGCAGGTGTACGTGTTGTACGACTGGCTCGGGTCCCACCGCGCGAGCGAGCTTTGGGACGGACTGGGCGATGCAGGCGTGCACGTGTCGATGTTCAATCCATTGCAGCTCACCAGCCCGCTCGGCTGGATCACCCGCGACCACCGCAAGACCATCGCGATCGATGGGCGCGTCGGCTTCGTGTCGGGGCTGTGCGTGTCGGGCCGCTGGCTCGCCGATCCGGCGCGAGGACTCGAGGCCTGGCGCGATACCGGCGTGGAGATCCGGGGTCCTGCGGTGGCCGACCTCGAGCTGGCCTTTGCCGACATGTGGCGCAGGGCCGGTGAGGGGCCGCTCCAGCCGCAGTTGTTGACGCGTGCCGAGACGATGCCCCACGCGGGCGAGATGCGTCTGCGGGTGGTGGCCGGCCGGCCGTCGACCGCGGGCACGTTCCGTCTCGACCTCTTGATCGCGGCCATCGCCCGCGAGCGCTTGTGGATTACCGACGCTTATTTTGTCGGAACGGCGGCGTACGTGCAGGCATTGCGGGCCGCAGCGGCCGACGGTGTCGACGTGCGGCTGCTGGTGCCGGGGGCAAGCGACATTCCCGCAGTGGCTGTGCTGTCGCGCGCGGCGTACCGTGCGCTGCTCGGCGCGGGCATCCGTGTCTTCGAGTGGAACGGCACGATGCTGCACGCAAAGTCCGCGGTGGCCGATACGAACTGGTCGCGCATCGGCTCGACCAATCTCAATCTCGCGAGCTTCGTCGGCAATTACGAACTCGACGTCGCCATCGAGGATTCCGGTTTCGCCGAGCGCATGGCGACGCAGTTCGAACTCGACCTCACGCGCGCCACCGAGGTCGTGCTCACACCGAAGAACCGTGTCCGCCGTGTCGAGGCGGAGCAGGAGGCGGCGAGAGGTTCGCGACGCTTTCGCGTCGGCAGCGCGGGCCGCGCGGTGGCCGGTGCGGTGAGCGTGGGCAGCGCCCTCGGTGCCGCGCTTACCAACCGGCGCGCACTGGGGCCTGCCGAATCGGGACTGCTGATTCACATGGCGATCGTCGCGATCGTCGTCGGGTTGGTCGCGGCGTGGTGGCCGAAGGTGATCGCCTGGCCGGCGGCGGTGATTGCCGCGTGGATCGGGTTCACGTGGCTCGGCAAGGCATGGTCGCTGCGCCATGGCTCGGAAGCATCCGAGCCATCCCACCCACCCCACGACCAAGGCGGGAATCCGCACTCGGCGGAAATCCAAACCACGCATGGCGACAACGCACCCGATCGCACGAGCACGGACGCCAAACCAGAGTCGCCAGCCGATGTGGCAAGGCGCTGATTTGCTATAATTAATGATTACGCGCCCGTAGCTCAGTTGGATAGAGTACCTGGCTACGAACCAGGGGGTCGTGGGTTCGAATCCTGCCGGGCGCGCCAAATTTCTGCTTTAACATCAAGCGCTTGCTGCAACCGCGGCAGGCGCTTTTCGTTTCAGCATCACGAGTGCGGGAGTTTTGCGGGACCCTCCGTCGCACACGCGATTGGCAGCTTCCAACAGGTTCTGCAGTTCCGCTGCCGAGTAGTGGGTGGTGATGCGGCCCGAGCGGTGTCCAAGGAGATCTTGCCGGTCCTCGAGCGACACGCCAGCAGCGCGGAGGCGCCGACCAAAAGTGTGCTTGAGATCATGAATCCGCACCTGTGGCAGACCAGCGCGAAGCCTTGCCCGCTGCCACGCGGTGTTGTTCATCGTCTCGATCGGTCGGCCCCGGTACACAAACACACAATCCGGATGCTGCCCGCGCACACTGTCGACCACCGCCCGCGCCACCCGATTCAACACGACCAAGCGCTCGTCCCCGTTCTTGACCTTGTAACCGGGGACTAGAAACACCGACGTGTCGAGCTCGGGTACCGCCACTTCCCACTCCCAGCGCAAATCACATACTTCCTGGTCACGACATCCGGTGTTGACCTTGAACAGCGCCATCCGCGCCAAGTGCGCCGGCAACTGCTGGAACAACTGCGCCTGCTCGTCCCATGACAGCGGATACGGCTGCCGTGCATCGGTCACCTTGAGCAGCTTGATCTTCGGCGGTGCAGCGAGCCAGGTGAGATTGTGCTCGTCGAGCCATTCCGAAGCGGCCGCGTTCAAGATCCTTCGCACCACCGCCAGCGCCAAGTTAATCGACTTCGACTTCCGCCCGTTGCGCTGCCGCGCCTCAATGAACGGCCGCAGCGTGCCCATGTGCACCGACGCCAGCGGCAACGCTCCGATGTACGGATCAAGCTGTCGCAGATGCAGGGCGTAGTCGCTGATCGATCGCAGGTGCTGATTCTCGAGCAAAAACTTGGTCGCCGCCTGGCGCAAACTGCGCGCCGGTCGAACACCGAACACTGAGGCTTGCCGGGCCTCCTCCAATCTCCTTGTCAGGTACTCCTGCGCTTTATTGAGGTCACCTTCGCTGTCGCCAGTGCTTTCGCAAAGTCGTCGGCCTCGGAAGCGCTTGTCAATGTGCCAGATGCCACCCCGGTGGATGAGACCGGGCATTCTCGTTCGTCCCATTTCAACGTTCCTTTCCGTTGAGCGGGACGCCCGTTGCGGCTCTTATACTGCTCCACCCAGGCGTCCAGTTCAAGGCGATCGAAAGCGATGCCCTGGGTGCCAATCGGGATCTCGGTCAGTAGCGGACGCACCTCGGCGTTGAACCGATTGCGGTCCATGCCGAGATAGAACGGCGCGTCGCGAAAACGGACGAGCCGGGGCAGCAACGGAGATCTATTCTCCATTTGCCGCCGTCCGCGTAGCACGACGGCAAGCTAGGACATGCGAGTCGCAAAGCGACTCAGCGGAATACCTGATAATCCGCCCCGGGATCCATTTGGCATCCATGGGCGAAATGGTCGGTCAGGGCATGGATTACCGACGCATGGAGAATAATTCGATGGGCACTACTTGGCCGGCTTGCCCAGCCAATCCGTCTCACTCAACAACCCCATGGCCTCTGCGTCGGACCGGCTCGCATACGCCGCCTCAAGCTCGGTTTGCGCCAAGCGGACGAGATGGTCAACCTTGGGGATTGCTCCCTTGCGAGGCTTGCGCAATGCAGCAGGGGCGACAGCGAGGACGCCTTCGGCAAACCGGTGGAACGCGCCGCCTTCGCGATGGCCCACGCCTTCACTGTTGACAGCGACCGAGCGCGTCGGCTTCGTGCCACTGTACTCGTGCCAAATACGAGCCAGTTCGCGGGCCCACTGTCTCGCCGCGAGGCTCTCGGTACCGGCTGGACGGCCCCGTGAGACGGGATCGAGCGATAACCGCGCCTCGGCGATGGCTTGCGCGAGTACACGGTCGTCCGGCAATTCATCGTTGGTGAAGAG
>JBKKAZ010000082.1:0-39585 GCA_046714435.1 Casimicrobiaceae bacterium
GGTGGTCGTCGGCCATCGCGCGCAACCGGTGTAAGGTCCGCATTCCGCGCCGCGACTGATCGAACGATGCAATCCCGATGCCTCACGATACGGGCGAAGCAGGCGGCTTGCCAATCGCAAGATCGGATGCCACAGATCGATGGCGTCGATCGGTGATGCCGTGCACTAGAATCCCAGGACGACTTCGAGGTGATACCCATGCAACGACGCCATTTCCTGACGCTGCTGACGGCGCTTCCGCTACTTCGTGGTTCGGACGTGGGCGCGCAAGCCGCGGCGAAGGGGGCGCCGCAGCGCACGATCGGTGAGATGCGCAGCGACTGGAAGCAGTTCCTTCCCGCGGGCGCGAACGTGCCCTCGCCGGCGCCGCCGCTGACGCTCCCGAACGAGGAATGGCGCAAGCGGCTCTCCGCCGAGCAGTACAAGATCCTGCGCGAGGAAGGCACCGAGCGCGCGGGGACCAGCAAGCTCAACGCCGAGAAGCGCCGCGGCGTCTACGCGTGCGCCGGCTGCGGCCTGCCGCTGTTCACGTCGGAGATGAAGTACGAGAGCGGCACCGGCTGGCCCAGCTACTTCACGACGATTCCGGGCGTGTTCGGGACCAAGGAGGACCGCCTGCTTTTCCAGCCGCGCACCGAGTACCACTGCGTGCGCTGCGGCGGACATCACGGCCATGTGTTCAAGGACGGCCCGGCCCCGACCTTCGATCGCTGGTGCAACAACGGGCTCGCGCTCGAGTTCCTGCCCGCCTGATGCCGGCACGCGGTGCCGGCGCTTCGCGGCTGGTCGTTGCGGAGCTCGAGCTGCTGCACGCGCAAGTCTCGCCCAAGACGACCTGGTCGTTCGTTCGACTGACTTGCGGCGACGGGTCGACCGGAATCGGCGAGGCGTCGCTGATGCGCGAATGGGGCTCGCTCGATGCACCCTTTCGCGCTGCGGCCGACGACCTGCGCGGCAATCCGCTCGGAGTACTGCTGAGCGCTGTCGACAACGCAGCTCGTGAGACGCTGGCGGTCGCAGCCGTCGCCAGCGCACTCGAACAGGCGGCGTGGGATGTCTCGGCGCGTTCCGCGGGGGTCCCGGTGTGGTCGATGCTTGGCGGCGTTTCGCGGGCCATTCCGCTTTACGCCAACATCAACCGGCGTACCACCGATCGCTCGCCCGAGGGCTTTCGCGCAAGCGCAGCGGAAGCGGTCGCCGCGGGCTTCCGAGCCTTCAAGCTGGCGCCGTTCGACGACCTGCTGCCGACCAACGCCGCAACGCCCCAGGGCCGGTCACACATTGAGCGTGGTCTCGCCCGCGTTTCCGCCGTACGCGACGCGATTCTGCCGACGCACGAACTCCTTGTCGACTGTCATTGGCGATTCACGCCGGATGCCGCCATCGACGCGATCGATGCGCTCGCCGAGTTCGGCGTGGTCTGGTTCGAGTGTCCGCTGCCCGAACACCAACAGTCGATAGCCGCAATCGCCGCAATCAGGCGGCGCGCGAACGCGCGAGGCATGCGCCTCGCCGGGCTCGAGGAGCTGACGTCGCCGCAGGCGTTCCGGCCCTGGCTTAAGGCCGGCGCGTATGACGTCGTGATGCCCGACGTGAAGTACTGCGGCGGCATCGCCGACCTGATCGCGATCGGTGCCGAGGCCAGCCGCTTTGGTGCGAACTGCTCGCCCCACAATCCCTCCGGGCCGGTGGGCCATGCGGCAAGTCTCGCGGCCTGTGCGAAGCTCACTGCGCCGGTGTTGCTGGAACACCAGTGGGACGAGACGCCCTGGTTTTTCGCGATCGGCGGCGAACACCTGCCGCGCCCCGCGGGCGGTGTGAGCGCGCTCCCGTCGGCGTCCGGGCTGGGTGTCGCGCTCGATCTCGACAGGCTGACCGTGGCCAGACGCTGGTAGCGTGATGCATGTTGTTTGCGCTGCTACGTGAATCCCGCTCCCATGTCGTTCCCGCGAAGGCGGGAACCCAGTGTCGTTTCATTCAAGTTTCTGCCCCAATGCATCAGAAACGCTGGGACCCCGCCTTCGCGGGGGCGACAGAATTCAGGAATGTCAGCGTCTTGAAGCTGACAGCACGCCCTTGACATCCGCCGCCTGCGCGAGCGCCCGTTTCAGCTCCCCGAGGCTTCTCACTTCGAGCGTGAACGCCATGCGGGCTAGATCGCGCCTCGACAGCGTGTTCACCGCGGTGACATTGATCTTCTCCTTCGAGAAGACTTCGGACAGGTCGCGCAGCAGCCCCGGGCGGTCACTCGCCTCGACGACGATGTCGACCGGGAACACTTCGTCCTTCGGCGCGCCCCAGTTCGCCTCGATCAGCCGCTCCTGCTGTTCGCGGCGCGCGCGGATCAGGTTGGCGCACGACGCGCGATGAATCGTGATGCCCTTGCCGCGGGTGACAAAGCCGACAATGGCATCCGGCGGGGCCGGCTTGCAACAGCGTGCGAGCCCCGTCATCAGCCGATCGACGCCGACGATCAGGATGCCGCCGGCACCCTCGTTCGCGCGGCTCTTGCGCGTCGGCACCTCGGCGAGCTCGTCCGGCACCACCGCGGGCTGGGGAACCGCGACGGCGCGAATCGCCATCTGAAGCTGGCGCAAATTGACGTCCTCGCGCGCGACCGCGGCGAAGAAGTCTTCGAGCTTGCCGAATCCGGCCTTGCCGGCGATCGCCTCGAGACTGGTCGCGGTGGCGCCCGAGCGCGCCAGCTCGCGCTCCACGACCTCCCGGCCCTGCGCCACGGTCTGGTCGTGCTGCTGGGCCTTGAACCACTGGCGCACCTTGGCGCGCGCGCGATGACTGGTCGCGTACCCCAGCTCGGGGTTGAGCCAGTCGCGTGACGGACCGCCCTGCTTCACCGTCACCACTTCGACCCGCTGGCCGTTGTTCAACCGGTGATGGAGCGACACCATCTGCCCGTCGACACGCGCGCCGCGACAGCGGTGGCCCAGGTTGGTGTGCACGGCGTAGGCAAAATCGACCGGCGTTGCGCCGCGAGGCAGGTCGATCACTCTGCCCTGCGGGGTGAGCACGTAGATCGTGTCGGTGAACAGGCTGTCCTTGAAGCCCGCCATCCATTCGCCGGCGTCGGCGACCGCGTCTTTCCAATCGAGCACTTGCTGCAGCCAGGCGATCCGCTCGTCCATGCCGGGGTCGCTCCGGATCTCGCGGCTGCCGGCCTCCTTGTAACGCCAGTGGGCGGCAACGCCATACTCGGAACGCTGGTGCATTTCGCGAGTGCGGATCTGCACTTCGAGCGGCTTTCCCTCCGGGCCGATCACCGCGGTGTGCAGCGACCGGTAGCTGTTGGCCTTGGGCTTGGCGATGTAGTCGTCGAACTCGCCCGGAAGCGGCGTCCACAGGCTGTGGACGATGCCAAGCGCCGCGTAGCAATCCTTCACGTCAGCGACCAGGATGCGGAACGCGCGGATGTCGAACAGCGCGTCGATGCCGATGTCCTTGCGTCGCATCTTGTTGCGGATGCTGGTGATGTGCTTGGGCCGCCCGCTGACCTCGGCGTCGATGCCGGCCGCGGCGAGTTGATGATCGAGTTCGGCGATCGCCTGCTCGATGTAGCGCTGGCGGTCGAGGCGGCGCTCGTCCAGCGCGCGCGCGATGTCCTTGTACACGGCCGGCTCGAGCGCTCGCAGCGACAGGTCCTCGAGCTCCCACTTGAGCTGCCAGACGCCGAGACGGTTCGCGAGCGGGGCGTAGAGGTCGGTGACCTCGCGAGCGACGCGCCGCGCGCCCTCGGCGTCGCTGCCGATGAGGTGGCGCAGCGCCTGCGTGCGCTCGGCCAGCTTGATCAGCACGACGCGGATGTCCTCGACCATCGCCAGCAGCATCTTGCGCAGGTTCTCCGCCTGCGCCGCCCGCTCCGCAGGGTTTCCGCCAGCGGGCAGCGAACGCATCTGCGTCATCCGCGCCACGCCGGCGACCAGCGCCGCCACGTCCTGGCCATGGGCGCTCGCCAGCGCTTCGAGGTCGATCCCGCGAAGCGCGGGAAGCGGATGCAGCAGCGCTGCACGGATCGACGCCGGATCGAGCTTGAGGCCCGCGAGAATGGTCGCCGTGCCAAGCGCGCGATCGACGACGGCATCGCCATCTTCGCTGCGCGCGTCGCCGGCCGCTGCTCTCAGCGTTTCCCAGGCCGCCGCGATCGAGCGCGTGCCGTCGTCACCATAGGTCGCACGCAAGCCTTCGAGCCAGGACGCGACCGCGAGCGGCGCTTCGGTACCCGGCGCGGCATGCACAACGGCAACCATCCGGCGATTATACGAGCCAGGCCGTCCCCGCTGGAGTAGTGCGGAGTAACATCCGGCGCATGTCGAGAACCGCTTTCCGCCGAGCGCTCTGCGTCGCGGCCCTCGCGCTGGGCGCCGCGCTCGCCGGCGCCCAGGACCTGCCGGATGCGCCGGAGGTTCGCGTCCGCGGGGCGGCGGTGGTGGCCGACTCGCCTTCGACCTACGCCGGCGCACTGGCCGCGTGGAAATCGCCCGAGGACATCGCACGCTACGCCGGCGCGCGTTTCAGCTACGACCGTGACCGCGCCCTGACGCTGGCCGAGCCCGCCGACGCGGGCGCGGTGCGTCCGCCGATTTACCCGCCGGAAGCGCTGTACGCCAACCCGTCCGGCATGTGCGTCGATCTTGCGCGCTTCGGCGTGGAAACGCTCAATCGCATCGATCCCGCGTTCGCGTCACGTTACCTGATGCTCGAATTCCACCCGGTGCAGGTGGAGGGCCGCACGCTGCGGCGCCATTGGCTCGCGAGCTTCATGCGCGATGGCCAGTGGTGGTTTTTCGCCGACTCGCGCCGGCCCGGACACGTGGCCGGACCCTATGCAAACGTCGAGGCGTTCATCGCCGACTATCAGAGCTATCGACGGCAGGCGATCGTTGCCTGGCGCGTAGCGGACGGCTACGGTCGGCGAACGCGGGTGCAGGCTGCCCGCCGCTAGTCCGCAGGCGAACGTCCGCCGCGGATCGGCGTCGAGTCGCAGCGGCGGCGGGCGCCGGAGTTCACAGGCGCTGTCCTGCCGCCTTCGCGATCGCTTCCGCGAGGTTCTGCGCGTGGCGGTCCGCCAGCTCGCCCTCGCGCGCCTCCACCATCACCCGCAGCACGGGCTCGGTTCCGGAAGGCCGCAGCAGCACACGTCCCGCGCCGGACAACGCCGCCCTAGCGTCGGCTTCGGCGCGGGACACCGCCACGCTGCTGCGCCAATCCCAGCCGCGGTGGATCGGAACGTTGATCAGACGCTGCGGAAACATCGCCACCGCCGCCGTGGCCCTCTCGAGCGTCGTTTCCTGCTCGAGCAGCGCGCGCAACACCGCCAGCGCCGCGATGATCGCATCGCCGGTGGTGTGGTGGTTGAGGCAGATCAGGTGTCCCGAATTCTCGCCACCGAGCAGCCAGCCTTTCTCCAGCATCCTCTCCAGCACGTAGCGATCGCCAACGCGAGCGCGGTCGAATGCGATCCCCGCTCGTTGCAGCGCCTGCTCGAACCCCAGGTTCGACATCTGCGTACCGACGACGCCGCCGATCGGCACGCGACGCCGCAGATAGTCGGTTGCAATCACGTACAGCAGCTGGTCGCCGTCGTAGAGCCGGCCGGCCTCGTCGGCGATCACGAGTCGGTCGCCGTCGCCGTCGAGCGCGATGCCGAGCTGCGCGCCGTGCAGCTTTACCTGCTCCGCCAGGAACCCCGGGTGGGTGGCGCCGACGCCTGCGTTGATGTTGACGCCGTCCGGCTGGTTGCCCACCGCGATGACCTCAGCGCCGAGCTCGTGGAACACGCAGGGAGCGACGTAGTAGCCGGCGCCGTGCGCGCAGTCAACTACGATGCGCAGGTCGCGAAGGTCGAGTTCGTTGGGAAACGTGCTCTTGCAGAACTCGATGTAGCGCGCGGCGGCGTCACCGATGCGATGCGCCTTGCCGAGATCCGCCGAGCGGACGCAGGCGAGCGGCGCTTCGAGTTGGCGCTCGATCGCGGCCTCGACTTCGTCCGGCAGCTTGGTGCCCGCGGCGGAAAAGAACTTGATGCCGTTGTCGTCGTACGGGTTGTGCGAGGCGCTGATCACGATGCCGGCGGACAGCCGCAGCGCGCGCGTCAGATAGGCGACCGCGGGAGTGGGCAACGGACCGGTCAGCTCGACGTCGACACCGGCCGCCGACAGGCCGGCCTCGAGCGCTGCTTCGAGCAGGTAGCCCGAGATGCGCGTGTCCTTGCCGATCAGCACACGCGGCGCGTCGCCCTTGCGCGCACCCTCGCCGGAGGCGAGTACCCGGCCGGCCGCGTAGCCGAGCTTCAGCACCAGCTCGGGCGTGATCGGCGGCTCGCCGACGCGTCCACGGACGCCGTCGGTGCCGAAATATCGACGATTGCTCATGCTCTCCTCTGCCCCGCGACGGCGTAGCCGTCATTCTATCCGGTGGATTCACTCCGCCGCCTGCCCGGCCTCCTCGACCGCCCGCCACACCGCGAGCGCGTCGACCGTCTCGCGCACGTCGTGCACGCGAACGATCGAAGCGCCGCGAGCGACCGCGGCAAGCGCCGCCGCGACGCTTCCCGCGAGCCGGCCCTCCTTGCCGCGCCCGGTCGCCGCGCCGAGCGACGATTTCCGCGACAGCCCTGCGAGCACCGGAAAGCCGGTCGCCGCGAGTACGCGCAACTCGTGCAGCAACCGGAAATTGTGCGCCACCGATTTGCCGAACCCAAATCCGGGATCGATCACGATGCGATCGCGTTGGATCCCGGCGGCGACGCAGCACCGCGCGCGCGCGACCAGGAAATCGCGGACCTCGGCCACCACGTCGGCATAGTGGGGCGCGAGCTGCATGGTGCGTGGCGACCCGCGCATGTGCATGATGCATACGGCGGCCTCGGTTGCCGCCGCGGCTTCCAGCGCACCCGGCGCCTGGAACGCGCCGACGTCATTGATCATTACCGCGCCGGCGCCCACCGCTGCGTGCATCACGGCCGGCTTGGTGGTATCGATCGAGACCCGCGCACCTTCGCCCGAGAGCGTTGCGACGATTCCGAGCACGCGCTCGAGTTCCTCCGCTTCGGCGACCGGCGAAGCCCCAGGCCGCGTCGACTCGCCGCCGACGTCGACCAGATCGGCGCCCTCGGCGAGCATCTGCCGTGCCTGATCGAGCGCCGCCGCGCGGTCGAAAAAGCGTCCGCCATCGAAAAACGAATCCGGCGTGACGTTGAGGATTCCCATGACACGCGGCCGCGACAGGTCGAGCGTGTGCGGGCCGAGGCGCAGCACCGCAATGCCGAAAAGCGAGCCGTTCGAGGACATGGGCGCGCGACGCAAACCGATCCGGACCTTCGCAAGCTTCTCGATGCTATTCACCCGTCGCCCCCGCGAAGGCGGGGGCCCAGTGTCTATGCCCGAAAGTCACTGGATCCCCGCCTTCGCGGGGACGACGAGCCGCTACGCGGGCTTGGTCGAAGGCTCGGTGCCGGTATCGCCAACCGCAGCACCGGAGGCGGGCGGCGTCGGCGGCGCACTGCTCACCTTCGGGGGGCGCGGCGGCTTGCCCGCAAGAATGTCGTCGATCTGGTCGGCGTCGATGGTTTCGAGCTCGAGCAGTGCGCGCGCCATCGCCTCGACACGGTCGCGATTGTCCTCGAGGATGCGCCGCGCCACCGCGTACTGGGCGTCGATTATCTTGCGGATCTCGGCGTCGACCCTCTTCATGGTCTCTTCCGACATGTTGACGGTGCGAGTGATCGACCGGCCGAGGAAGACTTCGCCCTCGTTTTCGGCGTAGACCATCGGTCCCATCGCATCGCTCATGCCGTAGCGCATCACCATGTCGCGGGCCAGTTGCGTTGCCCGCTCGAAGTCGTTGGAGGCGCCGGTGGTCATCTGGCCCATGAACAGCTCTTCCGCGATGCGGCCGCCAAACAGCACGGCGATCATCGACAGTATCCTTACCTTGTCCAGCGAATAGCGGTCGGTCTCGGGCAACTGCATGGTCACGCCGAGCGCGCGGCCGCGCGGGATGATCGTGACCTTGTGGACCGGATCGGATTTTGGCAACAGCTTGGCGCAGATCGCGTGGCCCGATTCGTGGTAGGCGGTGTTGCGGCGCTCGTCCTCGGGCATCACCATCGAGCGGCGCTCCGCGCCCATGATGATCTTGTCCTTGGCGCGCTCGAAATCCTCCATGTCGACCAGGCGCTTGCTCCCGCGCGCGGCGAACAGCGCGGCTTCGTTGACCAGGTTGGCGAGGTCGGCGCCGGAAAACCCCGGCGTGCCTCGCGCGATGATCTCGCCCTTGACATCCGGCGCGATCGGCACCTTGCGCATGTGGATCATCAGGATCTGCTCGCGGCCGCGGATGTCGGGCAGCGGGACGACCACCTGGCGGTCGAAGCGGCCGGGTCGCATCAACGCCGGATCGAGCACGTCGGGGCGGTTGGTGGCAGCGATGACGATGACGCCCGAGTTGCCCTCGAAGCCGTCCATCTCGACCAGAAGCTGGTTCAGCGTCTGCTCGCGCTCGTCGTTGCCGCCGCCGAGGCCCGCGCCGCGCTGCCGGCCGACCGCGTCGATCTCGTCGATGAACACGATGCACGGCGCGTTCTTCTTCGCCTGCTCGAACATGTCGCGCACGCGCGCGGCGCCGACGCCGACGAACATCTCGACGAAGTCGGAGCCCGAGATCGAGAAGAACGGCACCTTCGCCTCGCCGGCGATCGCCTTGGCGAGCAGCGTCTTGCCAGTCCCCGGCGAGCCGACCATCAGCACGCCACGCGGAATGCGGCCGCCAAGCTTCTGGAACTTCGACGGATCGCGAAGGAACTCGACCAGCTCGGCGACTTCCTCCTTCGCTTCGTCGCAGCCGGCGACGTCGGCGAAAGTGACGGTGTTGCTCGACTCGTCGATCAACCGCGCCTTGCTCTTCCCGAAGCTGAACGCGCCGCCGCGGCCACCGCCTTGCATCTGGCGCATGAAAAAGATCCAGACGCCGATCAGGAGCAGCATCGGGAACCAGGAGATGAAGATCTGCGCGAGAAAGCTCTGCTCCTCCTCGGGCTTGGCCTCGACCTTGACGCCGAACTTCACCAGGTCGCCGACCATCCAGATGTCGCCTGGGCTGTAGGTGACGTAGCGCTTCTTGTCGTTGCCGGTCCAAATGATCTTGCGGCCTTCAACCGTCGCTGAGTCGACGATGCCGGCCTTGGCCTTGTCCATGAACTCGGAATACGAGACCGAGTCGCGGGTGGCCTGGCGCGTGTCGAACTGCTTGACCACGGTCAGGACGACGAGCCCGATGACCAGCCAGATGCCGATGTTCTTGAGCAGATTGTTCAACGTTCGCTCCTTCGGGGCGCAGGACCGCAACGGCCCGCGACGCTCGAACTGGTCATTCTATCGGTCGGGGGGTTACACCGCCACCGGCGGCGCATTCCGCCTGTCGCCGATCGGCGACGCCGGTGCGCCAGCTAGTCGTGCCGCAACCGTCCCTTGAAACCCTTGCCGACGACGAACACCTCGCGGCTGCGGTCGCGCGAGGCGTCGGGCTTGCGCACGTAGGCCTTCGCGAAGCGTGCCGCGACTTCGCGCTGGAAGGTGTCGAAACCCTCGCCCTGAAACAGTTTGACGGCAAAATCGCCTCCGGGTTGCAGCCAGTCGCAGGCAAATGTCAAGGCGAGTTCCGCCAGGTGAATGGCCCGCGCCTGGTCGACGCTGTCGATGCCGGATAGGTTGGGGGCCATGTCGGAGACTACAAGATCCACCGGGCTACCTTGCAGCGCGGATTCGACGCTCGCCAGCCCCTCGTCGGTCGAAAAGTCGCCCTTCAGCAGTTTGACCCCGCGGACCGGATCGAAGTCGAGCAGGTCGATCGCAACGATGGTGGCGTCCCGCCCGAGCCGCTGCGAGAGCACCTGGCTCCAGCTGCCGGGCGCGGCGCCCAGATCGACGGCCCGCAGCCCCGGCCGGAACAGCTTGTCCCTGGCAGCGATCTCGAGCAGCTTGAACGCGGCGCGGGAACGGTAGCCGAGGCGCTTCGCCTCCTTGACCCAGGGGTCGTTGACGTGCTCCTGCATCCACGCCTTGCCGAACCGGTGCTTGCGCCTGGTCGGATTGAGCGAAGTTTTCATCGGCGCGGTGGGAGCGACTCGAGAAATCGCGGGATCGATTCCCAGAATTCCCTGGCCGCGCCAAGGTCATTGTGATCCGCGCCGCCGACCGTGACCCATTGCTTCGGACCGGCCCAGGCGTCGTAGAGCGCGCGGGAATGCTCGACGGGAATGATCGCGTCCCGGCCCGCGACGATGGCAAGCATAGGCATCGCGGCCGTTCTTGCCGCATCGATCGAATCGAACCGGTGCCGGAGCAGCCACGACACCGGCAGCCACGGATAGTGGCGGCGGCCGATTTCGACCATGCTGTCGTAGGGCGAGATCAGCACCGCTCCGGCGACCGGGCGCGAAGCCGCAACGCGCGCCGCCACGCCGGTGCCGAGGCTGCGCCCGACAACGACGATGCGCCGCGCATCAACCTCGGAACGCGCGGCGATCGCATCGAACAGCGCCAGCGCATCGCCGACCAGTTCGGGTTCGCCCGGGCGGCCCTCGCTGCGGCCGTACCCGCGATAGTTGACGCCGGCCAGCGTCCACGCGCCCGGCCAGCGCCGGTCGGCGAGCGTCCACGAAATCTCTTCGGCGTTGCCGCCGAAGTAGAGCAGCACCGGCGCGGGTCTCGCGGATCCGGGCAGCAGGAAACCCGCCAGGCGCGTGCCGTCGCTGGCGACGATCTCGAGCGGTTCGGCGTGGGAAGGCAAGTGCGTCGTGCCGCCGATCGGCTGGGGGAAAAAAATCAGCCTTTCCTGCGACAGCCACGCCGCCGCGGGCACGCCCGCGACGATCGCCAGGACCACTAACAGCCATTCCACGAGTCGTCGTCCCTTTCGCGCTGCGTGGCTCATGCCGATTATAGTGACCCCGTTGCGGGCTTCGTGCACGTCCGCACAGGGGGCTGCGATACACTGCGCCCATGCTCGTACTGGATCCGGCGACACGGCGTGCACTGCGCGCTAAGGCCCATCATCTGCATCCGGTGGTCAGCGTCGGGCAGCACGGCCTGACACCCGCCGTGATGCACGAAGTCGACCTCGCACTGGCGGTGCACGGCCTGATCAAAGTCCGCGTGCACGCGGAGGATCGCGCCGAGCGCGAAGCGATGCTGGCGCGGATCGCGGACGAACTCGAAAGTGCGCCGGTGCAGCACATCGGCAAGCTGCTGATCCTGTGGCGCGAGCCGGAGGCGCCGAAACCGCCGTCGAAACCGGTGAAGCGCGTGATCAAGTCTGCCAGAAAGCCCTCGGGTGCGCGGTCGCGGTCGCTCAAAACGGCACCGCGCGAACGCCGCCACGGCGAGGATTCCCGGTTGCGTCCGGCCGGTCGTCGCGCGCGCGGGGCGGGCGCGGCTGCGAAGGCCGCTGCGAGCGACAACGATCCGGCTGCGCGGCGGCGGCGCCGCGCGGAGGCCGCCGCAACGCCCGGCAAGCAACCGAAGTCCAGCCATGCCGCGGGTACGCCGCGCACGCGGGCGTTCGGCGGCGCCGACGTCAAGCAGACCCGCAAGTCGACCGGCAAATCGGCGCCCAATCCGCGCCGCCGCCGCGCACGCTGACCCACGCGCGCCCTTCACACCCGCACGGCCGGTGCGCTGCAAATACCGGTTGCCCGCGCCGTTCACGCTGCATCGGCGTTGACGAGCACGACGGTGCGGGCCTAACGCCATGACCGATTCCCGCCAGCCGCTCGACCCGCTCGCTGTCACGTCGATGCTGGTGCTTTGCGCGCTCTGGGGCTTCCAGCAGGTTGCAATCCAGCTCGCCGCACCGGTGATCCCATTGGTCCTGCAAGCGGCGATCCGCTCGGCGATCGCCACCTCGCTGGTGCTCGCCTGGGCCAAGCTGCGGCGCATCCCGCTATTCGAGCGCGACGGCACGCTCGTGCCGGGGATACTCGCGGGGCTGTTGTTCGGTGGCGAGTTCGCGATGATCTATGCCGGACTCGCCCATACCACCGCGGCACGCATGGTGGTATTCGTCTATCTCGCGCCCTGTCTCGCCGCGGTGGGACTCGCACTGTTCGTTCGCGGCGAACGGCTCGCGCCGGTGCAGACGTTTGGCGTTGCGCTGGCCTTCGCGGGAATCGTCGTTGCCTTCGGCGACGGATTCGCATCGGCTGGGCGTTCAACGATCATCGGCGACGCGCTCGGCGTGCTCGCCGCTGCCGGCTGGGCTGCGACCACCGTGCTGATCCGGGCGACCCGCCTTGCACGCGTCAGCGCAACCAAGACCTTGTCGTACCAGCTCGGCGTGTCGGCGCTGATGCTGCCGTTGGTTTCGCTGGCTTTGGGCGAAGGCGGCGCGAGCGCATGGACGCCGATCGCCGTCGCCAGCCTCGCCTTTCAGTCGGTCATCGTCGCGTTCGCGAGCTATCTGACCTGGTTCTGGCTGCTCACGCGTTACCTCGCCAACCGGTTGTCGGTGTTCTCGTTCGCCGCGCCGCTGTTCGGTGTCGCGTTTGGACACCTGATCCTCGGCGATCCGCTGACACCGACTTTTCTCGGCGCCGCCGCGCTGGTGGGCATGGGTATCGTGCTCGTCAACCCACGCGTCCCCAAGGCGCGCGCGTCGTGAGCTTCCGCTCGCTCGCCATCGGCCTCTCCGGACTGGTCGCCACGACCGCGCTCGGCGTCGACCTGCCGCAGCAACGCCTCGTCCCGGGAGGCGTCGCCACGATCGAACTCGGGGCCGAGACCAACCGGCCGTCCGCGAGCCTCGGCGGTGTTCCGGTCATGGTCGTCGGCGATTCGGGCGGCTGGGTTGCGGTCGCCGGAATCGCGCTTTCGGCCCGACCCGGCCCGGTTGCGCTGGTGGTTCGTCGCTTCGGGAAACCCGACGCCACGCGTTCGTTTCGCATCGAGCCTGCCCATTACGCGGAGCAGCAACTCAAGGTGCCGCAGCGGCAGGTCGATCTGTCGAAGCAGGACCTCGCTCGCTTCGAAAGGGAGCGTGATCATCTCGCCGGCGTCGCTGCCAGCTTCAGCCAGGCCGTTCCGGCGACGCTGCGCATGCAACAGCCGGCTGTGGGCTCGCGCTCGGGCTCGTTCGGCCTGCGCCGCGTGTTCAACGGTCAGGCGCGTAGTCCGCATGGCGGCATGGACATCGCCGCGCCGATCGGAACGCCGGTGGCGGCTGCCGCGACCGGGCGGGTGATCGACACCGGCGAGTACTTCTTCAACGGCAAGACCGTCTGGCTCGATCACGGCGCGGGGCTGTTGACGATGTACTGTCATCTCGATTCGATCGGCGTGAAGGTCGGGGACCTGCTCAAGGTCGGCGAGCCGCTGGGCACGGTGGGCGCCACCGGTCGCGTCACCGGAGCGCACCTGCACTGGTCGGTGAGCCTCAACCGGGTGATGGTCGATCCGGCGCTGTTCCTCGCCGATGCGGCGGAGCCAAACCCGAAGGCGCGCTAGCCGGTCCCTGCGCCTTGGCGCGTGGCTATCGCCACCGCGAGGTCGAACGCCTGCTGCAGGCCCTCGACGTTGGCGCAATTGCGCCCGACGATGTCGAACGCGGTGCCGCTGGCGCAAGTCGTCACCGGAACCGGCAAGCCGCCTTGCAAGGTTACCCCGTTGTCGAAGCCCAACAGCTTCATCGCGATCTGGCCCTGGTCGTGGTACATCGTGACCACCGCGTCGAAGTCGCCGCGGCGCGCCGCGACGAAGACGGTGTCCGAAGGCAGCGGGCCGACCACGTCCGCGCCCTCGTCGCGCGCCCGCGCGATCGCAGGCGCGATGACGTCGATTTCCTCGCGGCCGAGCGAGCCGCCGTCGCCGGCATGCGGATTGAGGCCGGTCACCGCGATGCGTGGTTTCGGACGGCCGGCCGCGACCAGGTAGCGATGCACGATCCGCACCGCCTCGATCACCCCGTCGCCACTGATCGCGTCGGCCACCTCGCGCAGCGGCAGGTGCGAGGTCACCCGCGACGTCCACAGCGAACCGGTAATGTTGAACTCCGAAACGAAGCCGTCGACGCCGAACAGGCGCTGCAGATGGCGCAACTCGTCTTCCTCGGCGAGTCCGGCAAGGCGCATTGCGTGCTTGTTGAGCGGCGCGAAGACGATCGCATCGACCTCGTCACGCGCGGCAGCGTTCGCGGCGGCGTCGAGCGCCGCCAGCGCGGCGTGCCCTCCGGCGCGTGTCGCGACGCCGGGCGTGAGAGGCTCCGAACCGACGAGGTCGAGCTTCACGCACGATGGCGAATCGAGCGACAGGCCGGTCACGCGCTCGCCCTCGGCGAGGATCGCCGGATCGGTGAACAGCACGAGGTCGACGCGCGCGCGGTTTTCGGAGCGGGACGCGAGCTTGACGCCGATCTCCGGGCCGATGCCGTTGGGATCACCCAGCGTGAGCGCGACGCGGGGGCGGCGGGATGGGCTCATGCGACGGCTCATTCCGCCTTGATGTTGGCGCTCTTGATGAGCTTGCCGAAGCGGTCGAATTCCTGCTGGTTCATCTTCGCGAACTCGGCGACGCTGAGATTGCCCGGCTCACCGCCCAGGCCCCTGAGCTTCGCCTGTACGTCGGAGAGCTTCAGCACGCGCGCAAGTTCGGCGTGCAGCCGATCGACGATTCCCTGCGGCGTGCCGCCGGTGACGAACAGCCCGTACCAGGTGGTCATCTCCGCAGCCGGGTAGCCCAGCTCGGCGATGGTCGGCACGTTCGGCAACTCGGGCGAGCGTTGCGGCGAGGTCACCGCGAGCGGCTTGAAGCGGCCCGACTTGATTTGGGGCATCGCCGAGGACGTGGTGTCGAACATCATCTCGACGTTGCCGCCGAGGATGTCGATATGCGCCTGACTCGAGCCCTTGTAGGGAACGTGCACGGTCTTGATGCCCGCCGCCTGATCGAAGGCCTCGCCGGCGATGTGCTGCGTGCTGCCGACGCCGGACGATGCGTACCTGAACGAGCCCGGTTGCGCCTTCGCGGCCGCAACCAGCTCCTTGACGTCCTTCGCCGCGACTTTGTCGCCGACCACCAGCACGTTCGGGACGACGACGATCAGGCCGACCGGCTGCAGCTGCTTCAGCGGGTCGTAGCCGAGCTTAAGCAGGTGGGGCGCGATCGCCTGGCCGGTGTTGGTCGCGACCAGCAGCGTGTAACCGTCGGCAGTCGCCTTCGCCGTCATGTCGGCAGCGATCGTGTTCGACGCGCCCGGCCGGTTCTCGATGACGAACGGCTGCTTCAGCGACTCGGCGAACTTCTCGCCGAGCATGCGCGCGATCACGTCGGTGCCACCGCCGGGGCTGGCGCCGACCATGATCCGTACCGGCCGCTGGGGATAGTCGGTCTGCGCGGCTGCGGCGCCGGCGACGATGGCAAGCGCCGAGCAGGCGGCGAGAAGGAACGAGCGCTTCATTGGGTTCTCCTCCGGAGGCGTCCCGTCGCGGCTTTCGCGTGCCGGCCGGTGACGTGGCAAATGGTGCGCTTCCGCGGTAATAACCGCCAATCGCAAATCGTGATGTGGTGATAATCTATCGATATCACTGGCCGCCGACCCGAGGTTGTACCGATGCCGACCCGCCGCACTCCGTTCGACCCGCTCGCCGCGCGCGTAAAGGGCCGCCAGCTGTTACTCGTCGCCGCGCTCGACGCGCGTCGCAGCCTGCGACAGGCGGCGGCCGACGTCGCGATCACGCAACCCGCCGCGACCCAGCTGTTGCGCAACCTCGAGGCCGCGCTCGGCGTCGCGCTCTTCGACCGCCACGCCTGGGGCATGACCCCCACGCCCTATGGCGAAGCGATGATCCGCTACGCACACGGCATCCTGACCGACCTCGAAGGGGCGCGCGAGGAGATCGCGGCGCTCGCTGCCGGCGCGCGTGGCGTGCTGCGCGTGGGCGGTGTAACTGGCGCGGTGCCGAGGCTCGTCGCCCCCGCGATCCGCGCGGTCCGCGAAGAGCGCCCCGGATTGCGCATCCAGGTGCTGGTCAACGCGAGCGAAGTACTGGCCGCGGCGTTACGCCAGGGCACGCTCGACGTTGCCGTGGGCTCACGCCCGCCCGACGACGATCTTGCCGATCTCAGTGTCGCGCCGCTCGCCGACGAGCCGCTCACCGTCGTCGCCCGGGCGTCGCACCCGCTCGCGCGACGGCGGCAGGTCGACCTCGCCTCGCTCGCGGCAGCGCCGTGGATCGTGCCGCCGCCGGGCGGTCCACTGCGTCACGATTTCGACGCCCTGCACGCCGCGCACGGCCTTCGTCCCCCTGCCGACCTGATCGAGACAGTCTCCATCGTCGCCACACTCGCGCTGCTGCAGGAGAGCGACGCCGTTTCGTTGCTGCCGGTGGAACTCGCACGGCATTACGAAGTGCACGGGATGCTCGCACGCCTGCCGGTTCCACTCTCGCACACGGGCACGCGCTACGAACTGCTGACCCGCTCGAATCGGCGCCTCGCTCCCGCCGCGCTGGCGTTCGTGGAGAAGCTCCGGGAAGCCGCGCAAGCGGCGACGGTCAAACGTAGTCGACGGTGACGATCTCGTAGGCGCGCACACCGCCCGGCGCCTGCACCTCGGTGGTATCGCCCTCGGTCTTGCCGATCAGCGCGCGCGCGATCGGCGAGCTCACCGAAATCTTGCCGGCCTTGATGTCGGCCTCGTCGTCGCCAACGATCTGATAGCGATTGCGTTCGCCGCTGTCGAGTTCCTCGATCTCGACCGTGGCGCCGAACACCACGCGCCCGTCGGCTTCGATCGTCGTCGGATCGATCACCTGCGCGTTGGCGAGCTTGGTCTCGACGTTCGCGATGCGACCCTCGATGAAACCCTGCCGCTCCTTGGCGGCGTCGTAGTCCGCGTTCTCGGACAAGTCGCCGTGGGAGCGCGCGTCCGCAATGGCCTGGATGACCTTCGGGCGCTCGATGGTCTTCAGGCGGTGCAGTTCGGTCTTGAGCCGGCCCGCACCTTCGACGGTCATGGGAATCTTGGCCATTGCCGCTTCAGGAAATCAACGCCGGAAGCGCGACGCGCGCTTCCGGCACGGATAAGTGTAGAGCAAGACGCTAGTCCTAGCGTTGCAGACGCTCGTGCAGCGACTGGACCGCGTAGGGCACCAGCTCGCGCATCGCCCTCATGCCAATCACTGCGGCGCGGGCGCCCGCGATGGTCGTGAAGGTCGGGATTTGATCGTTGAGCGACTCGCGGCGGATCGCATAACTGTCCTGGATCGCGCTCCGCTTTTCCTCGACGGTGTTGATGACCATCGCGACCTCGTCGTTTTTCAGCATGTCGACGATGTGCGGACGGCCTTCGGCGACCTTGTTCACCGCGGTCACCGGAACGCCCGCCTCGACCAGCGCCGCCGCCGTGCCGCGGGTGGCGACGATCCGGAAACCCAGTTCGTGCAGCATGCGCGCGGTTTCGATCGCGCGCGGCTTGTCGCTGTTGCGCAGGCTCAGGAAAACCGTGCCGCTCGAGGGCAGCCGCACGCCGGCGGCAAGCTGGCTCTTGACGAACGCCTCGCCAAAGGTCTCGCCGACCCCCATCACCTCGCCGGTCGACTTCATTTCGGGCCCGAGGATGGTGTCCACGCCCGGGAACTTGATGAACGGGAACACGGCCTCCTTGACCGAAAAGTACGGCGGCAGCACTTCGCCCGAGATTCCCTGCGCAGCGAGTGACCGGCCGGCCATGCACAGCGCCGCGATCTTGGCGAGCGGCCGGCCGGTGGCCTTGGAAACGAACGGGACGGTGCGCGAGGCGCGCGGATTCACTTCGAGAACGTACACGGTGGGCTCGCCATTGCCGTCCCTGGTGATCGCGAACTGGACATTCATCAGCCCCACCACGTTCAACGCCTTCGCCATCAGCACGGTCTGTTCGCGAAGCTGGTCCTGAAGCGGCTTCGACAGCGAATACGGCGGCAGCGAACAAGCGGAATCGCCCGAATGCACGCCGGCCTGCTCGATGTGCTCCATGATGCCGCCGATGACCACGTCGCTGCCGTCGGACACGGCGTCCACGTCCACCTCGATGGCATCGTTCAGGAACCGGTCCAGCAGCACCGGAGCGTCGTTGCTGACCTTGACGGCCTCGTTCATGTAGCGCTCGAGGTCGCGCGGCTCGTGCACGATCTCCATCGCCCGGCCGCCGAGCACGTACGAGGGGCGCACCACCAGCGGGTAACCAATCTCCTCGGCCGCAGCAACCGCCGCGGCTTGCGTGCGTGCGGTCCGGTTGGGCGGCTGCTTCAGTCCGAGCTTGGTCAGCATCTGCTGGAAGCGCTCGCGGTCCTCCGCCATGTCGATCATGTCCGGCGTGGTGCCGATGATGGGCACGCCGTTCGCCTCGAGGTCCCGCGCGAGCTTGAGCGGGGTCTGCCCGCCGAACTGGACGATGACGCCCCACGGCTTCTCGACATGCACGATCTCGAGCACGTCTTCCAGCGTCAGCGGCTCGAAGTAGAGGCGATCGGAAATATCGTAATCGGTCGACACCGTCTCCGGGTTGCAATTGACCATGATCGTTTCGAAGCCGTAGTCGCGCAGCGCCATCGACGCGTGCACGCAGCAGTAGTCGAACTCGATCCCCTGTCCAATCCGGTTCGGCCCGCCGCCGAGCACCATGACCTTCTTGCGATCGGTCGGCTCGGCCTCGCATTCGTCCTCGTAGGTCGAGTACAGGTAAGCGGTGCGCGTGGCAAACTCGGCCGCACAAGTATCGACGCGCTTGAACACCGGCCGCAGGCCGAGCGCGTGGCGCCTCGCGCGGACCTCGGCCTCGGTCGATTTGAGCAGATGGGCCAGCCGGCGGTCCGCGAAACCCTTCCGCTTCAGCTCGCGCAGTTCATCCCGGGTCAGGTCGGCAAGTTTGGTCTTCTCGATCGCGAGCTCGAGGTCGACAATCTCCTTGATTTGGGCGAGGAACCACCGATCGATCCGGGTGTAGCCATGCAGCTCTTCCAGCGACATACCGATGCCGAACGCGTCGGCGACGTACCAGAGCCGCTCGGCGCGGGGGTAGGCGAGCTCGTCGCCGATCTTGTCCGGGTCGACCGACTTCAGGTTGAAGCCGTCGACGCCGACCTCGAGGCCGCGCAGCGCCTTCTGCAGCGACTCCTGGAAGGTCCGGCCGATCGCCATGACCTCGCCGACCGACTTCATCTGCGTGGTCAGCCTGTCATCGGCCTGCTTGAATTTCTCGAACGCGAAGCGAGGCACCTTGGTCACGACATAGTCGATGGTCGGCTCGAACGACGCGGGCGTCTTGCCTCCGGTGATGTCGTTGCCGAGTTCGTCCAGCGTGTAGCCGACGGCAAGCTTGGCGGCGATTTTGGCGATCGGAAAGCCGGTCGCCTTGGAGGCGAGCGCCGAGCTGCGCGACACCCGCGGATTCATCTCGATCACGATCATCCGGCCGTCGTCCGGGTTGATCGCGAACTGCACGTTGGATCCGCCGGTGTCGACCCCCACCTCACGCAGCACCGCGATGCTGGCGTCGCGCATGACTTGGTATTCCTTGTCGGTGAGCGTCTGCGCCGGCGCCACCGTGATCGAGTCGCCGGTGTGCACGCCCATCGGATCGACGTTCTCGATCGAGCAGACGATGATGCAGTTGTCCTTGCGATCCCGCACCACCTCCATCTCGAATTCTTTCCAGCCCAGCAGCGACTCCTCGATCAGCAGCTCGCGGGTCGGGCTCAGGCTCAGCCCGCGCTTGCAGATCTCGTCGAACTCGTCCTTGTTGTAGGCGATTCCGCCGCCGGTTCCGCCCAGCGTGAACGATGGTCGTATCACTACCGGGAAGCCGAGATCAGCTTGCGCCCGCTGGGCGTCTTCGAGCGAGTGCGCGATGCCCGAGCGCGCGCTGGCCAGCCCGATGCGGGTCATCGCGGCTTTGAATTTCTCCCGGTCCTCGGCCTTGTCGATGGCCTTTTTCGACGCGCCGATCAGCTCGACGTCGAACTTGGTCAGCACGCCCTCGCGGGCGAGATCGAGCGCGCAGTTGAGCGCGGTCTGCCCGCCCATCGTCGGCAGCAGCGCGTCAGGCCGCTCACGCTCGATGATCTTGGCAACCATCTGCCAGGTGATCGGCTCGATGTATGTGACGTCGGCCATTTCCGGGTCGGTCATGATCGTTGCCGGATTCGAGTTCACCAGGATCACCCGGTAGCCCTCCTCCCGCAGCGCCTTGCACGCCTGGGCGCCGGAGTAATCGAACTCGCAGGCCTGGCCGATGATGATCGGGCCGGCGCCGATGATGAGGACGGAATGGATGTCGGTGCGCTTGGGCATTGGAGAAGCGGGGCTGGGGGCTGGGGGCTGGGGGCTGGGGGCTAGGGGCTAGGGGCTAGGGGCTAGGGAGCGACGCCGTAGCCCCGGCGCCAATGCCATCTCGAGACCCCGTAGCATTTTTCCAACTTCATCCGCGCGTGCGAGCAGTTCATCGATTCGCTGGATACTCGCGAGTTCAAGGCGTCGCGCGATCAGGAGTTGGGTTTCCAGTTCCGCCAGCGATGCTAGCGATGCTAGCGCGATTCCAACGAAATGGACGTATTCCTTGGTCGACGCCCTGGCGTGACCCTCGGCGATATTCGATGGAACTGAAACTGCCGACCGTCGGATTTGACTCGAAAGCCCATAGACTTCGGATTTAGGCAAGGTTGCTGTCAGGCGGTAGGTCTGGGTCACCAGCGTCATCGCCGACTGCCAAACCCTGAGATCTCGGTAACTTGTCAGCATCGCGAAGTCGCTCCCTAGTCCCGAACCCCGAGATCCTAGCCCCGCTTCATCGCCTCCACGAATCGGTCGAACAGATAACCGACATCGTGCGGACCGGGGCTCGCTTCCGGATGGCCCTGGAACGAGAACGCCGGCCGGTCGGTGCGCGCGATGCCCTGGTTGCTGCCGTCGAACAGCGATACGTGCGTCACGCGCACATTCGAGGGCAGCGACGCCGGATCGACGGCGAAACCGTGGTTCTGGCTGGTGATCAGCACCTGCCCGCTGTCCTTGTCGAGCACCGGATGGTTGGTACCATGGTGTCCGAACTTCATCTTGAGCGTGCGTCCGCCCGACGCGAGAGCGAGCAACTGGTGGCCGAGGCAAATCCCGAACGTCGGCGTGGCGCTGGCCACTATCTCGCGGATCGCCTCGATCGCGTAATCGCAGGGCTGGGGATCGCCGGGTCCGTTGGACAGGAACACGCCATCGGGCTTCATTGCCAGTACGTCGTGCGCCGTGGTCTGCGCCGGCACCACGGTGAGCCTGCAGCCACGATCGGCCAGCAGGCGCAGGATGTTGCGCTTGACGCCGAAGTCGTAGGCGACGACACCAAAGCGCGTGTCCTGCGGCTCGGAAAAGCCCACGCCGAGCGTCCAGCTGCCCTGGCGCCATGGGTACGGGGCCGAGCACGACACGACTTTCGCGAGATCGAGCCCCGCCATCGACGGCGCGGCCCTGGCGCGTGCGACCGCGTCGGTCGCGGCAGCGGCGTCTAGCGCGCCGCCGGCCACGATGCAGCCGTTTTGCGCACCCTTTTCGCGCAGGATTCGCGTGAGCTTGCGAGTGTCCAGATCGGCGATGGCGACGATGTTCGCGCTGGCGAGGTAGTTCGACAGCCCGCCGGTCGCGCGAAAATTCGATTCGAGCAGCGACAGGTCGCGGATCACCAGTCCGGCTGCGTGGATCGCGGACGACTCCGCATCCTCCGCGTTCACGCCGACGTTGCCGATGTGCGGATAGGTCAGCGTGACGATCTGCCCGGCGTAGGAGGGATCGGTGAGGATCTCCTGGTAGCCCGTCATCGCGGTATTGAACACAACCTCGCCGACCGTGCGGCCGATCGCACCGATCCCGCGTCCGCGAAACACCGTGCCGTCGGCAAGCGCGAGCAACGCCGGGAAGAGCGCCGGAAACAGCGCGGAACGGGAAGCGGCGATCGAAGCGTCGGGAGCGTTCATGGCGGCGACTCCGGCGTCACCGGTTCGGCGCGGTGGGAACAACACCGTGCCTTGACATCGGTGGACGCGAAAACGGGGAAGGCATCAGTTTCCTGTGCGCCTTCCCCGCCAAAACGCTTAATTATACCGCGCCCTAGTGTCTTGAGTCAGGGATTCGTTGGAGGATCTCGGCCATCCGTTTGACGCCCGCGCCAATGGACCGCGGCCTCCCCAGGCATTCTCGAGGTGCGCAGCCCAACGCGTCGGCCGGTGCGCCATCGCGCGACGACGCGCCCTGCGGGCCTCGATAAGTCGCGCCGCGCTCCGGCGTCGTTCGCTTCTAGGCGCGACGCCCCCGTGCGGCGAGGTTGGTCACCTGCCGCATGGGGGCAACAATGCCTGGGAGCGAACTGGTCCTTTTGCACAACGAATTTCTGACTCGGGACACTTGCACACCGCTCAATGGCGCAGCGTGCCCGCCAGCGGTTCAGTACGAGGCCGCGAATCCGCCGTCAACGCTCAGCATCGCCCCGGTCACGTAGCTGGCCGCCGGCGATGCAAGGAACACAACCGCGCCGGCAATCTCGGGCGCCTCGCCCCAGCGCCCGGCGGGCGTGCGTCGGGCGACCCAGGCGGAAAACTCGGCGTCCGCGATCAGCGGCGCGTTCATCTCGGTCTTGAAGAAGCCTGGCGCGATGCCGTTCACCTGGATGTTGTGCGGCGCCAGCTCGACGGCGAGCGCCCGTGTGAACTGCTTGAGGCCGCCCTTCGACGCCGCATAGGGAACGATGTTCGGACGTCCGAGGTCGCTCGCCAGCGAGCAGATATTCACGATCTTGCCCTCGCGCCGCGCCTTCATGCCTGGAAGCACGGCCTGCGTGACATGGAATGGACCGTCGAGATTGGCGGCCATCAACGCGCGCCAGTCGCCCTCGGGATACCCGTCGATCGGGCCGCGCCGATTGACCCCGGCGTTGTTCACCAGGATATCGACGCGCCCTGCGCTTCGCTCGAGCTCCTTCACGCCTGCGCGCACGGCATCGGCGTCGGTCACGTCGAAACGGGCGATTCGCGCTTCGAAGCCTCCGACGGCAAGCGCCGCCGCCGCTGCTTCGAGCTTGGACCCGTCGCGACCATTGAGCGCGACCCAGGCGCCGGCACGCGCGAGGCCCTGCGCGATCGCAAAGCCCAATCCGCTGCCGCCGCCGGTCACCAGCGCGACCCGCCCGGAAAGGTCGAACGGCTGTGCTGAAATCGCGAATCCCCGTTAGTTCAGGCCGAGCACGTCGCTCATGTCGAACATCCCCGACACGCCCGCAGCGCGTCGCGACGCGACGAAGCGCGCCGCGCGCAGCGCCCCGCCGGCGAAGTTCTGCCGTGACGTGGCGCGATGGGTGAGTTCGATGCGCTCCCCGTCGCCCGCGTAGATCACGCTGTGCTCGCCGACCACGTCGCCGCCGCGCAGCGTCGCGAAGCCGACGGTGCCCGGCTTGCGTGGACCGGTCGTCCCCTCGCGCGTGAACACGCCCGCGCGCTCCAGCGAGGTTCCCATGGCGGCGGCCGCAATCTCGCCAAGCCGCAGCGCCGTGCCCGACGGCGCGTCCACCTTGTGCTTGTGGTGCATCTCGACGATCTCGACGTCGTAGGCCGGTCCGAGCCGCGAGGTGGCAAACTCCACCAGCTTCGCCAGCACGTTGACACCGACGCTCATGTTTGGCGCGTACACGATCGCGATCGACTTCGCGTGAGCGACCAGTTCGGCATTCTGCTGCGGCAGCAGGCCGGTCGTGCCTGCGACCATCGCGACTCCACGTCTGGCGCAGGCGGCCGCGTGCGCAAGCGTCCCTTCGGGGCGCGTGAAATCGATCAGCACGTCCGCTCGAGCGAGCGCTGCATCCACATCCGCGCCGACGATCACGCCGCTCTTGCGGCCGATCCGTTCGCCGGCATCGCGCCCGATGCAAGGGCTTCCCGGCACCTCCAACGCCGCGCTGAGTGCCAGGTCCGGTACGGCCAGCGTCGCCTCGATCAGCGCCTGGCCCATGCGGCCACCGGCGCCGGCGATGGCGACGCGAACGCTCACCAGTTGCCCTTCAGGATTTCGAGGAAGCGCTGCAACATGCCCTGGTCGTCGGCCGACGGCTGCGGCGCGAGTTCGCGATCGGCCGCGATCCGGTTGAGCTGTGCCGCGGAAACCGGCACGTCATCACCCTCCCAGCGGGCGAGCTTGTCGTCGACGAAGTACAGCGTGAACTGGCGGTGCTCCAGCCGCTTGCCCTGCCGCGAGTATTCGTAGATGTAATCCCAGCGGTTGTCGCGGAACGCGCTCATCACCAGCGCAGTGCCGAGCACCAGCCTCACCTGCGGCTTGGTCTGCCCGACCTTGAGCTTTTCCACCATGTCCTGGGTGACATAGTTGCCCTGGTTGATGTCGAGCTTGTAGACGCCGAACTGGCGGATGTCCGGCAAATAGGTCTGCCACGTCGAGCAGCCGCCGACGAGCAACGCGCCGCCCAGAAGTGCAGCGCGAAACACGGCGCGGGGAGTGCGGGTGATAGGCACGATGCGGCGATGGGCCGGGCAAAGCGGAGCCGCTATTATAGACACCCGCCGCCTCGATGTTCCCCCAGGGCGCCGAACGGACCCGCCCGATGAGCACTGCGCAAGACCTGAACAGCGCCGGCCTCAAGGCCACGTTGCCGCGCCTGAGCATCATCAATCTGTTCGAATCGTCGACGCTTCGGCACATGACCGCCGAGGACGTCTACCGGCAGCTGCGTTCCGAAGGACTCGACGTCGGTCTCGCCACCGTCTACCGCGTGCTAACCCAGTTCGAGCGGGCGGGGCTTTTGTCCCGCCACCATTTCGAATCCGGCAAGGCGGTCTACGAACTCAACCGGGGCAAGCACCACGACCACCTGGTGTGCCTGCAGTGCGGACGGGTCGAGGAGTTCTACGACGCCGAGATCGAACAGCGCCAGCAGCGGATCGCGCGCGAGCGCGGGTTCGAGATCAGCGAGCACGCGCTCTACCTCTACGCCGATTGCACCAAGCCGGGCTGCCCCCACCGGAAGCCGGGCGGCGATCCCAGCGCTTAGCAGCGTGATGCAAGATGGTTCGCGATGCACGGCGCCCCGCATGATGCGCGTTGTTGGGTACCGTTGCCGGCGGGCGCCGACGGGCCGCCCTTAGTGACCTACCATGCGCCCGCCTGAATCCAATAATCCCGATGCAAAAAGCGCAATGAAGCCATCCCGGCATGCACCGAACTCCCGGACGCCTTTTGCGTCGGCCTACGAATCGGTGTCGGCGATCGCCAGCGGCGCTTCACCCTCGCGACGGTTGAAGTCGGAGAACCGGAACCCGAGCAGGTAGAGCGTCGCGAAGTAGGCGAGCGCGCCGGCGGCGATGACCAGCGCAAGGCGCCCGACCTTCGCCCACACCGACGCCGCGAGCCAGAACGAGTTCGGCCCGGCGACGGCCAGCAGCACCGCGCCCAGCACGGCCAGCGCGATGACGAGCTTGCCAACCAGGGCGAGCCAACCTGCCTTTGGAGCGTAGTACCCGTGCCGCAGCAGGAACATGAGCAGCAGGACCGCATTCACGCACGCGCCGAGGCTGATCGCGAGCGTCAGCCCCGCGTGGCCGAGCGGCCACATCAGGATCAGTGCGAGCGCTTGGGTGATCAACACGGTGACGAACGCGATCTTCACCGGTGTCCGGAGATTCTGGCGCGCGTAGAAACCCGGCGCCAGAATCTTGACTAGCACCAGCGCGGTCAGGCCGACCGCGTACCCGAGCAACGCCGAGCGTACCTGCCAGAGATCTTCGGGGGTGAAGCGCCCGTACTGGTAGAGCGTTGCGATCAGCGGCACGGCGATCAGCCAAAGCGCGAGCGCCGCGGGTAGCGCCAGCAGCAGCGCGAGCCGCAGCCCCCAATCGAGCAGCCCGGAATAGCGGTCGTGGTCGGCATCGCTGTGGTACTTGGCGAGCGAAGGCAGCAGCACCGTTCCCAGCGCGACTCCGAGCAGCGCGCTGGGGAACTCCATCAGCCGGTCCGCATAGGTGATCCACGAGATCCGCCCGTCGCCCAGCCACGCCGCGAGCTGGGTGTTGACGAGCGCCGAAATTTGCGCCGCCGACACGCCGAGCAGCGCCGGCCCCATGGCGAAGACCACGCGCCGCACGCCCGGATCGTTCCAGTGCAACGAGGGCCGCGGCAGCATGCCGAGCTTCGCCAGCGGGCGCAGTTGCAATGCGAGCTGCGCGACGCCGCCGATCGCAACCCCCCATGCCAAAGCAACGATCGGCGGATCGAGCCGCGGCGCGAGCAGAATCGCGGCCGCGATCACCGAAACATTGAGCAGCACGGGCGTGAACGCCGGGATCGCGAATCGCCGGTGCACGTTGAGCACGCCGCCGGCCAGCGCGACCAGCGACACGAACAGCAGATAGGGAAACACGATGCGGATCAGGTCCGCGGTCAGTTCGACCTTGCCGGGCGTCTTCTCGAAACCCGCCGCGAGCAGGTAGACGAGCCAGGGCGCGGCGAGCACGCCCAACACGGTCACGATGAGCAGCACGACCGCGAGCAGCGTGCCGACGCGCCCGACCAGTTCGCGCGTGGCAGCGGGTCCACGCTGGCGCTGGTACTCGGCGAGTATCGGCACGAACGCCTGCGAGAACGCGCCCTCGGCAAACATGCGCCGCAGGATGTTCGGCAGCCGGAACGCAGCCTCGAACGCGTCCATCTGCACGCCGGCGCCGAACAGCACCGCTTTCAGGCTCTCGCGGACGAGGCCGGTGATGCGGGACAACAAGGTCATCCCGCCGACGGTCGACAGTGCCCTCAGCAGGTTCACGCAAGTCCCGCGCCGCGCCACGACCGCCGGCCGATCACAGCGCTAAGCGCCGCGGGACCCGGGAAGGCCCTAACCTGTTGCCCTGTCGAGGGTTTCGGGCTATACTTGCAAGTCTTTTTCCGGGCACTCCGGACACTCAAGGATTCCTGAACATGGCCAATTCGGCACAAGCCCGCAAACGCGCACGGCAGGCGGAAACCACGCGCCAGCGCAATGCGAGCCAGAAGTCGGCGCTTCGCACCGCCGTCAAGAAAGTCAAGAAGGCGATCGCCGCCGGCGACAAGTCCGCCGCGGCCAAGCAACTGGTCGATTCGCAGTCGGTGATCGACCGCATCACCGACAAGAAGATCGTGCACAAGAACCTCGCGTCGCGCACCAAGTCGCGCCTCGCGCAGGCGATCAAGTCGATGGCATAGCAGCAAGCAGCCGCGGGTTTCGCCGTCGATCGAGAGGCGCCTTGAAGGCGCCTTTCGCATATTCGGCCCATCGGCAATCAGCCCGGCGTGCAACGATTCCCCTCTTGGCCGGGCGCGGACAGGAACGACAGCGTGGGTCGGGCGAGCATGGGTCGGGGCGCGGAACGAACGTGCAAAAATTGTAGCATCGCGCTCTGTGGCACCCCTCGTCGTGTCCGATTTCCGCAAGGCCCCGACTCGCACGGCACGGCGTGGCGATGCGTAGCCGCGGCGAACCGCCGAAGCGCCACGCCCTTGCGTGCTAAAATGATGATTCGCCGGGAAATTCCTCGCTGAAGCGAGCCGAGCATGCCGTCCGCGCCGAAGCACTTTCTCCAGTTCGAGGATTTTTCCGCCGAGGAGTTCGACTACCTGTTCGAGCGGACCCGGCGCATCAAGGAGCGCTTTAAGCGCTACGAGCTCTACCAGCCGCTACGCGACCGCACACTGGCGATGGTGTTCGAGAAGGCCTCGACACGCACGCGCGTGTCGTTCGAAGCCGGGATGAACCAGCTCGGCGGCATCGCCATCAATCTGACCCGCGGCGACACCCAGCTCGGGCGGGGCGAGCCGATCGAGGACGTTGCCCGCGTGATCTCGCGGATGGTGGACGTAGTGATGATCCGCACCTTCGAGCAGTCGCTGATCGAGCGCTTCGCCGCGCACTCGCGCGTGCCGGTAATCAACGGGCTCACCAACGAGTACCACCCCTGCCAGATTCTCGCGGACGTCTTCACCTGGCTCGAGCACCGCGGTCCCGTCGCCGGCAAGACCGTGGCATGGATCGGTGACTCCAACAACGTCTGCTACACCTGGTTGCAGGCGTCGCGAATTTTCGATTTCAAGGTTCACGTCGCCGCACCGGCCGGCTACCGGGTCAACATGTCGCGGGTGGGCATCGACGAGGCGCGCTGCCTCGAACAGTTCGATGCCCCGGTCGACGCCTGCCGCGGCGCCGATCTGGTGACCACCGACGTGTGGACCAGCATGGGTTTCGAAGCCGAGAACGACGCGCGACGGACGGCATTCGCCGACTGGATGGTCGACGCCGACATGATGCGCGTCGCCAAGCCCGACGCGCTGTTCATGCACTGTCTGCCCGTGCATCGCGGCGAGGAAGTGGCGGCCGAGGTCATCGACGGCCCGCAGAGCGTGGTCTGGGACGAAGCTGAGAATCGACTGCACGTGCAGAAAGCGCTGCTGGAGTACCTGGTGTGCGGTCGGGTCGCTGCATGAACGAAGCGCTGGTGCAGGAGATTTCGGCGACCGCTAACGTGAGGCACCGGTGTGCGGCCGGGCAAGCGCCTAGCCTGCATGTTTCGTGGTGTCGGTGATCTTGGCACGAGTACGGCGCCCCTAGTGCGTGACTGCGATGCGTCGCTGATGCGCGCGCCGGCGCCCTGTTCGTCGTACTCGTGTTCGTCCTGAGTAGAGCCAGCGCGTTGTATTGCGACATCGGGGTCCGGGGCGCGCCTTGAAACGCATCGTGCTCGTCGGCGGCGGGCACACCCACGTGGAGGTGCTGCGGCGTTTCGGGCTCGCGTCGGCGGCTGACGTCGAGTTGGTGCTAGTAAGCCCGAACCGCTGGACACCGTACTCCGGGATGCTGCCCGGGCTCGTCGCCGGGCACTACACCGTCGAGGAGACGCACATCGATCTGGAGCGCGTCGTGCGATTCGCCGGCGCGCGCTTCGTGGCAACGATCGCGACCGGCCTCGATCCATCGGCGCGCGTGCTCACGCTTGCCGACGGTGCGTCGCTCGAATTCGACCTCGTCTCGCTCGACATCGGCTCGATGCCCGCCACCGCCGGCATAGCCGGCGCGGCCGCGCACGCGATCGGCGTCAAGCCGGTCGACGCGTTTCTGCGCACCTGGAATGCGCTGATGGAGCGCGCGCGCCTGGGGTCGCTGAAGCGCGCGGTCGTCGTCGGTGGCGGCGCGGCGGCGATCGAGATGCTGCTGGCGATGCAGCACCGTATCGCGGTCGTGACCGGTCGGCGCGAGGCGGTCGAGTGGCAGCTCGTGACCGACGTCGATGTGCTGCTGCCAGCGCACCAGGAGGGCACGCGGCGCGTCTTCCGGCACCTTCTCGCCGAGCGCAAGGTCGAGGTCCATCTGTCGAGCCGCGTCGTGCGCGTCGAGCCGGGCGTCGTCGTCGCGGCGAACGGCTGCCGCGTAGCGGGCGACTTCATCGTCTGGGCGGCCGGTGCAGCGGCGTCGCCGCGGTTCGCCGCAAGCGGGCTCGCCGTCGACGACCGCGGCTTCATCGCGGTCGACGAGACGCTGCGCTCATCCTCGCATCCGCACGTGTTCGCCGCGGGCGATTGCGCGACGATGGTCGGGCACCCGCGACCGAAGTCGGGCGTGTACGCGGTACGGCAGGGTCCGCCACTCGCGGCCAACCTGCGTGCGGCGGCAGCAGGACGGTCTCTTCGGCGCTACGTGCCGCAGCCGCACTCGCTCGCGTTGATCTCGACGGGCGATCGCCATGCTGTCGCCACGCGCGACGGTTGGACGCTCGAAGGCGGCTGGGTGTGGCGCTGGAAGGACTGGATCGACCGGCGGTTCATGCGCCGGTATGCGGATCTGCAAGTTCAACCTGGGAGGTTATGATTGCGCTGACCTCACTTTGCGTTTCTGTGTGAAATTGCCTGGCTGGCGCTCGCCGGTGCCGGGTTCGCTACCCACCTCGAGGGAATGCCATGAATCGTCGACACGTCATCTCCGCGTTCGCCGCTGCGCTCGCGCTTCTTGCCCCGCGACAGTGACCGGGCAGGGTTGGCCGGAGCGGCAAGTTCGAATCCTCGTGCCCGCCCCGGCCGGCAGCTCGCTCGACGTGCTCGCACGCGCCATCGGCGACAAACTCAAAGACAAGTACGGCCACGCGGTCATCGTCGAGAACAAGCCGGCCGCCGGAGGCGCCGTCGCCACCGCCGAGGTCGCGAAGTCGCCGCCCGACGGCCATACGCTGCTGCTCGGCTTCAACGGACCGCTCGCCACCGGTCCGCTGATCCAGAAGGTCCCGTACGACGTCCAGAAGGATCTGGCGCCGGTGGTGATCACCTCGAGCCAGCCCAACGTGCTCGCGGTCAACGCCGCGTTGCCGATCAGGTCGGTCGCGGAGCTCGTCAGCTACGCGAAGGCGAATCCGGGGAAGGTCAATTTCGCGTCGGTCGGCAACGGCAGCTCTTCGCATCTGAACGCCGAACTCCCGAAGTCGATGAGCGGCATCGAGGCGGTGCACGTCCCGTTCAACGGCTCGCCCCCGGCGGTGCTGTCGACCGTGCAGGGCTAGACGCAGATGATCTTCGCGGTCATGCAGCCGCTGCAGACGCAAATCCAGGCCGGCAAGTTGCGCGCGATCGCGGTGACGCCGCCGAAGCGCTTCCCGTTGCTACCCGAGCTGCCGACGATCGCCGAGTCCGGCTAACCCGGCTTCGAAGCGCTGGCTTGGAACGGGCTGGTGACGCCGGCCGGCACGCCGCGGCCGGTGATCGAGCGGATCAACGCGGAAGTCAACGTAATCCTGAAGCTGCCGGACGTCACGCAGCGCATGAACGGTTTCGGCTTCGACCTGGTCGGCGGCACGCCCGGCGAGTTCGCGGCGCTTATCCGGATGGAAGCGGAACGCTGGACGCCGATCGTGCGCAGGCTGGGCATCAAGGTCGACTAAACGCGAATCGGCGCCTCACTTCGACGCGTCGCGCTCGCTGCCGTCGACAAGCCGCGGCAGCGGCGAATCGGCCGACGGTTTTAAGAGGCCGGTCCTGACGTACGCGAGCAGCTTCTCGCGGGTGTCCTCGATGTCGAGGTTGCGCAGGGTCAGCTGGCCGATGCGATCCTGCGGCGCGAAGAAGTCCTTGCCCTTCTCCATCGTCAGCCGCTCCGGCTTGTAGGTGAGGTTCGGGCTGGTGGTGTCGAGGATCGAGTAGTCGTTGCCGCGGCGAAGTTCCAGCGTAACGTCGCCGCTGACCACCCGCGCGACCCAGCGTTGCGCGCTTTCGCGAAGCATCATCGCCTGCGGATCGAACCAGCGCCCCTGGTAGAGCAGGCGCCCGAGCCTGCGGCCGTTGCCCCGGTACTGTTCAATCGTATCCTCGTTGTGGATGCCGGTGACCAGCCGCTCGTACGCGATGTGGAGCAGCGCCATGCCTGGCGCCTCGTAGATGCCGCGGCTCTTGGCCTCGATGATGCGGTTTTCGATCTGGTCGCACATGCCGAGCCCATGCCGGCCGCCGATCGCGTTGGCCTCGAGCAGCAGCGCGACCTCGTCCCCGAAGCCAACGCCGTTCAGCGCAACGGGCCGCCCCTCGAGGAAGCGCACCTGCACGGTCTCCGGCTTCACGACGGGGTCGTCGCGCCAGAACGGCACGCCCATGAGCGGCTCGACGATTCCGATGCCCTTGTCCAGGAACTCGAGGTCCTTCGCCTCGTGGGTCGCGCCCAGCAGGTTCGAGTCGGTCGAGTACGCCTTCTCGGCGCTCATCCGATAGCCGAAACCCGCGCGATTCAAGTACTCGGACATCTCCTTGCGGCCGCCGAGCTCCTCGATGAACTTCGGATCCAGCCAGGGTTTGTAGACGCGCAGGTTCGGGTTGGCGAGCAGTCCGTAGCGGTAGAAACGCTCGATGTCGTTGCCCTTGTAGGTGCTGCCGTCGCCCCAGATGTGCACGTCGTCGTCGCGCATCGCGACAACGAGCATCGTCCCGGTCACCGCGCGGCCGAGTGGAGTCGTATTGAAGTACGTCGTGCCCGCGGTCGAGATGTGGAACGCACCCGCCTGCAACGCCGCGATGCCCTCGGCCACCAGCGCGGCACGGCAATCGATGAGCCGCGCCTGTTCCGCGCCGTAGCGCCGCGCTCGCCGCGGAATGTCCTCGTAGTCGGGCTCGTCCGGCTGCCCGAGGTTCGCCGTGTATGCGTAGGGAATCGCCCCCTTGGCGCGCATCCAGTGCAGCGCCGCGCTGGTGTCCAGCCCGCCCGAAAACGCGATGCCGACCCTTTGGCCGACGGGAAGGTCCTGGAGGATTTGCGACATGAGGCGGGCGCGCGTTCGTGATGGGAGCCGTCATTCTATCCGGATCCGCCGCGCGGCCTGCGCCTTGCTACCATCGCCATTCGGCTCTTGAGCCGCGAGAGTTCCGTGCCCGACCGCCCCCGCCCGCAGGCCCCAAGCGACGCTCGCAACGACGGCACTACGTTGCGGGACATCGCTCGCGCCATCGAGCTGCAGCAAGGCGGACGGCTCGACGAAGCGGAAGCGATTTACGCGAAGCTACTCGCTGCCGACGATCGCGATCCGACCACGCTGATCAACGCCGGAGCGCTCTCGCTCGCGCGCAACGACGTCGCCACCTCGATCGCGCGACTCGAGGCGGCGAGCGCGCTGGTGCCGGCGAATGCGATCGCGCACGCCAACCTCGGCCTCGCGCTGATCCATGCGGGACGCCACGCCGATGCGCTCGCGGCACTGGATCGCGCGGTCGCCCACCGGCCCGACTTCGCGCAGGCCCATAACAGCCGCGCCATTGCGCTCATGCGCCTGAAGCGTCGCGACGACGCGCGGCTCGCGTTCGAGCGTGCGCTCGCGCTCCTGCCGGCCTACCCCGAAGCGGCGATCAATCTCGGCGAGCTCGCCAACCAGGCTGGTGACGCGGCGACGGCGCGAGCGGCCTACCAGCGCGTCGTGTCGCGCGATCCTTCGCACCCCGTCGCGCGGGCCGGCATCGCTTTCGCCGACGCGCTGGAAGGCCGATTGGACGATTCGATCGCCGCCCTCGAGCAGGTGGTCACGGCGCACCCGGACGCGGCGGCCGTCTGGCAGACGCTCGGCGCGGTACGCAACTGGGCTTGGCGACACGCCGACGCGGAAGCCGCGTACCGCGCTTCGCTGGCGCTCCAGCCTTTTAATCGGGATGCGCAGTTCGGCATCGCCTCGACCCTGCTCGCGCGGGGTCGCTACGAGGAAGGGCTTACGGCCTTCGACGCGTCGCGAGCGCGCGTCCCGCCACCCTCGGCGCTTGGTCACCTGCCGGCGTGGTCGGGGGAGGCGCTGCAAGGCGCGCTGGTCGTGCACGGCGAACAGGGTCTCGGCGACGTCGTTCAGTTCGCCCGCTTCCTGCCGGCATTGCGCGGTCGCGTGGGCCGCGTTGTGATGCTGCTGGAAGGCTACTGGGCGCCCCTCGCGCCGTTGATGGCATCGCTCCATGGCGTGGATCGGGTCGTGACCGATGCGTCCGCACTCGGCGACGAGCGGCCCGTTGCGCGCGTCTCCGTCCTGGCGCTGCCAGGGCTTGCCGGCGCAATGCCGAACCGGCTGCCCCTACCGCCGTATCTCGCGCAACCGCGCGACCGGCGTGACACATGGCAGGCGCGCATTGCGTCGCTGCCGGGTCCTAGAGTGGGTCTTGCTTGGTCGGTGTTCGCTCGCGACGACCACGGCTACGTCACGCGTCACAAGTCGCTATCCGCCGACGAACTCTCGCCGCTGCTCGACGTCGAAGGCGTCAACTGGGTTTCGCTGCAACCGGGCCAGGCCGGCGATCCGTCGTTGCTCGGCGCGCGCGCGGGCCGCATTACAGCGACCGGTACCGAGATCCGCGACTTTGGCGACACCGCAGCGCTGGTCGAACAGCTCGATCTGGTAATTGCCCCGGATACCGCGGTCGCGCACGTCGCTGGCGCGCTCGGCAAGCCGGTGTGGCTGCTCGAGCGCTTCCACGGCTGCTGGCGCTGGCGCCTGGAGGCCGGGACCACGCCTTGGTATCCGTCGCTGACGATCTTTCGGCAGTCGCGCTTCGGCGACTGGACCGACGCGGTGTCCCGCGTTGCCGCTGCGCTCGCGGACTGGCGCGATGCGCTACCATCAACGCGTCTTCCGGGCCACCAATGAACGAAAGCCACACCGTGGTTGCTGCCGTCGTCGAGGACCTCGTGGCCGCGAATCGCATCCTGGCCGGTCACGGCGTGCTCGACGGGTTTGGCCACGTCAGCGCGCGCCATCCCGAGCGCCCCGATCGGTACCTGTTGTCCCGATCGCTCGCGCCGGCTCTGGTGACCGGCGACGACCTGATGACCTTCGACCTGGATTCGACCGCCATCGGTGGCGACGAGCGCAAACCTTACCTCGAACGGTTCATCCACGGCGCGATCTACCAGGCGCGGCCCGACGTCCACGCCGTCGTCCACAGTCACTCGCCGTCAGTGATTCCGTTTGGCGCATCGTCGGTGCCGCTGCGGCCGATCTATCACATGGCGAGCTTTCTCGGGACCAGCGCGCCGGTGTTCGAGATCCGCCGGAAATTCGGGATCACCGACCTCCTGGTGCGTAGCGGAGACCAGGGGCGTGCGCTCGCCGAAGCGCTGGGTGACCAGACCGTCGTGCTGATGCGCGGTCATGGCTTCTGCGCCGTGGGCCAGAGCCTCGCGGTCGCGGTGTTTCGCGCGATCTACACGGCGACGAACGCGGCGCTGCAGCAGCAGGCGATCGCGCTGGGCGGAACCGTCACCTATCTCGACCCGGGCGAAGCCAACCTATCCGAGAAGACCAACCGCAGCGTCGTGGACCGTCCCTGGGAGCTGTGGAAGTCGGAGCTGGACGAGAAGACCTGATTCGTCCTGATTGCCATTCGACCGGACCAACATCGTCCGATCCGATGAAATACTGGAAGTGCCCAGCGTTCCAGCCGCCACCTCAAAGGGACTTCAGGAATTCGACCAGATCGGCTTTCTGTGCGGCGCTGAGATTGAGCCCGAACAGCTCGTTGTAGTGATTGACTACGGCGAGGAGATCGGGCGCACTTCCATCATGAAAATACGGCGGATGCTGCCAGAGGCCTCGTAACGGCGTCGTCCGGTATTTTCCCGTGGCGGTCCTGCCGGCATACCCTGGATCCATGCCCACCGCGGCCGGATCGTGCAGGAATGGCACCGTCTGTGTGGGTCCGCTCAACACGTCCGTGTAGTTCGGCGGCTGGTGGCACATGGCGCATCCGGCTTTGTCGCGGAACAAATGCTTGCCCCGCTTCGCGGCCTCTTGATTGAAACTCCCTGCCGGAGGCTCCGGGGTGCGCAAACTCAGTTGATAGGCCAACAACGCCGGCAGCTTCGGGGTGACGAGATCCGGCGTCTGCGTGATGAAGAGCGCGATGCGTGGATCGCTGAAGTTGCCCTGCCCACCCATCTGCCCCACCCCCACGTAGCTGTTCCAATACGAGATGGGCCCGTCAGCGCTAAACGTCTCGAAGCCGATCCCCTTCAATCCATAGATCGGCGGAAGGACAATCGGCAGCGAGGGACTGTTCAACAAGCGGAGGTTCGTGCCGTCGAACGCATGGTGGCGGGGATCATATTTGCCCGGGCCCCAGTCGTTGAACTCCGCCTGGGTGGCCGCATCCAGTGCCGGCGAGAGGGCGACGATCGCCCCGACGTTCAGATCGGTATTCGCCCATCCGTCCAGCCGCCTGCCGATTCCCGTCGTGAAGGAGTTGTCGACCGAGGAATGGCAGAGAGCGCACGTGATGCCGACGCTGGTAAGTTGCCCCGCGCTGACCGTGCCCCGGACCCCGACGACCGCATTCAGCCGTAACAATTCTACCGTCACGGCGGGGGCGGTTAGATCAACCTGCCCGGCCCGAAGCGCGGCGATGAGTTCCTTCGGCAAGGCCTCCACATCGACCTTGAGGCCCACCGCCAGCGCCGTCGCCGGCGAGACCGCTGCAATGACCTCGTGCATCCGCAATACGTCGGTCCACAATTGCTCGTCGCCGAAGGTGTCGTAGCGGAAGATCTGCCTGCCCTGTTCGATCATGCGGTGCGCGTGGGCGTTGATCTGGCGGTCGTTATCAGAACGAGCGTTCTGGGCTGCTTGCGCCTGAGCATTCGCTTGCTTCGCAAGGATCAATCCGAACCCGATTAATACGGCAAACCCGATTGAAACGGATGCCGCCAACAGAAAACTGGATTTATGCGTCATGGAAATCATTCCTGCAAATGGATTGTCGGTACATAGGCGAGCAATACAGGAGCACGACGCATTGTCCTGTGCCCTGTTGTGAACGTCTGTTCGCTAGCGCACGAAAGGCGAGGGAGAATATTTACAAACTTGGGGAATAGAATGCGCGGGCGAGATGTGCGTGCGGCGCGCCGCATTCTGAAATCGTGCGGCATCCACGTCTTTGACTTCGCGCGCTTTGCCGAACCGCGGCGTGATCGCAAGCGTGCGGCAGTCGACGGCCGTGTGGACGCGCCAAGGCGGACTGCAGCCGCTCATGGCTCGACTGAAGTGGGAACTATTGTGCTGCGGTACTCCGCCTGAGGGACTGTCAGTCCCCTCAAGCTTCGATGGCAACGCCCCGATCAGGTCCCGCATCCACCGAACGGCCGCTCCTGGCCGACAAGCACCGATCAATGACTGCTATGGAGTGCAATGCGCTACGACCGCAGTTGACCGATCTCGGTCGGTCGAGGGTGCTGCGATTTGACCTTCGCTGTCAGATCGGATCTGCGTTGCGACACCTGATCAGCGCCCGCGCTGCGCGAGGCGGCCGGCACCGAGCACGTTCCGAGCGCCGATCCGGTGCTCCAGTTCACCTCGGCCTAGGAGTTCGACCCGCGCATCGCCTGGGCGCCATGACCGTCGACGCTTGACCCGCACCACCGAGCCCACCACAATCAGCTATGAGTACGAACGCTAGTGCTGTCGACGGCTTCGAGTCCGCGGTCGCGACCGTCGCGTTTGTCGATTTGGCGGGCTTCAGTGCGATAACAGATGTCTATGGAGATGCGTCGGCAATAGCGGTGCTTGGGTGCTTCGAGGAGTTGGTGCGCCAGGCCCTCGGAGGGCTCGGGCCGCCGATCAAGTGGATAGGCGACGAAGCGATGTTTGGGTTTCCTGACCCGGCAACCGCCCTTCAGGTGCTCGGACGTCTGCTTCCAGCTTGCCGATCCGAGCCACGGATTCCACTGACAAGAACCGGGCTTAACCACGGCCCAGTACTCCGCAGAGCAAATGACCTTTTTGGTTCGACAGTCAACATCGCAGCACGCATCGCCGCGTTGGCGTCTCCGGGGCAATTGTTGGCGACCCAGCCGGTCGCCAGCATCGCCGCAGCATCTGGAATTGTTGTGCGGGACATCGGGAAGGTCGCGCTGCGATCGATTGCTGACCACGTGCCGCTTTATTCCATCGAGCTGGCGCCGGCCTTCGATCCCGCCTGGATAGATCCAGTGTGCAAGATGCACGCGCCTTATGCGGCGTATCGCAGAACCACGCCGACGGGACCATGGTTCTGTTCTGAACGTTGCGCCGAGGCATATCGACGGTCACCGGAGGTCTACCCTGGTGGATCGAAGGCCCCGGACCTTGCGTAGCTTGAATGAAGCGCCTGAGCGGAGAAACCGGCTGGCGTCCACGTCTTGCTTCGACCCGAACCAGTCACACGCTTCGCTCAAACGCGGTCAGTCGCATGTCGTGGCAACTGGGCGCCGCAAGATTCACCAGCGAGGTGGGTCGTTACCTGCCGGTCAACATTCTCGATAGCGGCCGTTCGGGTCGCTTGGTCCGGGTGTGTGCCGAATTTCAAAGCATCGGCCTTGCTAACAGATTCGATCTCGTATATTTGGACAAACCCGGCGTGACGATTTATGGATGGGGTGCAAGCCTGGTACGGATGCCCGCGCATGGGCCATTTCCGGGGCTTGATGCGGTCAGTTGGCCAAGAACGCAAGATCGGATCAAAATAAAGTCGAATTCATTCTTCATCCATCGGAGGTCAAAATGAGTCACGCGTCAATGCTGAAAGCCAGACGGAAGAACCAAAAAACCAAGAAACTTCTCGATGTCGCAGCCAAGCAGGCCAAACGGCTGGCGAAGCAGGCATTGGCGGGGCCGGCAGTGAAGAAGGAAAAGGTGAAGAAGGAAAAAGTGAAGAAAGAAAAGGTCAAGACGGAAAAAGTGAAAAAGGTCAAGCTGACCAAGGAGGAGCTTGGCAGGCAAGACGCGAAGAAGAGCAGTGCGGGCGCCGGGAAAAAAGGCGCGTCCTAGCCTTTCTCGACCCGAAACCGGGGCGGCTTATTGCATGGAATCGCGCCGCCCCGGCTTGTCTGAAGCGGCGGACAATGCGTTGCCGCGTATGCGTATCACTTGATGAGGCTTGTTGAATCAGGATCAAGCGCGTCCGTCGCCTCTTGGCGGTTCAGCGACCGTCGCAATCCGGCGCTGATCGCCGTTGCGCCGTGCAAAAACCGGACACCGACCGGCGGGCTCCTGGCCCGATACCGGCCGTTCACCGTCGGGTTGCCGCCTAAACGTATCTGGCTAGCTAGCTATTCCGCCGCCGCAGGCGAAGCTCTGCCGGTGCCCGTCCGCGTTGAGTGCTCTGACACGTCCCGACGCCGCGTAAACGGACTCTGAATTGGGCACAGGATCGTGCGGCTACGGCAACCTTGGCGCCCCCACATCGGCAATCGACGTCCCGTAGTACATCCTGGCGATGCGCGCCCAGTAAGCGCCCGCCTCACACATCGGGCAAGCACGCGACGTCCCGTACATCTCGCAGTCGGTCAGATCGCTCGTGCCGAGTCGGCGCGCCGCGTACCGGATCGCCTCCATCTCCGCGTGCGCGGTCGGATCAGTGTTGGTCACAACCGCGCTTACGCCTTCGCCGACGATTCGGCCTCCCTTCACGATCACGGCACCGTAAGGTTGGTCACCGCGCTCGATCGCGCGGCGGCGCATCTCGAACGCGCGCTCCATGCAACCCTCGCGCCCGACTGTACGCGGTTGAACGATTTCGGGCGCCCGATCCTGCGCCGGTACTGACCCCGCGAAGGTACCTACCACCAGGCCGGTGACGCATCGAAGCGCTACGCGACGCGCGTCGTCGATCTCGCAGGCATGACGTCCAAAATGCAGCACGGAACTCTCCCCTCACTGACGCCCAACGATCAGTCGGGCCACCGCGAGCCCGCGCAGCCGAAACGTTAAGCGGCCCGCGCGCTCCGACTGTGCACTTCTAGGAAATCCCGGCGCGCCACCGGCGTTCCGCGTCATCCCAGGCCGCGAGCGGTTGCAGATCCGGTACCCAGGCGAGCCCGCTCTTTGAATCCGACGATATCGCCTCGGGCGTCACGACGACATCGAGCAAGGCGGGCCGATGGGCGAGCGCGCGATCGATGGCGGCCGGCAGATCGTCCGCGCGCTCGACGCGCTCGGCATGCATTCCGAACGCCCGCGCCATGGCGGCGTGATCGGCGAACTGCAACCGCGTGCCGACCTCCTTGCCG